>CADEFD010000063.1:13941-23588 GCA_902826515.1 uncultured Acidobacteriota bacterium
CGGGAACACTGGTACACTGCACCGCCATGCAGAGCCTTGAAGCCCTTCTCGCCCAGGCGAGCGATTTCGTCTGGGGGCCGCCCCTTCTCATCCTGCTGTTCGGCACGCACCTCTTCCTCACGGTGCGGCTCAAGTTCATCCAGACCTATCTGCCGCAGGCGATCCGCCTGTCGTTCTCCCGCGAGAAGGAGGGCGACGGCGACGTCACGCAGTTCGGGGCCCTCACGACGGCGCTCGCCGCCACGATCGGCACCGGCAACATCGTGGGCGTGGCCACGGCGGTGGCGGCCGGCGGCCCGGGGGCGGTGCTCTGGATGTGGCTCACCGGTGTCTTCGGCGTGGCCACCAAATATTCGGAAGCCGTGCTGGCCGTGAAGTACCGCGTGAAGATGCCCAACGGCACGATGGCCGGCGGGCCGATGTACGCGCTCGAACGCGGCCTCGGCAGCAAGCCGCTCGGCATCCTGTTCGCCGCGCTCACGGCGATTGCCGCCTTCGGCATCGGCAACATGACGCAGGCCAACTCGATCTCCGGACTGGCGCAGCAGACGTTCGGCGTGTCGCCGTGGGTCACTGGCACCATCATGACCGTGCTGACGGGGATCGTCATCCTCGGCGGCATCACCTCGATCGCGAGCGTCTGCGAGAAGCTCGTGCCGTTCATGGCCGCGTTCTACATCCTTGGCTGCGTGATCCTGATCGTCATGCACATCGACCGTGTGCCCGGCACGCTCAGCCTCATCTTCAGCAGCGCGTTCACCGGCCACGCGGCCGTCGGCGGCTTCCTCGGCGCGGGGGTGATGCAGGCGATGCGTTTCGGCGTGGCCCGCGGCCTCTTCTCGAACGAGTCGGGCCTGGGCAGCGCGCCGATCGTGGCGGCCGCTGCGCAGACGAAGAACCCCGTGCGCCAGGCGCTCGTGTCAGCCACCGGCACCTTCTGGGACACGGTGGTGGTCTGCGCGCTCACCGGCATCGTGGTCGTGAACTCGGGCGGCTGGCAGCAGGGCCTGAGCGGCTCCGCCCTCACGAAGTTCGCCTTCGAAGACCTGCACGTGGTGGGCCCGATCGTGCTGACCATCGGCCTGCTCACCTTCGTCTTCTCGACCATCCTCGGCTGGGCCTACTACGGCGAGAAGGCCGCGGAGTATCTCTTCGGACTTGGCGTCATCAAGTACTACCGGATGCTCTGGGTGATCGCAGTCATGACCGGTTCAGTGTCAACGCTGACGGCCGTGTGGAGCTTCTCGGACGTCGCCAACGGGCTCATGGCCGTGCCGAACCTCATCGCCCTGCTGGCGCTGAACGGCGTGATCGTGAGCGAGACGCGCGACTATCTCTGGTCGGGCAACCTCGACAAGTCGTCGGGCTCGTAGCGCCGCCGCGCTCCGGCGCGGCCTGACGTCGATGTTTCCCGCGGACCTGCCGCTCAGATACCAGTTCCTGCTGCGCACCTACCGGTGGCGGCGGGCCGAGGCCGTGCCCGCGGCGCGGCTGACGCGTCCGGTAACGGAGGCGCGGCTGGCGCTCGTGACGTCCGCGGGTTTCGTGGCGCCGGGCGACACGCCGTTCGATCTCGAGCTCAAGGGCGGCGATGCGTCGTTCCGCACGATCGCGGCAGACACCGCGCTCGACGCGCTCACGATGCACCACAAGAGCGACGCCTACGACCCGGCGCCGATTGCCCTCGACCGCAACGTCGCCTTCCCGCTCGAACGCCTGCGCGCCCTGGCGGATGCGGGCGCCATCGGCGAAGTGGCGCCGCGCCACCTGTCGTTCATGGGTTCGATCACGCGTCCCGAGCGCCTCATCGAGGAGTTCGCGCCAGCTGCCGCCACGCTGCTGGCGGGCGACGGGGTGGACATCGCGCTGCTCGTGCCCGTTTGACCGATGTGCCACCAGACCGTGAGTCTGGTCCAGACGGAACTCGAACGGCACGGCATCGTCACGGTGTCGCTCACCGTGATGGCCGACGTCACGCGGAAGCTGGCGCCCCCGCGGGCGCTCGCCGTGCCACAGCCGCTCGGCGCGCCGATGGGACCGCCGCACGACGCCGCCGCGCACGATGCCGTGCTACGGCGAATGCTCGCGCTGGCGGCGCGCACGGACGTACCGCTGCTCGACGTGCTCTGACGCGTCGGTCGCCAGCGGCTGCGGGCGGTGTTATGCTCCGGCCGATCCGGCCCGCCCCCGCCGATCAACCCGCGCGACGAATCCAGCCAAGCAGCGCCGCGCGCAGCGCCTGCTGCACATTCAACCGCTTTGCACGCGCCGCCCGCTCGACGTCCTTCCACAGCGCCTCAGGAAGGCGCACAGACCGGACACTCGACGGACGCCGCTCCCCGCGTGCTGGCCGCCCGCGCCGCACCATCACGGCATCGGGCGTCAGTTCCGGCATCTCCCACAAGGAACGGAGCGACGGGCCGCCGGGCTCACCCGCACCGGCAAACGCCCGCCGACGCACCGGCGTGAACCTGGCGAAGTCCACCGGACCATCAAGCGGATCCGCGGTCTTCGTAGAGCGCTTTCTCATCCGTGTCTGCTCACGTTGCCGCCCGGCAACCGCTGGGAACGTCGCCTACTTCACCGGCGTGAAGACCACGCCGGCGCCGATGAGGTCGCGCACGAGCGCCGGCATCTTCCGGCCGGCCGCATTCGCATCCTCGATGACCTTCGGCAGCGCCGAACGCACCTCGCGGATCATCGCCATCTGCGTCGTCGTCGGCACCGACGTCGAGCCCATGATCGCCCCCTTGAGCTGACCGACGCGGCCGCGGACGTTCTCGGCGTTACCGCCACCACCGCCGCCGCCGCCGAGGCCCAGCCGCCGGCGCAGGCGTTCGAGTTCGGTGTTGAGGTTGTCCATCGACGACTTCACGTTCGGCGGAATCGTGGCATTCCGTGTCTGCTGCGTGAGCAGCGTCATCTGCGCGCTGGCGTCCTGCACGATCTGCGCAGCCGCGTTGGCCTCCGTCTGCAGGTCGTGCAGGCCCTTGGCGGTGTCGAACCAGGTCTTGCGGTCGGCGTCGGTGATGCGGATCTCGGCATCACCGCGCACGGTCACGTTCACCGTCCGCACGTCCTTGCCGTCCACGCGCAGTGTCGCGCGATAGCTGCCGGGCAGCACGATCGGACCGTTGTTGCCGCCGCCGCCGAATCCACCCCCGCCACCGCCGCCACCCGCGGCCGGCGCGCCCGGAGCCGGCGTGAGCGGACGGAGCGGCTGCACGCGCAGATCCCACTTCACGATGTGGAGGCCGGCCGTGTTGCGGTTACGCATCACATCACCGGCGATCTCGCGCACCTGCGTGTTGCCGTCGCGGATGACCCAGCTCACCTGCTTCGCGTCGGTCGCGAGCTTGTAGGCGAGCGTGGCGCCCGGCGCCGGGTTCAGGCCGAGGAACTGCATGTCGCCCTCGAAGCCCTTCATCTTGTCGTTCGCCTGGTTGAAGGCGGTCGCCGGATCGGGATCGAACGCGAACGTGCCGACGGCCTCGGCCTTCGACCACTGCTGGATGATGCCGGCGTCGTCGAGGATCCAGATGCCGCGCGCGTGCGTTGCGAGGATGAGATCGTTCTCGCGCGGGTGGATCTTCATCTCGTAGATGGGCGTCGTCGGCAGGTTCGCCTTGACCCGCGTCCACTGCCCGCCGCGGTTGTGCGACACCCAGAGGCCGGTTTCGGTGCCGAGGTAGAGCAGCTCGGCGTTCTTCGGGTCTTCGAGGATCGTGCGAGCGACTTCGCCTTCTGGCAGGTTGCTCACGATCGAGCGCGTCGTGGCGCCGAAGTCGGTGGTCGAGAACACGTAGGTGTTGTAGTCGCCGCCGCGGTGCCCATCGAACGTGATGTAGGCCGTGCCGTCCGCGTGCTGCGACGGCACGACGTCTGACACGTAGGTCCACTTCGGTACCCCGGCGAACTTCGCCGTCACGTTGTTCCAGGTCTTACCGGCATCACGCGTCACGCTGACGACGCCGTCGTCGGTGCCCGTCCAGATCACACCGGCCCGCCGCGCCGATTCTTCGAGCGTGACGATCGTGCCCCACGCCGTCACGCCGTCGTTCTTCGCGATCCGCACCTCCTTGTCGCTCGTCTCCATGATCGACAGGGTCTCGCGGTTCGTGTTGGTGGACAGATCAGGACTGATGGGCGCATACGAGCGGCCTTTGTCGCTCGACTTCATCAGCATCTGCGCGCCGATGTAAATGGTGGAGGGATCGTGCGGCGAAAGCTGCATCGCCGTGTCCCAGTTGTAGCGGAACGACGACGGCTCACCTTCCTTCGCCTCGAGCGGTTCGGGCCGCACGGCCGTGCGTTCGTTGGTCGTGCGATCGACACGGTTCATCCGCCCGTCCTGCGACTCCGCGTAGATGACGTTCGGGTCGGTCGGGTCCATCAACGGCTGGAAGCCGTCGCCGCCGTTCACCACGTACCAGTCGTCGTTGGCGATACCGGAATTGGTGCGCACGCCGCTCGGGCCGCACCAGGTGTTGTTGTCCTGGAGGCCGGCGCACACGTGATAGAACGGCGTCCGCATGTCATAGGCCACGTGATACGCCTGCGCCAGCACCAGATTCGGAAAGTACTGCCAGGTCGCCGAGCGATCGTGCGAGACACTTACACCGCCGTCGCCGCCGAGCAGGACGTGCTTCGGGTTGGCGGGGTTGATCCACATGGCGTGGAAGTCCACGTGAATGCGCGCCGCGCCGTCGTCGCGAAAGGTGCGACCGCCGTCATCCGAGACGTGCAGTTGCACGCCGAGCACGTAGATGCGGGCGTCGCTCTGCGGGTCGATGCGGATCTGGCTGAAGTACATCGGCCGCGGATTGACGCTGCTCATCTTCCGCCACGTGGCGCCGGCGTCGTCGGTGCGGTAGACGCCGCTTTCGGTCGCGTGTTCGATGCGCGCGTAGAGCACGTTGGGATTGGCGCGGTAGATGTCCATCCCGATGCGGCCCTTGGCCCCCTCGGGGATGCCGGTCTCGAGCTTCGTCCAGGTCTCTCCGCCGTCCATGGACTTCCAGATGCCGCTGCCGGGACCGCCGCCGTTCATGCCCCACTGCGCCCGCCGCCGCTGGTAGGTGGCGGCGTAGAGCACCTTGTTGTTCGTCGGGTCCATCACAAGCTCGGTGGCGCCGGTATCGTCGTTCACGTGCAGCGTGCGCTTCCACGTCTGCCCGCCGTCGGTGGTCTTGTAGACGCCGCGTTCGCCGCCGGCGGCCCACAGGTCGCCGAGCGCCGCCACGTGCACCACGTTGAAGTCCACCGGGTCGACGATGACGCGCGCGATCTGCTTGCTGGCGCGCAGGCCCATGTGCTTCCAGGAACGGCCGCCGTCGGTGCTCTTGAAGATGCCATCGCCCCACGACGACGACTGCCGGTTGTTGTTCTCGCCGGTGCCAGCCCAGAGGAGATTGGCGTCGGTGGGCGCGATGGCGATGTCGCCGACCGACGACGTGCTCTCGTTGTCGAAGACCGGCGTGAACGTGACGCCGCCATTGGTCGTCTTGTGGATGCCGCCGGTGGCCGCCGCCACGTAGAACGTGGCGGGGTCGCTCTCGAGCACGGCGAAGTCGTCGATGCGGCCCGAGGGCGCGCCGGGACCAATCTGGCGGAAGGCCAGGCGATCGAGCGGCCCGCTGCCGAATGACTTCTCCGTCATCGCCGGCGTCTGCGCCGGCGGCGCCTGCGCGGCGAGCGCCGCGGCGAGCACTACGAGTCCGAGGAACGTGAGCGACAGTCTCTTCTTCAGCACTACTTCTTCTCCCTGAGTTCGTCGAAACAGACGCCGAGCACGAAACCCGCGGTCAGGCGCGCGTTGAGGGCGATCGTGTCGTCGAAGCCGGGCAGCGTGGTGGTCGCGAGCAGGCTGTCCTTCGTCTGCCCGGCGGCCACCGCCTTCTTCGCTGTGTCCATGCAGGCCGACAGGTAGCCGCGGAAGTGCGTCACTTCGGCCTTGCCGCAGCGCACGGCGTTGTCTTTCCCGTGTCCGGCGATGAAGATCGTGTCGTTGCCGTGCGCCCGCGCCACCTTCTCGAGCACGGTGATCCAGTTCGCGACCGAGGCCCCGGCCGGCCGGTCGATGTTCGGATGCGCGCGATTGAAGAGCAGGTCGCCCATGTGCACGACGTCGGCCTTCTCGAAGTGGTAGACGGCATCGCCGCTCGTGTGCCCGGCGCCGTAGTAGCGCGCCTGGATGGTCTCGTCGCCGAAACTCGTCTTCCACTGATCGGTGAAGGTGGTGTCGGCAAACGACGTCTGCGACTCGCTCTTCGCGGCGGCCGCGGTCCTGCGGTGCCACTCGAGACAGTTCACGTGGCCGACGATGCGCTTCACGGCGCCGCGGAACACCTGGTTGCCGCCCGTGTGGTCGCCGTGATGGTGCGTATTGAGCAGCATCTCGATGCCCTGCGGCGCCCGCTGCTTCAGCCCGGCCACGGCAATGGCGGCGGTGTTGGCGAACTGGCTGTCGATGGCCACGGCGCCGGCGCCGTTCACCAGATAACCGATGGTGCCGCCACTGCCCGTGAAGAACCCGACGCCGCGCCGGATCTCGGTGAAGTTCGTCACGGGCGGCGGGGCCACCGGGGCGGCGGGCTGGGCGAACCCGCGGGCCGGGCCGAGCCCCAGGGCCAGCGTCGAGGCGGTGGTCGAGAGGAACGTGCGGCGGGTGACGGGCATCGGACAGCTCCTGCGGCGCGGGGAAAAGGCGCCCGCAGCATACCGCAACGTCAGCCGCGGCCGCCCGGGAGGAACTATCCGGGCCGGCGCGGCGTCTGACCGATCAGCTGCACCTGCCAGGCGCCTCCCCCGGCCGCCGTCGGCGCGTGCGACGCCAGCTCGACCGGCCCCAGCCCGTTCCCACGACGTCGCGGACGGACCATGATGGGACGGTCACTCCACGGAGGTCTCGATGTTCAGACTCGCGCTCGCCACGACCCTGCTCGCCTTCACCACGTCCATCGCCGCGCAGGACGTCACGTCCGCCGATCTCCAGGCCCTGCAGGACGCCGCCGCCACCGTCTCGAACGACATCACGCAGGCCCGCACCCGCGACACCGCGCAGGCCGGCGCCCTCGATCGCGAACTCGGCGAGGTGCGCGACGACATCGCCTATCTGCGCGGCAAGCTGCGGCGCGAGGGCAAGGTGTCGCAGAACGAAGTGGCCGACGTCCGCACCCGGATCGATCGCATCAGGACGCGCGCCCAGTCGGTGGCCCGCGGCATCTCGACCTCGGCGCCCTCCGGCGGCGACCGTGAACTCCCCGTGGGCACCGAGATCGACGTCCGGCTGCAGAACACGCTGACGTCGGCGAATGCGCAGGTGGAAGACCGCGTCGAAGCGACGACCGTGCTGAACGTCGACAACCAGGAGCACGTGCTCGTGCCGGCCGGCTCGGTCTTCCGCGGCACCGTGACCGCCGTGAACCGCCCGGGCCGCCTCGATCGCAAGGGTTCGCTGACGGTGGTCTTCGATCAGGTGACCGTGCGCAACCAGACCACGAAGGTGCGCGCCACGGTGCTTCAGGCCCTCGAAAGTGAGGGGTTCAAGGGTGATGCCGGGAAAATCGGCGCCGGCGCCGGCGTGGGCGCCATCATCGGCGGCATCCTCGGCGGCTTCAAGGGCGTGCTCACCGGCATCCTCGTCGGCGGCGGCGGAGTCATCGCCGCCACCGAAGGTCAGGACGTGACGCTGCCGGCCGGCACCATCCTGCGCGTGCGCCTCGACACGCCGCTCATCGTGCCGTAGCGCCGAAGAGGTAGTCGAGCGTCAGGTGGGCAAGGGCGCGCACACCCACCGGCAGCGCCGTTTCATCGGCGAAGAAGAGCGGCGAGTGGTTGAGCGCCGCCTTCGTCGCATCCTGCGAGGGCGGCGTCACGCCGAGGAAGAAGAACAGCCCGGGCACGTCCTGCTGGAAGTACGAGAAGTCTTCCGCGGTGCCGGTCAGCGCCCCGACCTTCACCTGGGCGTCGCCGGCCACGCGCTTCAGCGTGGGCACCATCCGTTCGGTCAGCGCCGGATCGTTCTTCGTCACCGGGTAGCCGAGCCCGAATTCCACCTTCGCGGTGGCACCCGACGCCGTCGCGTAGTTGGTGGCGATGGCGCGCACGCGCTCACGGATCTTCGTGCGTTCGCCTTCGTCGAAGGCGCGGATCGTGCCCACGAGTTCGACCGTGTCGGGAATGATGTTCGAGCGGTTGCCGCCGGCGAACTTGCCCACCGTGACCACCGCCGGCGCTTCGGCGATGTTCACCTGACGCGCCACGATCGACTGGAAGGCCGTCACGATCTGCGCGCCGATGACGATCGGATCGACGCCGCCCCACGGCACGGCGCCGTGCGTCTGCCGGCCCGTGACCGTGATGGTGAACTCGTCGGCGCTCGCCATGAGTGGTCCTGAGCGGTAGACGATCTGCCCGGCCGGGAACGGGAACACGTGCAGGCCGAAGACGGCATCCACGTTCGGGTTCTTGAGGACGCCGGCCTTCACCATCGGCTCCGCGCCGCCCGGTCCTTCCTCCGCCGGCTGGAAGATGAACTTCACGCTGCCGGGCAGCTGCTCCTTCATCCCGGCGAGCGCGGTGGCCGCGCCGAGCAGGATGGCCATGTGGTTGTCGTGGCCGCAGGCGTGCATCACGCCGGTTTCGACGCCGTTCCACATCGCCTTCGCGGTGGACCTGAAGGGCAGGTCCACCTGCTCGGTCACGGGCAGGCCGTCCATGTCGGCGCGCAGCGCCACGACCCGGCCGGGCTTCGCGCCCTTGAGCACACCGACCACGGCCGTGGGCGCGCCGGGCACGCCCACCTGTACCTCGAGTCCGAGCGACCGCAGGTGGTCGGCGATGATCTTCGACGTGCGCGTTTCCTGCAGGCCGAGCTCCGGGTGCTGATGGAAATCGCGCCGCCAGGTGACCACCTGCCGCAGACCGGCTTCGATACGCCGCTCGGCATCGGCAGCGACATTCGGCGGGGTCTGGCCGAAGGTGACGGCAGGGAGAACGAGACTGGCGAGCGCGGCAACGCGAAGGGCGCTAGGTGACATGCGCGCGAGTGTAGCGCGAAGCACGCGGGCAGCGGGCAGCGGACCGCCCCGGTCCCTAGCCCCGAGCCCCCGGCCCCTGGACCTTCCCGGCCATACACGCGAAGAAGCGGTCGAGCATCATCTTCGAGACGCTGCCGATGAGGCGCTGCCCCATCCGCGCGATCATGCCGCCCACCTCCATCGTGCCGGTGACGTCCACGATCGTCGTGGCGCCCTCTTCACGCAGGGTGATGCGCGATTCCCCGTTCACGAAGCCGTGTTTGCCCGCCCCTTCGATGACCAGCCGGTAGGATTCCGGCGCCACCTTGTCGAGCATCGCCACGGTGCCTTCGTAGGATCCGGAGATGGCGGCAACGGTCGCCACGAGCTTCGCCTGATACCGATCGCCCCCGAGCGGCTCGAGGGCCTCGCAGCCCGGCACACACGACGCGATGGCCTCGGTATCCATGAGCAGGGCCCACACGCGCTCGCGCGGGGCCGGAAACGTATAGATGCCGTCGAGGGTCATGACGCCAGTCTCCCATGAGGCGCGGCCGCGCGCCGCCGCGACACGCGGCGCGCCGGCAGCGTGTTGAGGTGCCGCGCGAGGTCTTCGAGATTGCCGAG
>CADEFD010000063.1:23688-26727 GCA_902826515.1 uncultured Acidobacteriota bacterium
GCGTCGCCGATGCGGGTGCCGCCCGACCAGTCGGGCACGCGACGGGCGGCGGCGCCGAGCGCGTCGTTCACGCGGCGGGCACCAAGTTCGCGGGTGATGCGCGTGAGGCGCGTCGAGAACGTGAACGCCTCGACGCCGTGATGCGTGCGGGTCAGCGCGTGCGCGAAGTGCAGCAGCATGCGGGAGTAGCGTTCCATCGATCCGCTGACGTCGCAGAAGACCACGAGTGGCCGGCGGCGCACGCGCCGCTTCCGGCGCGGCAGCACCAGCAGCTCCCCCGTCGCGAGGCTGCGGCGGAAGGCCCGGCGCAGGTCGAGACGCGGCCCGGCGCCCGGCACCCAGCGGCGCGTGCGCCGCTCGCCGGGATGCCAGGACAGCGCCTCGATGGCGCGACGCGCCTCGGCGAGCTCCGACGGCGTGAGGTCGGCGAAGTCCTGCGCGCGCAGGGCCTCGGCGCCGCTCCACGTGCGCAGCTCGCCGATCGGGAGGTCGTCGGATCCGCCGCCGTCACCGTCATCGGCGGTCGTGTCGAATTCCGGCAGCACCGTTTCGATCTGCAGTGACACGGCGCTGCGCGGCTCGCCGATGGCGCGCAGGTCGCGCCGCCCCCAGCGCTCGCCGTGGTCCTGCCAGAAGGCGGCGAAGGCGGCGTCGAAGACGGGCACGTCGTCGCGCCGGGTCACGAGCACCGTGCGCAGCGTGTGATAGACGTCGTCGCGGCGCGCCAGCCCCACGCGGGTGAGGGCGTCCACGGCCGTGACGAGGCGGCTCGTCGCCACGTCCATCCCCACGGACCGCAGCAGCCGCCCGAACACCACGAGATTGGCCGTGAAGGTCATGTGCCAGACATCCGTCGTCGCGCCGGCCGGTCAGCCGCTCTGCCGCACACCCTGCAGCATCGCCCGGGCGAGCAGGCCCTGCAGCCGCTCACCTTTCATCGCCTCGATGTCCTCGCGCGCCTTGAGCACGACGCCGAGTGTGTCTTCGATGGTGGCCGGATCGAGCGCCGTGCGATCGAGCGCCACGAGCGCCGCCACCCAGTCGAGCGTCTCCGACACGCCGGGCGCCTTGTAGAGTTCGGTCGTGCGCAGTTCCTGCACGACGGCCGTGACCTGGTGCGACAACGTGGCCGGCGCCGCCGGCAGCTTCTGCCGCACGATGGCCAGTTCCTTGTCGAAGGCCGGGTAGTCGATCCACTGGTAGAGGCAGCGGCGCTTGAGCGCGTCGTGCACCTCGCGCGTGCGGTTCGACGTGAGCACGACCACGGGCGGCTCGTCGGCGGCGATGGTGCCGAGCTCGGGAATGGTGATGCGGTATTCGGAAAGCAGCTCGAGAAGGTACCCCTCGAACTCCTCGTCGGCGCGGTCGATCTCGTCGATGAGCAGCACCGGCGGGCGGCCGATCGCACCTTCGAGGGCGCGCAGGAGCGGACGCTTCAGCAGGTAGCGCTCGCTGAACAGTTCACGGTGCGCCGCCTCGCGGTCCACCACCTGCGTGGCTTCGAGGATGCGCAGCTCGAGCAGCTGGCGCGCGTAGTCCCATTCGTAGACGGCGTGCGCGAGATCGAGGCCCTCGTAACACTGCAGGCGGATGAGGTCGGCCCCGAGCACGGCGGCGAGCGCGGCCGCCACCGAGGTCTTGCCGACGCCCGCCTCGCCCTCGAGGAACAGCGGCCGGCGCAGGGTGACGGCCAGATAGATCGACGTGGCCAGCCCGCGGTCGGCCACGTAGCCGCCGCGGACCAGCCGCGTCTGGACGTCGTCGATGGACGCGAACACCGGCGTCCGGCTCACCGCGCCCGCGCGGCCGCCGCCGTGACGGCCCGCGCCACATAGATGCCGGCCATGTGGCGGCGGTACTCGGCCGAGGCGAAGAGATCGCCCATGAGGTCGCCGGTGATGTCACCGGCGGCCCGTGCCGAGGCCGCGGCGACGACCTCGGGTGTGAGCGTCGCCCCGGTGAGCGCCGCCTCGACCGACGCCAACCGTGCCGGCGTGGCCGTGGCGCCGCCCACGATGATGATGGCGCGGCTGCAGACACCGCCCGCCATCGTGAGCACCGCCGCCGCGCCGACGACCGCGTAGCGGGAGGCGGGGTGCGCGAACTTGGCGTAGGCGCCGCCGCTGCCGGCGCCGAGGTCGGGCACGACGATGGCGGTCAGGATCTCGCCCTCGCCCACGGCCGTCGCCATCATGCCGAGGAAGAAGTCCGCGGCGGCCACGGTGCGGACATCGCCGCCCGCGCCGGCGATCTCCATGCTGGCGCCGACCGCCGTGAGCACGGTAGGCATGTCGGCCGCCGGGTCGGCGTGCGCCACGCTGCCGCCGATCGTGCCGCGGTTGCGCACGGTCATGTCGCCGATGCGCGCGGCCGCGTCGCTCACGATCGGACAATGCGCGGCGACGAGCGCCGACGTCGCCACGTCGTGGTGGGTGGTCATCGCGCCGATGCGCAGGCCGCCGGCCGCCGCGGTGATGCCCTTGAGCGCGCTGATGCGCCCGATGTCGATGAGGGCCGTCGGCGCGGCGAGGCGCAGCTTGAGCATCGGCAGCAGGCTGTGGCCGCCGGCCAGGAGCTTGGCGCCGGGATTGGCGGCGAGAAGCTGCTGCGCCTCGGCCACCGAGGAGGCACGGTGATAGTCGAAAGACGGCGCGTACATGTTCAGGCTCCCTTCGCCGCCGTCTGCACGGCGCGCCACACGCGTTCGGGGGTCATCGGCATCCGGACGTCATCCACGCCGAGGGGGCGCAGTGCGTCCATGACCGCGTTGTAGACGGTGCACGTCGAGGCGATCGTGCCGGCCTCGCCGATGCCCTTCACGCCCAGGGGATGGTGCGGCGACGGCGTGACCGTGTGCAGCACCTCGATGTCGGGCAGCAGGTCGGCGCGGGGAATCGCGTAGTCCATGAGCGAGCCGGTGAGGAGCTGGCCGTTGTCGGCATACACCGCTTCCTCCCAGAGCGCCTGCGCCACGCCCTGCACGACGCCGCCGTGCACCTGGCCCTCGACGATCATCGGGTTGATCTGCGGACCGCAGTC
>CADEFD010000064.1 GCA_902826515.1 uncultured Acidobacteriota bacterium
CGAAGCCCTCGACGAAGCCCTTCTCGGTCGTGGTCTTCGTTTCCGCCGAGGAGTTCGCGAACATCTCGTCGAAGGTCGCGCCCATGGCCTGGGCCTGCGACGGGTCGTCGATCTTCACGACGTACCATCCCACCAGGCCATCGCCCTGGCGCCGGTTCTCGTCGAGGTAGTCGTAGCGGAAGAAGAACTGCGTCTTGTCGATCCCGGCGTCGCCGTCATACATGCCGGCGACGTTGAACTCCCACGTCTGGCCGTTCTTTGGCTGCCAGATCGTGCCCTGGATCGGAATGCGGTCGCCGACCTTCCAGTTGAACCGCCGCGCCAGATCCACGCCGACGATGACGCCCTGTCGATCGGCCGCCCAGGCGGCGAGCTGGTCGGGCGGCACCTTGTATTCGGGATAGACCTGCAGGAACGAATCGGGCTCCACCGCGATCTGCGCGAAGAAGTTCGACGGGTCCTGATAGACGCCGCCGAACCACGTGTTGTGCGTGGCGAGCGTCACACCTTCCGTGGCGCGCAGCCGCTCCAGGTAGCTCACCGGCAGCGGCATGATGAGGCTGACCTTGTGGATGAGCACGAGGCGGTCGAGCCCGGCGATCTCGACGCCGAAGCTGAACGCCGTGCGGATCGTCATCAGCAGGCCGAACAGCAGGAAGGCGACGAACACCGAGAGCAGCGTGAAGATGGTGCGGACCTTCTTCCGCCAGAGACTGCTCCAGAGCAGCGGCAGGTACTTCATGCGGCATCTCCGAGCAGCACGCCCTTTTCGAGGTGGATGGTGCGCCGGGCACGTTCGGCGGCCCGCGGATCGTGCGTGACCATCACGATCGTCTTGCCGTGTTTCTGGTTGAGCGCGGCGAGCAGGTCGAGGATCTCGTCGCCCGACTTGCGGTCGAGGTCGCCCGTGGGTTCATCGGCCAGCAGCAGCGTGGGGTCGGTCACGATGGCGCGGGCGATGCCCACGCGCTGTTCCTGACCGCCCGAGAGCTGCCGCGGGTAGTGCTTCGCGCGTTCGGCGAGTCCCACGACATTGAGCGCGATGGCCACGCGTTTCTTCCGCTCGGCCTTCGAGAGGTTCGTGAGCAGCAGCGGCAGATCGACGTTGCGCTCGGCGGTGAGCACCGGCAGCAGGTTGTAGAGCTGGAACACGAAGCCGATGTGATGCGCGCGCCAGCGCGAGAGCTGCCCGCCCGAGAGCTGCGCGATGTTCGTGCCGGCGACTTCGACGGCGCCAGACGACGGCGCGTCGAGGCCGCCGAGCAGGTTGAGCAAAGTGGTCTTTCCCGAGCCCGACGGACCCATCAGGGCGACGAAGTCGCCCTGCGGGATCTCGATGTTCACACCCTTCAGCACATCGATACGCTCGCTGCCGCGCGTGAAGTACTTGTGGACGCCGTTGACCCGGACGAGTGCGCTCATGGACGTCTGCTCCTTCACTGCTTGATGACGATGGGGGTGCCGGCCGCGAGGCCTGCCGGCGGCGAGACGACCACGCGGTCGCTCGACGAAAGGCCGGCGGTGACTTCCAGGCGGTCGCCGTCGGTGCCGGCCGTGGTGATGGCCCGGCGCTCCACCGTGTCGCCGGTGACGACGAACGCATACGAAGCGCCGCCTTCGCTGCGCACGGCGCCCTTCGGCACGAGGGCGACGGGGCGCGCTTCCGGGGCCGCCGCGTCCGCGGCTTCGCGCAGGAAGGTCACCTTGACGCCCATGTCGGGCAGGATGCGCGGATCGAGCTGATTGAAGCCGATCCGCACGAGCACGGTGGCTTTCTGGCGATCGGCGGTCGGCACGGTGGTGATGACGCGCGCGGGAATCTGGAAGTCGGGATAGGCGTCGAGCACCGCCGTCACCGGCTGCCCGTCCGACACCCGGCCGATGTAGCTCTCGTTGACGTCCACCTCGACCTCGAGCGAGCGCATGTCGACGATCGTGCAGATGCCGGTGCGCGTGAAGCCGCCGCCGGCCGAGACCGGCGACACCATCTCGCCGGGCTGCGCGTCCTTCGAAATCGCGACGCCCGAGAACGGCGCCCGGATCACCATGTCGTCCATCGCCGTCTGCTGCACCGCGACCTGCTGTTCGGCCACGGCGATCTGCTCGCGCAGCGACGCCACGCGGGCCACGAGCGCGTTCACTTCGGCATTGGCGGTGTCGATCTCGGCCGCGGTGACGAGACCGTCCTTCGCGAGGCGCTCGCGGCGGGCCTGTACGAGGCGCGCTTCGTCGAGCCGCACCTCCGCTTCCGGCACGGCGCGCCGGGCCGCTTCGAGCTGCGCGCGCGACAGGGCCAGCGCCGCGCGCATGGTCGAGTCGTCGAGCCGCGCCAGCACCTGGCCCTCCCGCACGGCCATACCTTCCTCGACGTTCACTTCCACGACCTTGCCGGTGACCTTCGACGACACCGTCGCGCGCCGCCGCGCCGTGACGTAGCCCGAGGCGTTCAGCACCGACGCCTGCGTGCCGGCCGCGCGCTGGCGCACCGGTGCCACCTCGACCTCGACCGGCACGACGCGCGTGGTCCACCAGCGGGCGCCGCCGCCGGCCGCGGCGAGCAGCAGCAGCACCAGCACCCACTTGCCCCAGCCGCGGCGGGCGGGTTCGAGCGGGGCGCGTTCGATGCGCAGCGCGGACAAGTCGTCGATCGGGTCGCTCACACGGCCTCCGGAAGGCATTGACGGTAAGGCGAATTAAAGACGAAAGTCAATCAAGCCCGGCCACGTTCCGTGCCGAGGTGTTGCTGACCAAGACGGAGTTACCGCAGGCGGTGGTTCGCGCGCGGACGTCGAGCGGCGGATTGCCGCGCGCCGACGGTCGGGAGGGGGAGCCGTTCGGCGATGACCGTCGTTCGACTATACGCAGGTACGGGCGCCGGCGCTCAGTGATGCGCCGCGCCGCGTCCGGCCGTGTGCCCGGTGGACCACGCCCACTGGAAGTTGTGGCCGCCGATCGGGCCAAACGCATCCAGCACTTCCCCGCAGAAGAAGAGACCCGGGGCGCGCCGGCTCTCGAGCGTGCCGCGGTGCACCTCGTCGAGGGCCACGCCGCCGCCGGTCACTTCCGCGGGCCGGTAGCCTTCGTGGGCGGTCCACGGCAGGTCGAACGCCGTGAGCGCGGTGATGAGCCGGGCGCGTTCCTCGCGCCTGAGCTGCACGCAGGTCCGCTCGCGCGTCACGCCGGCCACATCACACAGCGTCTCGGCGAGGCGCTGCGGCAGGTGACGCGCCACGAAGTTCACGGCGAGTCCGCGCGCCTCGAGAAGCGCGACGGTCCACGCGGCGGCGTCCATCGGCGTCCAGCACACGCGCACGGTGGCGGGCGCGCCGCCGGCCTCGAGACCGCGCACCGCCACGTGCGACACGTCCAGCACGGCCGGGCCACTGTAGCCGCGGTGCGTCACGAGGAAGCCGCTGGTCGAGCGGGCCTCCTCGCGCGCGGACCGGGCGTGAATCGTCACGTCGAGCGAGATGCCGGCGAGGTCCGCGTAGGGATGCGGCGCCGCCGTGAGGGGGGTGAGCGCCGGATACGTCGGATGCACCGTGTGGCCCATGGCACGCGCCACGTCCAGGCCGAAGCCGGTGCTGCCGGTGGCCGGCACCGAGAGTCCCCCCGTCGCCACCACCACCCGGTCGGCGGCGATGGTGCCGTCGGCGCGGGTGATCCGCCAGCCGCCGTCCGCTGGCGCGATCGATGTGACCTCCGCGCCGAAGCGACGCTCCACGCCGAGTGCCATCGCGCGGGTCACCAGCGCGTCGCGCACGTCGCGCGCGCGGTTCGACGCCGGGAAGTACTTCGCGCTCTCCGCTTCGAGCGCCAGCGGCACGTCGAGGATGTCTTCGAAGTAGCGCTGCTGCTCGCGCAGTGGCCAGGCGCCGAGCAGCGCCCGCACGAGCGTGCGCGAGGCCTCGCTCACGAAGCGCTCCGGCGCCGGCACCGCCGGCAATACGTTGCAGCGTCCGCCGCCGCTGATGAGGATCTTGCGGCCGCCGTCGGCGGTCTTTTCGACGAGCGTCACCTGCGCGCCGGCCTCGCGCGCGGCCAGGGCGGCCATCAGGCCGGCCGCTCCGGCGCCCACCACGACGACGTGGGGCGGCGTCACCGCAGGTGGCTCGCGCCGCCGGCCGTCAGGTTCGCGTGGATCACGCGAGTATCGTATCGTGGACGTCATGTCCGTCGCCCGTTCGCTGCTGCTTGCCGCCTCCGAGAACCGCTGGCTCCGTGAGCACGGCACGAAGATCTCGTTCGTCCGTCGCGCCGTGTCGGTGTTCATGCCGGGCGAGACGCCGGCCGACATGCTCACCGCGGCCGAAGCCCAGGCGAAGCTCGGCGTGGGCGCGCTTTTCACGCGGCTCGGCGAGAACGTGACCGACATGCGCGAAGCCGACGCGGTGCGCGATCACTACCTCGAGGTGATCGGCATGGCGCAGGCCCGCGGACTCGCCTGCGAGCCGTCGATCAAGCTCACACAGCTCGGCCTCGACGTCGATCCCGAAGCGGCGTATCGCAGCGCGCTTGCCATCGGCCGGCGCGCGGTGGAGGCCGGCAGCTACTTCTGGGTGGACATGGAGCAGTCGTCCTACGTGGACACGACGCTCGACATGGTGAGCCGTCTGCGCAAGGACGTCCCGCGGATTGGTGTGGCCCTCCAGGCCTACCTGCGCCGCACCAACGACGACGCGGCGCGCATGATCCGCGAAGGGATCGGCATCCGCCTCGTGAAGGGCGCCTACGCCGAACCGCCGTCGGTGGCGTTTCCCGACAAGGCCGAGGTGGACGCGAACTACGTGACGGTGGCCAAGGTGATGATGGCGCCGGAGTCGCGCGCCAACGGTTTCCGCGCCGTCTACGGCACACACGACACCGTCATCATCAACGCGCTCGAGCGCCACGGCGACGCGAACGGCATCGGGAAGACCGACTACGAGATCCACATGCTCTACGGCATCCAGCGTGGCGAGCAGCGCCGGCTGGCCGAGCAGCGGAAGAACGTCCGCGTGCTCATCGCCTACGGCGCCTACTGGTTCCCGTGGTACATGCGCCGCCTCGCCGAACGCCCCGCCAACGTGCTCTTCGTGGCGAAAAGCCTCTTCCGCTGAATACTGGGGTCAGACCCCATTCTGGCTGGGGCCAGACTTTGCGGCGGTGGTGAGGGCCACGACGTCGCGACGCCAGCGTTCGCGCATCAGGGCATCAGCCGGTGCCGGCTCGCGGATAACCCTGGCGTGTATCTCGCGCACGCCGGTCTGCCAGACGAGCGCGGCCACCGTGTCGGCCCGCACGCGTCCGCCGGCCACCACGGTAATCGCCTCACCCCCGCGCGCGACAAGTGCCGCGATCATCGCGGTGCCTTCAGCCGCCGTGGGCCGCCCGCCCGAGGTGAGCACGCGGTCCACGCCGAGCCCGACGAGCGTGCCGAGCGCGGCGAGCAGATCCGGCGTTTCGTCGAACGCCTTGTGGCAGGTGACCGGCAGCGGCCGCGCGTGCGACAGCAGGCGCCGCATCACGCTCTCGTCGATCGTGCGGTCGGCGCGCAGCGCGCCGAACACCAGGCCGTGCGCGCCGGCGCCGCGCATCAGCCGGATGTCGCGCACCATCGCATCCACCTCGGCCTCGCCGTAGACGAACGAGCCGGCGCGCGGGCGCACCATCGCGAAGACCGGCACCGCCACCGCGTCGACCACCTCGCGCACGAGCCCCGGGTCGGGTGTGGTGCCGCCGACGTCGAGATGCGCGCAGAGCTCGAGCCGGCGGGCGCCGCCGGCCACCGACGCGAGGGCGGCGTCGAGGGAATCGACGCACGACTCGAACAGCACGCGCGAGAGCTTACCAGCCTTCGCGCTCGCGCAGCGCGGTGACGTGGGCGGTGTGGTGGCGCGAGTGCCAGTCGTAGAGCGCGAGGTAGTCGTCGATCGACATGCCGCCGCGTTCGGGGTGGAAGAGCCGGCGGGCGAAGTCGGCCTCGCCGAGCGATCGCAGCATCCACACGAGCCGCGCGTGCAGCGCGTCGAGCAGGCCGAGCGACACCTCCACGGGCGCCAGCCGCGCGTCGGCCATCTCCGCCCAGACCGCCTCGTCGTACGGCTTGATCGTGGGGTTCTCTTCGCTCACCGCGAACTTCAGCCGCGCGTAGGCGTGCATGTGGCTGTCGGCCGTGTGGTGCACGACCTGTCGCACCGTCCAGCCGCCGGGCCGGTAGGGCGTGTCGAGCTGCGTGTCGGTGAGGCCGGCGCAGGCCAGGCGCAGGCGGGCCGGGAACTCCGCCAGCGTCGTGAGTGCGGCGGCGCGATCGGCCGCGGAGAAAGACGAGGGAGCGGCGAACGGGCCAACGGGATAACGAAGGTCTGCCATGGGAGGGATCCTGCCGCCCGGAGGCATCTGGCGTCGAGTGGCAGGAATGCCAGAGTGCGTTAAGATCCTGCCATGACGCCCAGACGCGTGCCCGGACCCGCCAATCGCCTCGTGGCCGTGCTCATCTGCGACGGCGTGGCGCTCTTCGAATTCGGCATCGTGGCCGAGGTGTTTGGCCTGCGTCGGCCGGAGCTTGGCGTGCCGTGGTACGACATGGTCACGGTGAGCTTCGACCCGCCGCCGCTCACGGCCACCGGCGGCGTGCGCGTGTTGCCGTCACATTCCGTGCGGATGCTCGCCAAAGCCGGCACGATCGTGATTCCCAACTGGCCGCGGCTCGACGAGCCGCCGCCGGCGGCGATGCTCGACGCCGTGCGCGCCGCCCACAAACGCGGCGCGCGGCTGCTCTCGATCTGCTCGGGCGCGTTCGTGCTCGCCGCCGCGGGGCTGCTCGACGGCCGGCACGCCACCACGCACTGGATGCACGCCGGCAAGCTGGCGGCGCGGTTTCCGAAGGTGCACGTCGAACCCTCGGTGCTCTACGTCGAATCCGGCCGCATCTTCACCGCGGCCGGCTCGGCGGCCGGCATCGACCTCGGGCTGCACCTCGTGCGGCAGGACTACGGCTCCGACATCGCCAACCAGGTGGCGCGGCGCATGGTCGTGGCGCCGCACCGCGACGGCGGCCAGTCGCAGTTCGTCGCCTCGGCGATGCCGCCGGTCGACGGCTCGCTCGCGCCGCTCATGGAATGGGCGAGTGCGCGACTCGACCAGCCGCTCACCGTGCAGTCGCTCGCGAAGAAGGGCCGGATGTCACTGCGCACGCTGGCGCGGCGCTTCGAGGCGCAGGCCGGCACCACGCCCCACCAGTGGCTCACGCACCAGCGCGTGCTGGCGGCGCAGCGGCTGCTCGAGACCTCCGAGGCGTCGATCGACCGCGTCGCGGAACTTTCAGGCTTCGTCACCGCCGAGACCCTGCGCCACCACTTCCGTCAGCGCGTGGGCACGTCGCCGATGGCCTATCGCCGGCGATTCGCGCAGCGGCTCCGCGTGGCCTGACCCATCCGGCAGCAATCCTCCGCTTACCGGGGTGACACGCCCTGCTGATGCAGCGGCGTGAAGGAGCCCCCGATGCGGATCATCCATACCGCGGCCGCGGCGATCGCGACCTTCTGTCTCACGACCCTCGCCGCCGAGGCGCAGCCCACGCTCACCGCTTCGGCCACGGCCGTCACGCCCGGTGCGGCCGTGACGCTCACCGTCTCCGGCATCCCCGGTCAGCAGTTCGCGGTGCTCGGCAGCAGCGTGGGCGCCGGCCTGTCGTATGGCGGAGTGAATCTCGCCGTCGGCAGCGACATGGTGATCCTGGCACTCGGCTCGATCGGCGGCACGGGCTCGGTGGCCGTGACCTTCACGCCGCCGTTTGCCGGCACCACCCTCGACCGCTACTACGTGCAGGCCGCCACGTCGCCCTCGGCGGCCTTCATCCCGATTGCCGTGAGCGCGAGTGTGGTGCTGCGGAACAACGACGTCGTCGGCGGTGCGATCGGCACGCCGGGGCCGGCCGGCCCCGCCGGTCCTGCTGGTCCTGCCGGTGCGCCCGGCGCTGCAGGTCCCACGGGCCCTGCCGGACCCGCGGGACCTGGGGGCCCCACGGGCCTCACCGGGGCGACGGGTCCCGCGGGCGCGACGGGTCCCGCGGGAGCACAGGGTGCCCAGGGCCCGCAGGGCATCGCGGGCCTCGTGGGCCCGACCGGCGCGCCAGGCGCCACTGGACCGCAGGGTCCGCAGGGTGTCCAGGGGCCCGCCGGCCCGAGTGGCGCGGCGGTCACGGCGTACATGGCCCGAGGGGGGCCGGCCAACATCATCTTGAACGGCGTGGCCAATGCCGTCCAGGCCGTGGCCAAGTCGGTTCCCACGTCGGGCACCTACCTGGCGCGGGTTGACGCCGAACTCGACACGACCAACGCGCTCTACTACAACTACTCATGCAAGCTGCAGTCGCTGGCGTTCCCGGCACTCATCGGCACGCCGTACACCGATCTGCCGGGCACGACGCGCCGCGTGAGCTGGAGGCTTGGCCGCGAGATGTCCGGCCCCGGCGGCCCGGTCTCGATCTCGATGCAGGGATCGCTGACCGCCGGCATGCTCGGCGCCTCGGTCCGAATGATCTGCTGGGGAGACTGGGACGGCGTCAGCCCGCCCATCGTCGACTACGGCGTCGGACTCACAACCGCCACGTTGACGATCGTGCCGGTCGGCGCCGTCCAGTAACCGCCAGGAGCCTCCATGCGGATCATCCGAACGTCGATCGTGGCCCTCGCGGCCCTGTGTGTTTCCACGCTCGCCGCCGAGGCGCAGCCCACGCTCACCGCGTCCACCACGGCGGTGACCCCCGGGGCCGCCGTGACGCTCACCGTCACCGGCATCCCCGGCCAGCAGTTCGCCGTGCTCGGCAGCAGTGTCGGCGCGGGCCTCGCGTACGGCGGGGTCAATCTCGCCGTCGGCAGCGACATGGTGATCCTGGCGCTCGGGTCGATCGGCGGCACGGGCTCGGTGGCGGTGACGTTCACGCCGCCGTTTGCCGGGTCCACCCTCGATCGCTACTACGTGCAGGCGGCGACGTCGCCGTCGGCGGCGTTCATTCCGATTGCGGTGTCAGCCAGCGTGGTGCTGCGGAACAACGACGTCGTGGGCGGCGCCATCGGCACGCCCGGGCCAGCGGGCCCCGTGGGTCCTGCAGGTCCCCCGGGTGCGACGGGTCCGGCGGGGCCGAGCGGTCCGGCGGGGCCAGCGGGCGCGAATGGTGCGTCCGGTCCGGCCGGTGCGACGGGTCCGGCAGGTCCCGCAGGGCCGGCAGGTTCAGCCGGCGCGACGGGTCCGCAGGGTGCGATCGGCCCACAGGGCTCCGTGGGTCCGACCGGGTCGCAGGGCGCGACAGGCCCGAGCGGGCCGGCTGGGCCGGCCGGTCCACAGGGACCCAGCGGCGTCGTGGGCTTCGACCGGAACTCGAACGAGACCCAGGGACCTGGCGTGTATCTCACGCCCGGCACCGTCGGCTTCGTCGGTCCACTGCACGCGGTCAACCTGCAGTACGGTCAGAAGGCATTCATGACGGTCAGCAATACCTTCAACACGGGCTTCAACCCGGGCACAGGTCTCAGCCTCGCGCCATGCTTCCGGCCCGATGCGACTCCGGCGGCCAACCCCACGACCTTTGGCACGGCGCTCCACAGCCTGGCGGCGCCGCCGAACACGAAGTCGATGTACTCGGTGAACTACGTCTACCGCGGCGGGTTCGACGGCGTGCCGGCGGGCCAGGTGGTCTGGATCGGCATGTGCGCGTTTGGCAGCGCGACGAACAGCACGTGGGGGCCGTATTCGCAGGGCTACATCTCGGCCCTCATCTTCCAGTAACGCGCCGCCGCGCGAATCGGCGCTTCGGCGGATCGCGTGAGTCCGCGCCGATCAATGCCGCCGGGCTGCGACCGCGTGATCATCGGCCGAGCGCCCCCGCCAGTCACGGGCGGACGCGTCGGCGCCTTTCGAGACCAACAAGTCGCTGAGGGAGATCGGGGCGAAGCGGGACGCCAGCATCAGTGGCGTGAGACCGCGCTCGACCGTGCAGCCGTCGAGCGAGCCGGGCTTGCCCTGCTGCACGAACGTCAGAAAACAGACACGGGCATTCGGATCGGCGCCGTGCTCCAGCAGAAGGCGGACGAACGGCTGAGACTGCTGCATCAGTGCGAGCGCCAGGGGGGTGTCGCCGCCGTAGGCATTCGTCGTCCGCACATTCGGATCGGCGCCGGCACCGAGCAACAGCCGGACGACGCCATACGAACTGCGTCGCAGCGCCGTGTGCAGCGCCGTGTCGCCGCCTTGCTCGCGACCGTAGGGTGGCGGCACCCGCACCGTGAAGTCGCGGACCGCCTCCTGCTCTGACGCGAACGTACGCACCAGCAGCAGCCCGAACATCATGTCGTTCGGCGCGTGATCGAGTGCGATGTGACCTTCGGCGTCCGCCGCTGTCGCATTGGCGCCGGCGTCGAGCAGCAGCGACACGGTATCCGGCTGATTGCGGTAGGTTGCGGAAATGAGCGCTGTGGGCGCGCCGCTCGCAACACATCCGGGCATCGACCCGGAGGCCAGGCGGGACTCGAATTCGCACCAGCGCCCGTTCACGTCGGCGCCGTGCTTGACGAGCAGCGATACGAGTTCGGCGCGGTGCAGCCGCGGGCCGTAGTAACCCTCGGCGGCAATAGCGCTGTTGAGGGGCGCGCGATCGCCGTGCGAGCTCCAGCGCATGTTCGGGTCGGCGCCGCTCTCGAGCAGGGCGGTGACCACGTCGACCTGGTCCTCGAGGATCGCCCGGTCGAGGGGCGGGGGATCGAGCGGGTCGCCGCACGACATCGCGACGTGCTCGGCCGCCAGCGCTCGGATCGTGGCGACGTCGCGACGCTTCACAGCGGCCAGCAGACGAGGCTCACACGCGGAACGCGCCACCAGGGGGAAGTCGGGGTCGTGTGCGTCGATGACGTCCGGCAGGGGCACGGCCGGACCACATGCCGCCACCCCGAGGATCAGCAGCAGGAGCAGAGATGTCGCCCACATGGCGTCTTTGACACCATATCGGCGGCGCCGGCTTACTTCATCACGTCCGCGATCGGCACGAGGGTGACCGGCCCCAGGCCGGCCGCGCGGATCGGCGCTTCGATCGTGGCGCGATCGCCGACGACCACGACGGCCATGCGGTCGAGCAGCAGGTACTGCTTTGCCACGCGCGTGAGGTCCGCGCTCGTCACCGCCTGCACGGCGTCCACGTATTTCGAGAACACGTCGTCGGGCAGCCCGTAGACGGCCATCTCCTCGAGCTTGCCCGCGAGCTGGCTGCTCGTCTCGAACTCGCCGGCGAAGCCGAGGGCCGCGTAGTTCCTGAAACGCGCCAGTTCATCGGCCGGCACCGGCCTGAGGATCGCCGTGAGTTCGTTGAAGAACTCCTTCAGTGCTTCGGCGGTCTTGTCGGTCTGCACGCCCGCGGTCGCGAAGAACGGACCGGCGGCGCGGCGCATGTCGAAGCGCGACATGGCGCCGTACGAGTAGCCGTGGGTCTCGCGCAGGTTCGTGTTGAGGCGTGAGGTGAACGAGCCGCCGAGCACGGTGTTGAGCACGTCGAGCGCGATGTAGTCGGGGGTTGACCGCGGCACGCCCACGAGGCCGATGCGGATCTGCGACTGCGCGGCGCCGGGCTTGTCCACCAGGAAGATCTGCCGCTTGCCGGGCTGCGGCGAGGCGCGCACCGGGAACGGCGGCGCGGCGGGGCCGTCGGCCTTCCACGCGCCGAAACGGGCCTCGACCAGCGGACGCAGGGCCGATGTCGTGGTGTCGCCCACCACGATGAGCACGGCGTTGTCAGGACGATAGTGGCTGCGGTGGAACGTCTTCAGCTCGGTCACGCCAAGAGCCTTGAGCGACGTCTCCGTGCCGCCGGCGCTCGTGCCGTAGCGATGTTCCGGCCCGAAGAGCAGGCGCGGGAAGGCGAGCCCCACGAGCGAGGCCGGGTCGTCGCGTGCCTGGAGCAGCCCGGTGAGGCGTTCGGTGCGCAGCCGCTCGAGCTCCTCGGTGGGGAAGTCGGGCGTGAGCGCCACGGTGGCCATGAGGCCGAGCGCGTCGCCGAGCTTCGCGGCCGGCGTCGACAGGCGCACGGCCGACGCGTCGAACGAGGCGGAGGTCGAGAGCGTCGCGCCGAGGAACTCCACTTCGTCGGCGATAGCGAGCGCCGCCTTGCCGGCGGCGCCTTCGTCGAGCATGGCCGCTGTCATCGCCGCGGCGCCGAACTGCCCGGGCACGTCGGCGCTCGCGCCCGAGAGCACGACGAGGTTCGCCTGCACGAGCGGCACTTCATGCTGCTCGAGCAGCCACACGCGCAGGCCGTTTGCGAGCGTGAACTTCTGCGGCGCCGGCAGCGACAGCGCCGGCGTGGGTCCCGGTGCGGGCGGCGTCGTGCGGTCGGGCCGCTGCTGCGCCACAAGCGGCAGCGAGACAGCGACCAGAAGGGCTGCGAAAGTCAGGCTCCAGACAGAATGGGGTCTGGCCCCAGGAATGCGGGCGCTCACTTCTTCTCCTCCGGCATCACGATGAGCTCCACGCGGCGGTCGCGCGGCAGGAAGGTGCGCACGGCGGACGACAGGTCCGTCGCATCGAGCGAGCGGTAACGCGCCAGGTCTTCCTCGAAGAAGTCGGGCGTGCCGGTGAGTGTGTAGTAGGCGTTCAACTGGTCGGCCTTGCCGTACATCCCGCCCACGCGTTCGGCGCGGCGCAGGAAGGTGGCTTCGATCTGATTGCGCACGCGTTCGATCTCGCGCGGCTCGGCGGGTGCGGCCGCGAGACGATCGATCTCTTCGTCGATCACCTTCTGAATCTCGTCGAGGCTCTTGCCGGGGCGCGCCGTGGCCACGAGCATGAAGGCGCTGCCGAGCGCCTGCGACTGCTGGTAGGCGTAGACTTCCTGCGCGATCTGCAGGTCGTAGACGAGGCGCTTGTACAGGCGCGAGTTCTTGCCGCCGGCGAGCAGCGAAGCCACGACGTCGAGCGCCGCATCCCCCGGCTTGTAGGTGGCCGGCGTGAGCCACGCCAGATACAGGCGCGGCAGCTGCACCTTGTCGGTCATGGTCTTCTTCGTCACGCCGGTCAGCATCGCCGCCGGCGGTGCCACCGGCGGCACGGGCTTGCCGCGGGGCACTTCGCCGAACCACTTCTCGACGAGCGCCTTCGTCTTCTCGATGTCGAGGTCGCCGGCAATCACGAGGCTGGCGTTGTTCGGCGCGTAGTAGAGGCGGAAGAACTCCTGCACGTCTTCGTGGCTGGCGGCGGAGAGATCCTCCATCGAGCCGATCGTGGACCAGCTGTAGGGATGGCCCTTCGGGAAGAGCAGGCTGTCGAGTTCGAGTTCGGGAATGCCGTAGGGCCGGTTCTCGATGCTCTGCCGGCGTTCGTTCTTCACCACGTCGCGCTGCCCGTTCACACGTTCCGGGCTCATCGTGTCGAGCAGGTAGGCCATGCGGTCCGACTCGAGGAAGAGCATGAGCTCGAGCGCGTTCGACGGCCCGTCGATGTAGTAGTTGGTGCGGTCCACGGTGGTCGAGCCGTTGTTGTTCGCGCCGGCGCCTTCGAGCAGCGTGTCGAACGCTCCCTCCGGCACGTGCTTCGAACCCTCGAACATCAGGTGCTCGAAGAGATGCGCGAAGCCGGTGCGGCCCGGCTTCTCGCTGCCCGAGCCCACGTGATACCAGACGTTCACCGTGACGATCGGCACGCTGGTGTCGCGGTGCAGGATCACGTGCAGGCCGTTCTCGAGCGTGAACTCGGTGTACGGCACGGCGAGGCGGGGCGCCCCCTGGGCCCCGGCCGGCGCCGGCATCGACCAGGCGGCGAGCAGCCCGGCCGCGAGCAGCAGGCGAATCGACGTTCTCATAGCGGCAGTGTAGCGCCTTGCCGTGCCACTGCCGACCGCTTCGGCGTCAGGCGGTGACGAGTCGGGGGACGGCTGCAATTTGATAAGCTTTGCCCTCCACCATGCCCTCGCCCCTCGTCGCCGTCATCATGGGTTCGAAGTCCGACTGGGAGACGATGGCGCACGCCACCGCGGCCCTCGACGAACTGGGCGTGCCCTACGAAAAACACATCGTCTCGGCGCACCGCACCCCGACCTGGATGACGGAATTCGCCCTGGGCGCCGAAGCGCGCGGCCTGGAAGTCATCATCGCCGGGGCCGGCGGCGCTGCCCACCTGCCGGGCATGGTCGCCGCCCACACCATCCTCCCGGTGCTCGGCGTGCCGGTGCAGAGCGCGGCGCTCAACGGGCTCGATTCGCTGCTTTCGATCGTGCAGATGCCCGGCGGCGTGCCCGTGGCCACGCTCGCCATCGGCAAGGCCGGCGCGCGTAACGCCGGGCTGCTCGCCGCCGCCATCCTCGCCACGTCGCGTCCCGAGCTGCGCGTGAGGCTGCACGCCTTCCGCGACGCGCAGACGAAGGCCGTGCGCGAAGACTCGCTGCCGTGAACCGCATCATCCAGCCGGGCGCCACGCTCGGCGTGCTCGGCAGCGGCCAGCTCGGCCGGATGTTCGCCATCGCCGCCCGGCGCATGGGTTACCGCGTGCATACGCTGTCGCCCGGCGTCGACACACCCACCGGTCAGGTGGCGGACGCGGAAGTTGAAGCCGACTACGACGACCTGGACGCGATCCGCGCCTTCGCGCGCGGCGTGGACGTCATCACATTCGAATTCGAGAACGTGTCGACGGCCGCGGCGGATGCCGCCGCCGAGATCGTGCCCGTGCGGCCGAGCGGCCACGCCCTGCACGTGACCCAGCAGCGGGCGCGCGAGAAGGCGTTCCTGGCCCTCAAGGGTTTCCCGGTCACGCCGCACGCGCCGGTCGCGTCGCTCGACGAGCTGGTCGCCGCGGTCGAACGCATCGGGCTGCCGGCGATCCTCAAAACGGCGAGCTTCGGCTACGACGGCAAAGGCCAGCACCGGCTCACCTCGCCGCTCGACATCGAACCCGTGTGGGCGCTCGTGGGCCACCAGCCGGCCGTCCTCGAGAAGGTCGTCGAGTTCTCGCTCGAGTTCTCGGTCGTGGCCGCGCGCGGACTCGACGGCGGCTTCGCGCACTACGGCGCGATCGAAAACGCGCACAAAGACCACATCCTCGACGTCTCGGTGGCGCCGGCGCGCATGCCCGAGGCGGCGGTGATCGAAGCGGTGGCCGTCACACGCGCCATCATGGACGAACTCGCCTACGTGGGCGTGCTCTGCGTGGAGTTCTTCCTCACCGGCGATGGCCGCATCCTCGTGAACGAGATCGCGCCGCGGCCGCACAACTCCGGGCATCTCACCTTCGATGCGAACATCACGAGCCAGTTCGAGCAGCAGGTGCGGGCGATCTGCGGCCTGCCGTTCGGCGCGACCACGCTGCTGCGTCCGGCGGCGATGGCCAACCTGCTCGGCGACGTCTGGGCGAAGGGCGCACCCAAGTGGGACGCCGCCCTCGCCGTGCCCGACGTGAAGCTGCATCTCTACGGCAAGTCCGATCCGCGTCCGGGCCGCAAGATGGGCCATCTCACCGCCCTGGCCGACACGCCCGCGCAGGCCATCCAGCACGTGCTGGCGGCGCGCGACGTGCTCGTCTAGCGCCCGATCGAATCCGCGTGACCACACATCCCATCGTCGTCTTCACCGACGGCGCCTCGAAGCGCAATCCCGGCCCGGGCGGCTGGGGCGTCGTCATCGTCACCCCCGATGGCCACGTGACCGAACTCGGCGGCGGCGCCACGCTCACCACCAACAACAAGATGGAGCTCACGGGCGCCATCCGGGCGCTCGCGCACGTGCGCGGCCTCGAGGGGCCGCTCGCCGTCTACACCGACTCCACCTATGTCATCCAGGGCATCGAAAGCTGGGTGCACAACTGGAAGCGGCGCGGCTGGAAGACGGCCACCGGCGGCGACGTCCTCAACCGCGAGTTGTGGGAGGAGCTGGCGGATCTGGTGGACGCGCGTCCGCGCAGGTCGATCGCGTGGCATTACGTGCGCGGGCACTCGGGCATTCCCGGCAACGAGCGGGTCGACGAAATCGCCGATGCGTTCGCGGTGACCGGCCGGCACACGCTCTACGACGGGCCGCTGGCCGGCTACGGCGTGCCGATCCTCGACATTCCGGAAGACACGAGCGTACCGGCGCGCAGCAAACCGGCCGGCGGCGCCGGCGGCAGCGGACGGTCGAAGGGGCCCGCATATTCGTATCTGAGCGTGGTGGATGGCCGGCCGATGCGTCACACCACGTGGGCCGACTGCGAACAACGCGTGAAGGGCCGCTCGGGTGCGCGCTTCAAGAAGGCGACGAGCGACGTGGATCAGGCCGCGATTCTGCGCTCGTGGGGATTCGACCCGGGCGCCGTCTAGCCGGCTGATGCCCCAGGCGGGCGCCGTCAGCCCATGAGGCCGCGCAGAAGCGAGCGCGGCCGCGTTTCCACGCGTTTCTTGCCGCGCCGTTTGGCGTCGTAGAGCGCCTCGTCGGCGCGTTTCACGATCGATTCCGGGGTGTCGCTCGCGACCCACGCGGTCACGCCGGCGCTGAAGCTGAACGAGACGAAGCGGCGGTGGCCGTCCTGCTGGTATTCGAACGACGGCGGCAGCCCGTCGAGCAGCGCCATCATGCGGTCGCGGGCCTTGTTCGCCGACCGCGCCGTGAGCAGCAGCGCGAATTCCTCGCCGCCGAAGCGGGCCACGAACTCGCCCTCGCCGGCGGCGCCGCGCAGGAGCTGCCCCATCGTCGTAATCACGCGGTCGCCCACGGGATGGCCGTAGGTGTCGTTGATCCGCTTGAAGTCATCCAGGTCCACCATCGCCACGGTGAAGATCTGGCCGTCGTGCGCGGCGCGGCTCACCCACTCCTTCACCGCGACATCGAAGGCGCCGCGGTTGGGCAGCTGGGTGAGGGCATCGGTGGCGGCTTCGGCGCGCGCTTTCACGAGCGACTGCTCGAGCGTCTGCACGCGCGTCGTCAGCGTCTCGAAATGTTTCGCTTCGTTCTTCTGCCGCTCGGCCACGGCGCTGCGGATGGTCTGCACTTCTTCCGACAGCGCGCGCTTCAGCTCGCGGATGTCGTCGATCTGCACCATGCGGCCCATCTCGGTGGTCGAACGCAGCAGGTCCTTCTCGAACTTGAGCGAGTTGCCGCGCACGGCGTCCACGGCCTCGCGGAGCACGTGCACCAGCTCGCCGAGTTCGCCTTCGCGATCGGTGTGATACGTGCGCGTGCGGTCGAGGAAGTCGGCGCAGTCGGCGGCGATGGCCCGCGTGAGGTGGGTGACGCGCTCGTCGTCCTCCTCGTGGCGCAGTTCGTCGCGTTTGGCGGTCAGCTGCGTCCGGAACGCCTCGGCGTTCACCGAGACGTCGTCGGGCGCGTGCTCGACGAGCAGGTCGAGCAGACGCTCGGTGAGCGTGTGCAGGGCGTCGGCGCGGTGGCGCACCGGCGAGTGCGACAGTGAGAGCGCGGTGATGTTCGACACGGCAGCGGTTGAGGTTGCGACAGACCAATCGGCAGCCCGGCCGCGGACTTGAACCGCCCCGGAGGGGCCCCATTCCTTGGTGGCCCGCCGTGCTGGCAGACCTACCGGCGCGGCCGGCGCGTGGCCGGGCCGGCGGCGCGCCGGGGCGCATCGCCGGCGGCCCATTCGGCCAGCACCGGCAGCACCCGGCCGAGCGTGTCGCGCAGCCTGTCGATGCGCGCCTGGCCGACGCGCGCCGCGAGCCGCGCCTCGTAGAACGCGAGCACGCCGCGGCCGTGGTCGAAGGCGGCAACCCCCGCCGCGGTGAGACGCACGAGGCGGGCCCGGCCGTCGCCGGGATCCGGCACCATCTCGACGAAGCCGCGTGACTCGAGATCGCCGAGCAACTGCCCGACGGCCTGTTTGCTGACCTCGACGCGGCGGGCGAGCGCGGTGGGCCTGATGCCGTCGGTGCTCAGGTGCGGCAGCAGCCGCACGAGCGCCGGCGTGAGCACGCGGGCGCCGGCCTCGCGGTTGACCTCGGCCTGGGCCACCTCGTCGAGCAGGCGCGCGCAGTCGAAGAGCAGCGGGCCGAGGCCCGGGGATGACGGTGGGCGTGTGGGCATGGGCGGCGCCGCCATGGTCGCCCACGGCCGGGCTATCGTCAAGTCGTCTTGACCAACTATCGTCAAGTCTGCTTGACTACATCCATGTCCACGCCTTCCTGGCTCGACCGCGCGGCCTGGCCGTATGCGCCCCGATTCTTCGACCACGGCGGCACCTGCCTTCATTACGTGGACGAAGGCGCCGGCCCGCCGGTGGTGCTCGTGCACGGCACGCCCACGTGGAGCTTCGAGTGGCGCCACGTCATCGCCGCGCTGCGCGACGAGGCGCGCGTCATCGCCCCCGACCATCTCGGCTTCGGCCTGTCAGACCGACCGGCCGCCGCCGGCTACAAGCCGGAAGACCACGCCGCCCGGTTCCGCGCGTTCATCGACGCCGTGTGCCCGCCGGAACCGCTCACGCTGGTCGTGCACGACTTCGGCGGCCCGATCGCCCTCGACTGGGCACTCGATCATCCCGACCGGCTGGCCCGGCTCGTGATCATCAATTCGTGGATGTGGTCGTTCGACGACGATCCGTCGATGACCCGCAAGGCGCGGCTCGCCGCGAGCGCCCTCGGCCGCTGGATGTATCGCCGGCTGAACGCGTCGCAGCGTCTCATCATGCCGTCGGCCTACGGCGATCGGCGACGCCTGACGCCGGCCGTCCACCAGCAGTATCTCGAAGTGTTCCCCGATGCTGACTCCCGCGAGCGCGTGCTCTTCGCGCTGGCGCAGTCGATGCTCGGCTCGCGCGCCTTCTTCAACGGCTTGTGGCAGCGGCGCGCACGCCTTGCCGACGTGGACGTGCAGGTCGTGTGGGGCCTTCGGGATTCGGCGTTTCCCCCGGCGATGCTGGCGCGCTGGCAGCAGGCCGTGCCGCATGCATGCGTGACACGCATCGACGAGGCCGGTCACTGGCCGCATGAAGAAGCGCCCGAGGCGGTCATTGACGCCCTGCGCCGCGCCCTGGCCGCTCAAACCCGCGTGTTATAACGCTACGCATCATGCGTAGACGTTCGTCGTGGCTCTTCCTCCTCGTGCTGGCTGCCCTCGTGGCCGGCACGCCGGCCGTGCATACCCAGCCGGCGCTGCCCACGCCGGACTCGGTGCTCGGCTTCCGCCCCGGCGCCGACTACAAACTCGCCACCTACGAAGACGTCGTCGGCTACTTTCAGCAGCTGGATGCCGCGAGCGACCGCATGATGATGGTCGAAGCCGGCACGTCGACCCAGGGCCGCACCTTCCATCTGGCGCTCATCTCCTCGCCGGAGAACCTGAAGAACCTCGGGCGCCTGCGCGAGATCTCGCGCCGCCTGGCGCACCCGGACGGCCTGAGCGAGGCTGACGCGAAGGCGCTGGCGCGCGAGGGCAAAGCCTTCGTGCACATCGACGGCGGTCTGCACGCCACCGAAGTGGCCGGCCCGCAGCACACCCCGCAGCTCGCCTACGACATCCTCAGCAAGGCCGCCGAGCCCGACACCAGGATGGCGCTCGACAACGTCGTGCTGATGCTCTGGCCCACGATCAATCCCGACGGCCAGACGATGGTGGCCGAGTGGTATCGATCGAACGTCGGCACGCCCTTTGAGGTCGCGCCGCTGCCGAAGCTGTATCAGGAGTACGTGGGTCACGACAACAACCGCGACGGCTACATGGTGAACATGATCGAGTCGCGCGTGATGGAACACGCCTGGCGCGAGTGGGAACCGCAGATCATCCACGTGCATCACCAGACGGCGCCGTTCCCGACGCGTATCTGGCTGCCGCCGTTCGCCGAGCCGATTGCCACGCGTGTGCCGTACGTGTTGTCGCGGCAGGTGAACATGATCGGCATGGCGATGGCCAAGGGCCTCGAGGAGCGCGGCCAGGTGGGCGCCACGCACATGGGCACGGGTTTCGACGCGTGGTACCCCGGCTACATCGACTACAAGCCGATGCTCCAGAACATCGCCTCGTTCTGGACCGAGACCGCGCTCTTCCAGTACGCGACGCCGCGCTTCTACACGCCGAACGACTTCCCGGCCGACATGCGCGATCTGCGCCCGCAGAGTCTCTACAGCAGCCCGTGGCCGGGCGGCTGGTGGCGGCTGCGCGACGCGGTCGAGTACATGGAAACGGCGTCGCTCTCGGTCATCGACTGGGCGGCGCGCTACAAGGAATCACTGCTCCTCAATCGCTACAAGGCGGGGAAGCAGCAGATCGAGAAGTTCCGCAGCGGCCCGCCGTACGCCTTCGTCGTGCCGCAGCAGCAGCGCGATCCGGTGGCCGCCGTGGAGCTCCTGCGCCGCCTCGCCTTCCAGGGCGTGCGGGTGTCGCAGCTCACGGCTGCCGCGACGATCGACGGCGTGCCGTACGCCGCCGGCACCTGGGTCGTGCCGATGGACCAGGAGTTCGCCGAGACCGCGCGCCAGGTGCTCGAAGTGCAGAAGTACCCCGAGCTGCGCGAGTCACCGGATGGTCCGCTCGAGCAGCCCTACGACGCGGCCGGCTGGACGCTGCCGTACCAGATGGGCGTGAACGTCGCGGCCTCCACCACGCCGCTCAGCCCTGACGCGAAGGCGGCACTGAAGCCGCTCGGCGGCGTGCCGTCGTTCACAGCCGCGCCCACGCCGTACGTCACCGGCACGGCAGACAAGGCCGCGTTCGACAGCCTGCCCGGCCTTGGCTTCGAGTCGAACGCCACGGCGGCCGCCATCGTGCCGCCGGCGGGGAAGGTCATCGGGAGCGGCGCCGTGCTGCTGGTCGATCCGGCGCAGAACAACAGCTTCCGTGCGCTGAACCGGGCGTGGAAGGCAGGAGGTACCGTGCGATACGTGGCGCCGGCCGGGGTGAAAGGCGCTCGGTATGCCATCAGCGGACTTGCCGACGCCGCCCTCACCGACCTCGTAACCAGCCTGGCGCTGCAGGCCGAACGCGCCGCGACCGCCACGGGTGTGGAGGTGAAGAAGCCGCGCATCGGTCTCTACCGGCCGTGGATGCCCAGCATGGACGAAGGCTGGACGCGCTGGGTGCTCGAGCAGTACGGCTTCGACTACACAAATCTGACGCCCGCCGACTTCCACGGCGCGACGCCGCTGGCGGAACGCGTGGACGTCGTCCTCATCGCGGATGAGGCGCGCGGGCTCATGGACGGTTTCGCCGAAGGTGTCGTGCCCCCGCAATATGCCGGTGGCATCGGCGCGAACGGCGTGCGCGCCCTCGACGCCTTCGTGCGCGGCGGCGGGGCGCTCGTGACCTTCAATCGCGGCGGTCTCTTCGCCATCGACCAGCTCCACCTGCCGGTGAAGAACGTCGTCGCCGGCGCGAAGCGTCAGGACTTCTTCACGGGCGGCTCGATCCTCGAAGTGCAGACCGATCCGGCGCAGCCGGTGATGGCCGGCATGCCCGACCGCGCGCCGATCTTCGTGGACGGCAGCCCCGCCTTCGAGCCGCTCGACGGCTTCACGGGCACGGTGCTCGCGAAGTATCAGACGTCCGGCTCGCCGCTGCTCTCGGGGTATCTCGTGGGCGAGAAGTTCCTGCACGGCAAAGCGGCCGCGCTGCAGGTGCCGCTCGACAAGGGCCGTGTCGTGCTGCTCGGCTTCCGCCCGCAGTGGCGCGGGCAGCCGTTCGGCACGTTCCGCGTGATCTTCAACGCCGTGCTGAACGTGCCGGCGAAGTAGCGCATGGCAACAGGGCTCGCGCGGCTCGTCGTCGGCGCCGATCCGCGACGCACGCTGCTGCGCATCGGCGTCCTGGTGGTGGCTGCATGGCTGCTCATCACCTACGGCATCCTGTCGGTGCGCGGGCAGGGCCCGAGCATGCTGCCCACCGTGAAGGACGGGCAGCTCATGATCGTCGATACGGTGTCGTACCGGTTGCGCCGGCCACGCCGCGGCGAACTGGCGGCCGTGCGGTGGGAAGACGATCGCGCCGTGCTCATCAAGCGGATCGTCGCCGGACCAGGCGACACCATCGGGATCGACGACGGTGTCGTGACCGTGAACGACGTCGCCCTCGCCGAGCCCTACGTGCAGCATCGCGCGCGCTGGAACATGCGGGCCACGACACTCATGCCCGATCAGTTCTTCGTCGTGGGCGACAATCGCGGCATGCCGATGGCGCAGCACACCTTCGGCACCGTAGACCGCGCCGATCTCATCGGCCCGGTGTTCTGGGTCGTCGGCGACTAGCCCGGGCGCGTCCCATCACGGGCCGGGACGTCGCACCTGCGCCTGCGCGGTCATCGAGGTCCGCCGCGGACCGGGACATTTGTCACACGTCGCCGCGATCCGCATCGGCCCGATCGGGACATACAGCCGATAGCGCGCCTTCGACCGCCGGAGCATCCTCGTTCCTCACAAGGAGGAGTGCCGTGCTCTCAGGACATCTCATGAACGCCAGACTCTCGACTCGACACCTCGCGCCCGCCGCGCTCGCGGCGGCGCTCGTTGCCGGCCTCGCCGGCCCGCCCGTCCGCGCGCAGGGCCCCGCGCCTCACGCGTCGCTCCGCCACGGCGGCGAGGACCTCAAGCGCTCAACCAACGTGCTGGTGCAGGCCGTGCGTGAGGCCACCGAACGCTTCAAGGACGTGGCGGTAGCAGAAGCGGAAGGTTACGCGCTGATGTTCGGCTGCGTGAGCGGCCCCGACAGCGGCGCGATGGGCCTGCACTACGTGAACCTGGGGCTCGTGACCGACGGCGTGCTCGATCCGGCGCGTCCCGAGATCGTGATCTACGAGCCGCTGCCGAATGGCCGCCTGAAGCTCACCGGCGCCGACTTCCTCGTGTTCGCCGACCAGTGGAATGCGGCCAACACCGCCACGCCGCAGCTCATGGGGCAACTGCTGCATCTCTTCGAGAGCCCCAATCGGTACGGCCTGCCGCCTTTCTACACGCTGCACGTGTGGGCGTGGAAGCCCAATGCCAACGGCTCGTTCGTCAACTGGCACCCGAACGTGTCGTGCGACGCCTACCAGCCCGCACCGTGAACGCGCCGCCTCGCGACGGCCGGCGTCACGCGCGGCGCCGGCCGACGAACACGTCGCGACCCCACTCGTCGACGCGGCGGGTGGCGTCGATGCCGGCCTCGTCGAGCCATGTGAGCCAGGAGGCGCGCGGAAAGATCCCGTTCGTGTGCACTTCGTGTGTGGCGTCGATGGTGCCGTCGGCGCGGCGCAGCACGAAGGCGTAGACCGTCTCGAAGGTGTCATCGGTCGGGTCCGGATCCCACGACCACTCGATGTAACGCAGACCGCGACCGTCTTCCGCATCGTGGCCGCCCGTGTGGGTGTCGGGCTCGAGCGTCTCGGCCACGCTGTCGGGAATCACCATCACGCCGCCGCCGGGGCGGCAGTGGCGCGCGGCGTTCGCCAGGGCCGCCTGCACGTCGGCCGGCGTCGTGCAGTACATGATCGCGTCGTGGATGAGCACGAGGTCGAACGTGCGGCCCAGGTCCAGCGTGCGCATGTCGCCGACGACGTGTTCGCACTCCGGATTCACCGTGCGGCTCACCGCCACCATCTCGGGCGACAGATCCGAGAGCGTCAGCGTGAAGTGCTGCTTGAGGTGCCACGCGAGGCTGCCGCCGCCGGCGCCGAGCTCGAGCAGCGTCTTCGGCGGAGCGTCCGGTGCCGCGAGCAGGTCGGGCAGCAGGTCCGCGGCTTCTTCTTCGTACTCTGCGGCCGGCGAGAGCAGCGGCCACCATTCGGCGAGATCGGCATACATGCGGAACGAGGTCACGCCGGCGATTCTGTCACGCCTGCGTCCGGGCGTATCATGCGGTCGCCCCCTCAGGGAGTATCTGCATGCGGAGCCCGCGTTGCCGTCGCGCTCGAGGCGTCACCCTGGGGCTGGCACTGACCGTGGCGGGGGCGGGCTGTGCCGCAGCCCCCACCGCGCCTACGGGCAGTACGGCCGAGCTCTTCGCACCCGCCGTGATCGACCCGCGCCTGCAACTGACGGCGGCGCAGCAACGCTGGGCAGCACGCGGACCCCTCAACTACGACTTCACGTTGGGGGTGTCGTGCTTCTGCTTCTTCGGCGGGCCGAATACCGTGCGCTTCGAGGTGCGCAACGGAGTCAGCACCGCTCCAGATGCCACGGCGCAGACGGTCGAACGGTTCCGGTCGCTCTCGACCATCGAGCTCGTCTTCGCCGACATCCACCGCGCGCTCGATCGGGCGCCCGAATACTTCAACGCCGGCTACGACAGGGAGACGGGCTACCCGCTCGGGTACTCCGTGGATTACCGGCGCAACACGGCGGACGACGAAGGTGGTCTGTCTATTCGTGACTTCGTCGCCCGGTAGCGCAGCCCCGTCGAGGCCCGGTGGCCTGGCCTCGCGTATCATGCCTGCCTGCGTTCAGGGAGAACCCACATGATGTCTGCCGCCCGTCTGAAGTTGCTGCCGTTCGCTGCCGGAGCGCTCGCGCTCGCGGCCGGTGCCGTGTCCGCGCACGCCCACTTCAGAATGGTCGAGCCGGCTGGCTGGATCGTGGAGAGTGAACGCGGCGATCCGCAGAAGGCGGCGCCGTGCGGCGCCGACCCGAAGATGACGCTGAGCGGCGTGGTCAACAAGGCCGTGGGCGGCTCGAAGCTCCACCTGAAAGTGGTCGAGACGATCTATCACCCGGGACACTACCGCGTGGCGCTCGCGGTGAACTCGCGCGATGAACTGCCGCCCGATCCGCAGACCGTCGAACGCACCACGGAAAAGGGTCCGCGGTCGGTGTGGGGCGTGATTCAGAGCCCGCCGCAACTGCCGGTGCTCGCCGACGGTCTCTTCCCGCACTACACGCGGCCGGCGAGCCCGGCCACATTCGAAGCCGACATCCAGCTGCCGAACATCACCTGCGAGAAGTGCACGCTGCAGGTCGTCCAGTTCATGGCCGACCACGCCTACAACCAGCCGGGCGGCTATTCGTACCACCACTGCGCCGACATCGCCATCACGGCCGACCCCGCCAAGCCGCTCGACAAGGGCTGGCCGGCGCCCGTCACCACCGCCGCGCGTCAGTAGGCGCGGTCAGGGCGCTTCGGGGTCAGACCCCTTTCGGTTTCGTAAGGGGTCTGACCCCGGGTTCAGGCGATCGTCAACGCGAGGATGTAGTCGGTCTGGCGATCGGGGCCCACCCAGAAGTCGGCCTCGCCCACCCGCGTGAAGCCGGCTTTCGCATAGAAGGCCTGCGCACGTGGGTTCCGTTCCCACACGCTCAGCCACGCCGTGTGGCCGCCGAAGCCGCGCACCGCCTCCACGCACGCCTCCATGAGCGGACGCGCAATGCCCTGGCCGTGCCAGCGCTGGTCCACGTAGAAGCGGTGGATCTCGATCGGGCCGTCGCCCGTCACACACGGGGGCGGCGTCTTGCGCCGCACCTGCGCGAACGCCGCCAGCGCGTCATCTGCGAACGCGAGGAGCGTCACGTAATCGGGATCGGCGATTTCTGCCGATTGCTGCGCCACGCCATAGGCAGTCGCCAGGTGCGCGGCCATGTCTTCGGGGCGGTTGTCGGCGGCGAACGTCTCGAAGAACGTCTTCGCCGCGAGTGCCGCGACGTCCGCGGCGTCGTCGGGCGTGGCCCGGCGGATGGTGAGGCGTTCAGGCACGCCGTGCCGTCTTCGGGGACGTGCCGTTCATCCGTTCGTTCACGGCGGCCATGCGCGCAGCTTCGGCGATACGACGGGCGCGTGTCTCCGGACGGTTCGCCTGTCGCACCCACTCGAGCACGCCCTTCTTCGCCGATGCCGGAAAGGCGTCGAAGTGTGCGCGCGCCTTCGGCGTGGCGGCGAGCGCCGCGGCGAGATCATCGGGCACCTCGAGCCGGTCGGTGGCGTCGAGCGCCGTCCAGTGCCCATTGGCCTGCGCCGCATCCACCTTCGCCTGTCCGGCCGGATGCATCAGGCCGGCAGCAATGACGCGTGCCACCCGCACCTTGTTCGGGGCGGACCACACCGACTTCGGCTTGCGCGGCGACAGCCACAACATCGCCCGCTCGGCGTCGAGTGTGCGGGCCTGACCGTCGATCCAGCCGAAACAGAGCGCTTCCTCGACCAGATCGTCGTAGGTGAAGCGCTGCTTGCCGCTCGACTTCTTGAAGTAGACGAACCACACGCCCTTGTCGCGCGTGTGATGACGTTCGAGCCAGCGCCGCCAGGCCGCGCGCGTCGCCGGCTGGATGGCGTTCTCGGGCAGCGCGTCGGCCATCGCTACTGTCGCGGCTGTGCCGTCACCGGCGCGGCCGGCTTCGTCCACTCGTTCGCCCAGTTGAGCATCTCCGCCACCGTGTGCAGCACCGATTCACGCGCGGCGTAGCCGTGCGCTTCGTGCGGCAGCGTCACGTAGCGCACCGTCGCGCCGTGGCCCTTGAGCGCCACGTAGAACCGTTCCGACTGGATCGGGAAGGTGCCGCTGTTGTCATCGGCTTCGCCGTGAATCAGCAGCACCGGTTCCTTGATGAGGTGCGCGTGGTTGAAGGGCGACATGCGGCTGTAGATCTCCGGCACTTCCCAGAACGTGCGCTGTTCGTTCTGGAACCCGAAGGGCGTGAGCGTGCGGTTGTAGGCGCCGCTGCGCGCGATGCCGGCGCGGAAGAGAT
>CADEFD010000065.1 GCA_902826515.1 uncultured Acidobacteriota bacterium
AGCGTGGGCAGGAGGTTGAAGAACTGGAACACGAAGCCGATGCGATCGCGGCGCATCTTCGTCAGGGCGTCGTCGTTCAGTCCGCCCACGTCGCGCCCTTCGATGGTGAGTGTCCCCCGGGACGGGCGATCCATCGCGCCGCACAGATGCAGCAGCGTCGATTTCCCGCAGCCCGATGGGCCCGTGAGAGCCACGAAATCCCCGCGTTCGAGCGAGAGCGACACGCCGCGCAGGGCCGCAACCGGGGTGGCGCCCTCCGAATACGTCTTCTCGAGGGCTTCAGCGACGATGAGCGGCATGGGTAGAGTGTATGACCCATCCGCCGGCAGAAACGTCCCCGGCCACCTCAAGTCTTGCGGGGCACGCCGTGTTCGGTTTACGATTGGGTTTCTCTCGCCTCCGCGCTTCGGCGCAGGGGACGAGGCTCCTGTCTGTTCCTCGGTAGCTCAACGGCAGAGCATCCGGCTGTTAACCGGAGGGTTGCTGGTTCGAATCCAGCCCGAGGAGCCAATCTCGTTTCACGAGATTGGCAACCCTGGGCCCGTATTCAGGCTTCGCGCGCCCGGCTGCGCCGGACGCGACTCGGCACGAATCCAGCCCGCCCTGAGCTTGTCGAAGGGCCCGCACTGCTGGCGCCTTCGGCGCTTCGCGGATCAGACGGTGAGTGGCATTGGCAGACCTCGGCCTGTCTTCAGGCGTTGCGCGACCCGCTGCGCGGCTCGCGACTCGGCACGGTCCCGGCCCGACGAGCCAATCCATTTTCGGCTCGCGGCTGTTCCAGGCGTCGAAGTGTTCCTCGGCTCCGCCAGGGAACAGGCAGGACCGAATTCGGACGACGTAGTTCCCCGAGTAGGAGGGGTGGCATGACAGGTGTGATCAAGACGTTGCGAGCCGACAAAGGCTTCGGTTTCATCAAAGGTTCGGACGGTTCGCAGTATTTCTTTCACCAGAGCGCCATCTACGGCGAGGGTATCGAGATGTTGCGCGAAGGCGACAACGTGGAGTTCGAGCTTGGCCCAGAGGGACCCAAGGGGCCGCGAGCCGAAAGCGTCAAGCGCACGTCCACCTAGACGATCATCCGCGAGCAACTGACCGACCCGCGCTTCTGCGCGCAGATGTGGTCGCTGTCGGATGAACCGCCTCTCGCCGTGCGCAATGGCCGTCTCGCCGTCGTCCCGCCCTCCACAAGCGCCCTGGCTGGACTCAGGATGTCCGATGTGAGGGATGCGGCACGAAGGGCCAACGGCCTCGGCCTGTGTTCAGGCCTTCGCGCGCCCCGCCTTCGGCCGTCTCTACCGAACGCTTACAGCCCGCTTACGACTTCACGCCGTGCCCCTCCGTATTCTCGAGAGCAGAAACGGAGGAGGGCGACGCATGGCTGTACTCGTGACCGCGGACGTGTCAGGACAGACGAAGGAGAAGTACGACCGCATGCTCGACGTGCTCGCACCGGAGTTGCGGCGCGCCAAGGGTTTCATCGCCCACGGCGCCGGACCGGCTGGCGACCGGTGGCAGACGTTCGAGGTGTGGGAGTCTCTGCACGACGCCACGCGCTTCTTCGCGGCGTTCGTCCGGCCCAACCTGCCTGAAGGCGTGAAGCCCAGGCGTGTCGTCACGGACCTCCACGCGCTCGTGCTGCGAGAGCGGTGAGCGCGGTCAGGCGACGTCGAGCACCACCTTCCCGACGCTTTCGCCGCTCTGCAGATGCCGCATGGCGTCGTGAGCATCGGCAAAGGGGAACTGCCGCCCCACAAGTGGCGGGGCGGTGATGAGCGCGTCCAGCGCATCGTAGCCGGCCGCGAGCCGGTCCAGTCGATCCCAGAGCCAGATGAGGTTGAACGCCATCACGCTGCGGTTCGCGCTCATCATCTGCAGCGGGTCGAGACGCGGGCGCCGCAGGTAACCTGCCGCCAGGCGCAGGTAGTTCGGGCGTGTGCCACGCGACATGAAGTCGGCGGCCCCGTAGACGACCAGGCGGCCTTCGGCGTTCAGGCGTTCGTAGCCCGGCATGAAGTAGGGCCCCGACACCGCGTCGAAGACGACGTCGAAGCCGGTCGCGCCGCTCGCCGCGAGCGCCGTGTCGAGGTCGCGCCCGAACGTGCGGGCCTTGCGCACCACGATGTGGTGCGGCGCGAGACCCCTGTGCTTTACGAGCCATTGCCGCTTCGACTCGCTGCCGACGGTCGCGATCGGGCGGGCGCCGAGGGCGTGCAGGATCGCGAGTGCATGGAGGCCGACGCCGCCGGCCGCCGAGTGCAGCAGCACGACGTCGCCGCGCCCCACGGCGCCGAGCGCCACGAGTCCGTACCACGCGGTCAGCCCCTGCGCCGGCAGTGACACGGCCTCGGCATGGCTCCATCCCGGGCGCACCGGGCGCAGCAGGGCGAGCGGCGCGTTGATCGCCGTGGCGTAGCCGCCGAAGCGGGTGAGCCCCACGACCGCATCACCCTCACGGACCGCCGGCACTGTGTCGCTGTGCGTCTCGCGCGGCCCCAGCGCCTCGACTACCCCGGCGAACTCGAGACCGGGCACGAACGACCCGGCCGGCGTGGCGGAATAGAGCCCCAGGCACGCGAAGATGTCCGCGAAGTTCAGGCCGACCGCCCGTACGGCGATTCGCGCCTCGCCGGCTCCTGGTGGCGGCAGGTCCTCGGTGCGCCGCGTGAGGCGGCTCAGAGTGCCGGCGCGATCGATGCGCCAGACGTCACGCGGCGCCATGCCGTGCCACCTGCTGACGCACCGCCTCGAGGTGCTCGCCGAAGAACCCCGGATCGCTCTCGAGCACCTCGCGGGCCATGACTTCGTCGTTGCGGCGCGCCACGCCGAACACGCGACGAATCAGCCATTCCGCACCGCGCCAGAAGCCGAGGCCATCGAGCACGGGGTTGAGAAAGTTGGTGAGCACGCAGTAGTTCGAGTCCTTGCCCTGCAGGTGATGCCGCTGGTGATGCGCCGGCGACTGCACGAACTGCAGGCGCTGCAGCAGTGTCACCAGCGGGCCGTTCTCGCGCCGTGAGCGGTGGCTCCACTTGTGAACCTGGTTCGCGTTCACGCCGAGCCCCATCGCGAGCGCGATCATCCAGTTGAAGACGCCCATCGCCACGGTGACGGCCGCGATGCCCGTGCAGATGGCCAGCAGCAGCCGCGAACTCAGGAACCACGAATTCGTGACGAACGCCCGCGGCACGTAGTGGTGGAGGATGTTGGGCTTCGTCACGTGCCGTCCCACGACCGGCCACGTCGGTTTGCCATAGGCGTCCTCCAGCCAGTGGAACACACCCGAGAGGAAATCCGTGAGCGCCCATACGGCGAGCACCTGCGCGATGACGATGATGACCGACATGGTGGCCGCCTTTCGTGCTCGTGGACGTCGGTTACCTGGCAGCGAACGGCGCGACCGAAATGATCACGGCCCCCGTGTTCGTCCCGCGCTCCGCATGCCGGTGCGCGTCCGCCACCCCCTCGAGCAGGAACGTGCGATCGACGTGGGGCTGCAGCGTCCCGATCTCGAGCCAGGTCGCGATGGACTCGAGATCGGTCTGCCGTTCGTTCACCAGGGCACAGATGACCCGCGGCCCGTGGCTGAACGCGGTGCGCAGCATCCAGACGATCTGCCGCAGCTTGAAGCTGACGTACACCAGGCGCCCGCGGGGCATGAGGAGCGGCCGCCAGCGCGCGACGTCACTCTTGCCGAGGACGTCGATGATGACGTCGTACGCTTCTCCCCGGGCCGCGACGTCCTCCTTCGTGTAGTCGATGACCTCGGCCGCGCCGACGGCGCGGACGAACGGCAGCCGCGCCGTGCCACAGACGCCCGTCACCGTGGCTCCGAACTGGCGGGTGGCGAGCTGCACGATCCACGGGCCGATCCCGCCGGAGGCGCCCACCACGAGCACGTGTTCGCCGCGCTGCACGCCGGCCTTCCTGAGCACGCCCAGCGCCATGAGCGCGCCGTACGGGCACCCGGCGGCTTCCTCCCACGTGAGGCGATCCGGTTTGCGCGCGACGATCGCGTCATCGCGCACGCACAGGTACTCCGCGTAGGCGCCCATACGCGGGCCGCAGTACCCGAACACGGCATCACCCGACCGGAAGCGCGTGACCTCCGTGCCGACCGCCTCGACGGTGCCGGCGAACTCGCTGCCGAGGATGTGCACCCGCGGGCGCGTGAAGCCGAACGTGAGTTTGCCGATGAACCAGAACAGCCACGGCATGTGGAACGCCCGCGGCGTCACCGCCGCGAAGTTGCGCACGAGCGTGTCGCCGAAGTTCACCGATGTCGCGTGGACGCGCACGAGCACGTCGTGGGCGTGCCCCATCGGCGGCGCCGCCACCTCGCGGAGCCCCAGCACCTCCGGGGGGCCGAACTGATCCAGGTAGGCCGCGGTCATGGAGCACCTCGCCGGGCGCCGGCACGACGGCCGGCACCTCTGGCTCATGCATCGCGCGTGCCCCTTTGCGCCGCCCCGGCGAGGGGGACGCAGCTGCGAAATCCGGCGCGATTCGTGCTGTCACGATCGGTGTCCCGCCGGATCACGCTGGTCCGGCGCGATCGTGACGCCGGGCGCCGCGGAATGTTTCCCGCGGCGGCCGCGGAATTCCGGCCGAGGGGCCGCGGAGGGCGCCAGACGTGAACACGCGTCGCCGTGTGGTGGCAGGGCTGACCGCCGCGGTGGTTGTGGCGAGCGTGTCGGCGGCGGCTCTGTACCGCCGCGACATGGCATCGGCGCGCCAGCGCGTGCGCGGGCACAGCGAAGTGTTGCCGTCCCCGTTTGGCGACATCGAGTTCAGCCAGGGCGGGGGCGGACCGGCGGTGCTCGTGGTGCACGGCAGCGGGGGCGGCTTCGATCAGGGTGAATTGCTCGTGCGCGCGGTGCTCGGCGGCCAGGTGCACTGGATCGCGCCGTCGCGCTTCGGGTACCTGCGTTCCACGTTCATGCCGGGCGCCACGTTCGACGAACAGGCCCATGCGTACGCGTTCCTGCTCGATCACCTGCGGATCGAGCGGGCGGCGGTGGTGGCCCTGTCACACGGCGGCCCTTCGGCGCTGCTCTTCGCCGCGCTGCATCCCGAGCGGGTGTCGTCGCTCACGCTCCTGTCCGCCGGTGTGGCGTCGTCAGGCGACGCCGCGCAGCAGCAGGCCAACCGGCAGGGTGACGCACTCACCTGGATCTTCCAGCGCGACTACCGCTACTGGGCGATCACGACGGCGTTCCGGCGGCGCTTCCTGGGTGTGATGGGCGTGAGTGACGAGGTCATCGGCCGCCTGACGCCGGAACAGCGGGCCCTGGCCGACGAGGTGGTCGACGGCATGAACCCCGTGTCGCTCCGCGCCGCGGGCGTGCGCTTCGACAACCAGGCGGCCATGCCCAACGACCGGATTGTGGCGATCCGCGCGCCGACCCTCATCGTGCATGCGAAAGACGACACGCTGCAGCAGTTCCGGAACGCGGAGTTCGCCGCCGCGTCGATTCCGGGGGCGCAGCTCGTGGCGTTCGAGCGCGGCGGTCATCTGGTCCTGGCCGTGGAGCAGCCGGCGATCCGCGCCCGCGTGCGGGCGCACATCAGCACGCACGCCGGCGACGTCGCGCCGCTGCCGCCGCGCTGAGGGCCGGCGACGCCGCGAATCCTTTTGCCGCCAATCGGCCCCTACCAGACGGAGGCCAGCGCTTCCGTCTGGTGAAAGAAGGCCGTATGGAGACCATCCGTCGTCTCGCGCGTGTTCTGTCCGTCCTCGCCCTCGTCTCGATGGCCGTGCCGCTCGCGGCCGACGCGCAGGGGCGCCCCGGCGGCCAGCGTCCACAGCCACGGCCCGCGCCGGGCGCGGTCGTGCGCGGACCGGCGCCAGGGATGCCGCTCCCCAGCCGGCCGGGACTGTCGAGTTATGTCGTCTTCGTCGGCGGCTACTTCTACGACCCGTTCTACGGGCCGTACCCGTGGTGGCCCCGCGGCATCTATCCCTATCCCTACTTCCCGATCTTCGACCGACGCGCCGAAGTCCGCGTGCTCGTCACGCCGAAGAACGCGGCGGTCTACGTGGACGGCTTCTATGCGGGCATCGTCGATGACTTCGACGGCGTGTTCCAGTCGTTGCCGCTCCCCCCGGGTGGCCATACGTTCGCGTTCTTTCTCGAGGGCTACCGCACGGCCTCCCAGTCGGCGTATCTGCGCCCCGGATCGACGCTGAAGCTCCACGCGACGCTCGAGCGCCTGCCGGCCGGAGAACGCAGCGACCCGCCCGTCGTGGCGGCGCCGGTGCCACGGCCCGAGCAGGGCGTCACCTCACCGCGGGGCACGGCGCCGTTGCCCGTGCCGCCCGCTCCGCCGGCCACGGCCGCGGATGTGTTCGGCACGCTGGAACTGACCGTGCAGCCGGCCACCGCCACGGTGACGATCGACGGCGTGCGCTGGGTGAGCTCCGAAGCCGGCCGCTTCGTGGTGGACGTGCCCGCCGGCGTGCACCGGCTCGAGGTGTTCGAGGAGGGCTACGTCCGTTTCGCGCGCGACATCGAGGTGCGCCGCGACGAGACCGTGCCGCTGCACATCAGCCTCGTGCGGCCGTCGTGAGGCGACGGCCGGTCTAGAGCGCCAGCACTTCGCGGATCTTCTGGCCGAGGGCGTCGGCGGTGAACGGCTTGTGCAGGAAGGCGATGCCGGGCTTCAGCACGCCGTGGTGCACGATGGCGTCCTCGGTGTAGCCCGACATGTAGATCACCTTCAGCCCGGGCCGGCGGGTCAGCAGGTCGGTCGTGAGTTCGGGACCGCTCGCGCCGGGCATCACCACGTCGGTCAGCAGCACGTCGATGCCGGGCTGCGTGTCGAAGAGCGCCAGCGCCTCCTGGGCGTTGGCCGCCACGTGCACGCGGTAGCCGCGCCGTTCGAGCGTGCGCGTCATCAGCGTGCGCAGACCCTCGGCATCGTCCACGACCAGCACCGTGTGGCCGTCGCCGCGATGGGCATCGCGCGGCGCGCTCACGGCTTCTGCCGAGGCCGGCGCGGTGGCGCGCGGGAAGTAGACCTTGAACGAGGTGCCGCGGCCCACTTCGCTGTAGACGCCCACGCTGCCGCCCGAGCGCGTCACCACGCCGTGCACGGTCGCCAGGCCGAGACCCGTGCCCTTGCCCTGTTCCTTGGTCGTGAAGAACGGCTCGAAGAGATGCGCCTGCACCTCGGGCGTCATGCCGGTGCCGGTGTCGGTCATGGTGAGTGCCACGTAGCTGCCGGGGGCGACGTTGAAGTGCGTCGAGGCATACAGATCATCGAGCTCGACGCGCGCCGTCTCGATCGTGAGCGTGCCGCCGCGCGGCATGGCGTCTCTGGCGTTCACGGCGAGATTGACGATGATCTGCTCGACCTGGCCGCGGTCGGCCGTGAAGAGCAGCGGCCCGTCGCCGAGGGCCACCTTCACCGTGACCTCCTCGCTGATGAGGCGCTGCAGCATCGACTCGAGGCCGCGCACCACGTGATTCATGTCGAGCGTCGTCGGTTCGATGATCTGCTTGCGGCTGAAGGCGAGCAGTTGCCGGGTCAGTTCGGCGGCGCGGCTCCCGGCCTTGTGGATCTCGCTGATCTCGGCGCGGATCGGATCCTCCGGACGCAGCTCGTCGAGCAGCAGCTCGCAGTAGCCGAGGATGGCGGTCAGCAGGTTGTTGAAGTCGTGGGCCACGCCGCCGGCCAGCCGCCCGACCGCTTCCATCTTCTGCGCCTGCTGGAACTGCGCTTCGAGCGTCTGCCGCGCCGTGACGTCGATCGAAATGCCGACGCCGCGCGCCGGCTGACCGTCGGGGCCGAGGTGGATCTGGCCGGCGCCGGTCATCCAGCGCACGGCGCCGTCGGGCCGCACGATGCGGAACTCGAGCGAAAAATCGCCGCCTTTGGCCGCGGCGGCTGCAAACGCGGCCTGCGTGCGCTCGAGGTCATCGGGATGGACGTAGGCCGTCGCGGCGTCGAAGGTCCCAGGGAACGTGCCCGGCGCGAGCCCGTACTGCGCCTCGAGGATCTCGGACCAGCGCACGACGCCGGTGCGGTAGTCGGCGTCCCAGATGCCCACGCCGGCGCTTTCGAGCGCGAAGCGCATGCGTTCCTCGGCCACGCGCACGGCTTCGGTGGCGTGGTTGCGATCGGTGATGTCGCGGACCATCGCCAGCAGGTTGCCGTCGGGCATCTGCGTGGCGAAGACATCGGCGTCGAAGACCGAGCCGTCGCGCCGGCGGAACTTCCACTCGCGCTGATACGGCCCGTGGGTCGTGATGGCGTCGAGCGCCGGCTCGATGTTCGGCACCTCCTCGGGCACCACGATGTCGACGGCGGACATGCCGATGATCCGCTCGCGCGGATAGTCGAGCATCCGGCACAGGCTCGGATTGGCGTCCACGTACCCGCCCTGGGCGTCGGCGATGAGGATGCCGTCGGGCGCATAGTCGAACAGGGTGCGGTAGCGGCCCTCGCTGGCGCGCAGCGCCGATTCGGCGTCCTTTCGCGCGGTGATGTTCTCGGTGAAGATGACGATGCCGCCGATCGTGCCGTCGGCCTGCCGCCAGGGGCGGATCTCCCAGCGGACCCAGAGTGTGGTGCCGTCTGGCCGCGTGAACGGGTCTTCGTCACGGCCCTCGAACGCCCCGGCGAGGCAGCGCCGGTGCACCTCGCGCTGGCGTTCGGGGACGTTCGGAATCACGTCGTAGTGCACGCGCCCCACGAGATTCTGGCCGTCGAGTCCGTATTCCTCCACCCAGCGCCGGCTGGCCACGAGGTAGCGCATCTCGCGATCGAACATCGCCACCGCCACGGGGCTGTGCAGTGCGTAGTGGCGCAGTTGTTCCTCGCGCTCCCCCAGTTGCTCGAGGGCGCGGCGCCGCTCGGCGAGTTCGTGCTCGACGTCGCGGCTCATCGCGTTGAACGCCCGCCCGAGGCGGCCGATTTCGTCGGTGCGGTCGGCGTCGACGCGCCGCGTGTAGTCGCCGGCGGCCACCGCCTCGGCGGCGGTCGTCATCGCGGCGAGCGGCGTCGTGACATCGCCGAGCAGGCGCCGCACGAGCAGCACGCTGGCGATGGCCACGGCCAGCACGAGCAGCGACATCCGTTGCAGAAACGTCTGCGCGCCGGCCACGGCGGCGGCGCGCGGGAAGTCCACCCACACCACCCACGGTGTGCCCGCCAGCATGCTGGCGGCGCCGATGTGGCCCGTGCCCGTTTCGTCGGTCACGAGCTGAAAGGCCGTCGTCCGGCGATCGATGGCCGGGCCGGCGACGAGCCGCGTCATGTCGGACCAGACGTCGCCGTCGATGTTGCCGAAGAGGATGCGCGCATCACCACCGACGAGCCGCGTGAGGGCATCGGGCGGGGTGACGCCGAGCACCGAGCGCAGGCTCACCGCCCCGATCGGCGCCGTCGTATCGGTGCCGGTGCGCGGCACGAGCGTCACCGTGTCGGCGAAGGCCTGACCGTCGGCCGCCTCGATGCGGCCGATGCCCGGCGCGGGCTGGCGCGCCGGCGGCGCCACCGCGCCGTCACCACCGGGCGGCACCGGCGGCAGGTCGAAGAGCCGGCGGCCCGAGGCGTCCCACACGGTGACGCGGCGTCGCGGCGAGGGCTGCAGTGCGGCGAGGGTGGCGCGCGCGCCAGCTTCGCCGGCCGCGTCGGGGTGCTCGAGATAGGCGCGCAGCGCGGGAGCCAGCGCGCGCACCTGCGTCACGGTCTGCGAGGCCGACGTGCCGAGGATGGCCGCCACCTGACGTGCCGCCTGGCGGGCCCGTTCGCCGGCGCCGCGCTCGAGCGTCGCGTGCACTTCGCGCCAGGCGGCGTAGACGACGATGACGAGCGCGAGGAGGCACAGTCCGCCGATGAGCGCCGGGAGACGGCGTTTCAGTGAGTGAGACGGGACGTGCGCGATGGCGTCGCTGACTCCCGGCATCTCGTGTCCTCCGGACCCGCGGACCGAACGAGCATCTTACGCTGGTCAGGAGAATCGGCAGGGCCGTCGCCGGCAGGAATGCGCGTGCACGGTCGAGGTGGCGGCGCCGGCCGGCACGCGGAACCTCGGAGGCGAGGATACAGTCTCAATGAGCATGGCCTCCGTGTCCCGCCATCGGCGGCTCATCACGACCGGCGCCTTGAGCGCTGCCGGCGCCGCGTGGGCCGGACTGTCGGATTCGTGGGCGGCCCGATTCATCCGCGGCCGCGTCGCCGAATTCGGGCAGGAGGTGCCGGCCGCGCCGCACACGCCCGCGCCGGCCACCTGGCACGACAACGCCCTCACGATGGCGTGGCTCGGGCACGCCACCGTGCTCATCAATTTCTACGGCGTGCGCATCCTCACCGATCCGGTGCTCTTTCCGCGCATCGGCGTGGACGTGGGCCTCGGCAGCATCGGGCCGCTGCGGCTCGTGCAGTGTGCGCTCACGCCCGAGGCGTTGCCCGAGATCGATCTCGTGCTGGTGTCGCACGCCCATTTCGACCACCTCGACACGCCGTCGCTCGCGGCCCTGCGCGGACGTCCGGCGGCGGTGATGGCACCGAGCACGTCTGACCTGCTGCCGCGCCGTCACTACGCAAGTGTCGAGGAGCTGCGGTGGGGCGCCTCCACGCGGGTGAAGACGCGTCGCGGCGACGTCGTCGTGCACGCCATCGAGGTGCGGCACTGGGGCGCGCGCATCCAGCGCGACACGCACCGCGGCTACGGCGGCTGGGTGGTCGAGCGCGAAGGCCGTCGCCTGCTCATCGGCGGCGACACGGCGATGACCGATGCCTTTCGCGCGCATCGCCGGCACGGCCCGTTCGACGCGGCCGTGATGCCGATTGGCGCCTACAACCCGTGGATCACCAACCACTGCACGCCGGAGCAGGCCGTGACGATGGCCGATGCCGCCGGCGCGCGGCTCTTCGTGCCGGTGCACCACCAGTCGTTCTCGCTCAGCCGCGAACCGCTGCGCGAGCCGATCGAACGGGCCGAAGCGATGCTCGATGCCGAACGCGGGCGCCTCGCGCTGCGTGAGATCGGCGAGACGCTCGTCGTGCCCGTCTGACGCGCGCGCCGGCTCACCAGGTGTCGGGATCGTCGGGCAGGCCCACGCTCACCTCGCGATCGGGGGAGACGTTGGCCACACCTTTCACCTTCCGGAGCGCCGCCACGGTGTTTTTCGGCGCCGTGCCGACGATGACGCCCACCGCGTCGAGGGATGACGTCACCGAGAGGCCGGCCGCCGTGAGCGCCGCCGTCACCTGATCGATCGGCGCACCCGCCGCGAGGGTCACGAGCCAGGTGGCCGGCGTGTCGTCGGAGCTGGTGCGTTTGGCCATCAGTGGATGCTCGCACGAACGCCCCGCGGGCGATACCCCCGCGGGGCCCGGGTCGTGCGCCCGCCGGCCGGGCGCCGCGGCTTACGGCGCCTGCACGAGTCCGCGGCCCACGCGGGCGATGGGGAAGGGCAGCGGCCGGGCTGTCGCCTGGAGCTTCCGCCACAGCAGCACCCCACGCAGCGACGCGCTCGTCTGCGCCCAGAGCGCGGCCACGCCGGCCACGTGCGGTGTGGCCATGCTGGTGCCGCTCTTGAAGCCGTAGCGGGTCGGGCGCGGCACCGACGAGAACACGTCGCGTCCGGGCGCCGCAATCTCGACCTTGCCGAAGTTCGAGAACGACGACGGTGTGAGCGTGGGATCGAGCGACGCCACCGACATGATCGACGGCGAGTTCGCCGGCGCGCCGGTGGCCGCGGCGGCATTGCCGGCGGCGGCGATGATGAGGCAGCCGTTGGCCAGCGCTGCGTTCCCGGCCGCGGTGTAGGCGGCCTGCACGCCGGTCTGCGCGCCGAGCGACATCGAGATGACCTGACAGCGGTTGGCGACTGCCCAGTTCATGCCGGCGAGCACGCTGCCCGAGGTGCCGCCGCCGGAGTTCGTGAGCACCTTGCCGACGAAGATCCGCGCCTGATGGGCGATGCCGTAGCGCGGCGTCGAGCCGGCCGGCGCCTTCGGACCGCACGACGTGCCGATGCAGTGCGTGCCGTGACTGTGCAGGTCCTGCACGGGTTCGCCGACGAAGGATGCGGCGGCGGCCACGCGGCCCGGGAAGTCGGGGTGCCCGAGGTCCATGCCGGTGTCGAGTACCGCCACCTTGATGCCGAGGCCGCTGCGCGTGCTGGGCGGCACCTTGCAGCGCACGAGGCCCCACGTGGCGCCGAGCACCTGCGCCTCGAGTTCCTCGTCGTCGGCCACGGCGGCGCCGCCGCCCGTGCCGAGATCCGCGGCGATGGTGCTCGCGGCGCGCATGAAGCCGCGCAGGTATTCGCTGTTCTCGGCGAAGGCGAAATATTCCGGCTCGATCGTCTCGATGGCGCTGTCGGCCGAGGCCTCGAACGCCGCGAGGCCGCGCGCCTGCATCGAGGCGCCGCCCACGAGGGCCACGCCGATCGCCGGGAAGTTCAGGGCGTCGGCATCGCCGACGTCCTCGACACCCACGGCGCTCTCGCTGAAGTCGCGCGCGTCGGCTACGCGCAGGCCGCGCGCCTTGAGCGCCTTCACGCCCTCGGGCGCCGCGCCGTCCTTGTAGGTCACGAGATAACGTCCGGTTTCGAGACTGCCGTCGCCGCGGGCGAGGGCGGCGAGCAGCAGCGCCTCCACACCCGCCGACGTGGCGGCCGGTGCCGCGTTGGTGGTGCCGCCCTTCGTCCCTCTCACTCTGCGCCTGGCCATGGCTCCGCCCTCCTGTGGGAACACGAGTAACGTGGTGCCGCGCGCGCGGGGAAGGCCGCGGCGGTGCCGCGCCTCGTGGCGGCGGCGCCCTGCGGGGCACGTGCGGTCTATTCAGTGAGACGTCCGCGCGTCCGGGATTTTGCGAATGGTGGTGCCGCCGCGGCTCACGGCCGCGCGGTCACGCGGTCGCCGTCGGCGAGTGTGTCGGGCGGATGCACGATCACCCGCGCGCCGGCGTCGAGGCCGGCCGCGACTTCCGCGGCGAGCGGCGTGCGATGGCCCAGGGTGAGCACCTTGCGGCGGGCGCGGCCGTCGGTCACGACGAACACGGCCCAGTCGGCGCCGGCGCGGAAGAGCGCGCCGTTCGGCACGGTCAGGACATCGTCGGCGTGCCAGATCGTGATCGCGACTTCCACGCGGAAGCCGTCGCCCATCGCGCTCCAGGCGGCGCGGTCGTCGTCGACGTCGATGATGACGTTGACGCGCTGTTCCTCGACGCCGAGCGCCGAGACCTTCGTGAAGGCGCCAGGTTCGACACGTTCCACCACGCCGCCCATCGCCCGGTCGCCGCCCCACTCGGTGAGTCCGACGCGCATCCCCGGCCGCACCCGCACGGCGTCGGACGACAGCAGGTCGGCCACGATCTCGACGTGGCTCGGATCGCCCAGTTCGACGAGTTTTGCCCCGGCCGGCACCACGCCCTCGCTGTCGAGGAACCGCTTCAGCACGACGCCCGTGACCGGCGCCGTCACCGTGACCACCCGGCCCCCGCCGTCGAGCGACGTGGGAAGAAGGCGGGCGCGGGTCCGCTCGAGATCCGCCGCGGCCGCGGCGGCGGCAAAGCCGGCCGCGTTCACCGCCTCGCGCGCGGTGACCACGGCGCTGCGGCGGGCGTCGAGGGCCTGCCGTGTGGTGAGGCCCGACGCGTCGAGCGCCGTCTCGCGCGCCAGATCCGCCGTGGCGAGGTCGAGGGCGGCGCGGGCGCGTTGTTCCTCGGCGCGGGCCCGTCCCACGAGGCCGCGCGCGGCCTCGGCGGCGGCGGCGGCTTCGGCGCGGCTGCGCGCGTCGAGGAACTGGGCCGGCTCGGCGTGCAGGCGCGCGACCTGCGCCCCCTGCGCGATGCTGTCGCCCGGGTCGAGGGTGATGCGCTCGACGCGGCCGGCGAGCGGCGCCGACACCACGAAGCGGTGATGCACGCGGGTGTCGCCGTCTTCGTCGATGGTCACGGTCAGCGGTCCGCGCGTCACGGTCGTCATGTCCACCGCGACGGCGCGCGGCCAGAGCGCCACGGCCACGAGCGCGCCGCAGGCGGCGAGTCCGGCAAGCAGGGGGCGAGAGAGTCGCAGTCGGGTCATCGTCGTCACTCCCGGGATTTCAGCACGGCCACGAGGTCGAGCCCGTCGAGGCGCCGGCGTACCGCGACCGACGAGAGCGCCGCCGCGCTCACCACCGTGAGCCACGACCACGCGATGCTCTGCGCGGTGATGGCAAACGGCAGGCGGTACACCTCGTTGTTGAAGATGGTCATGATGAAGCGGCCGAGCCCGTAACCGAGCACCGCCCCCACCGGCAGCGACAGCACCGTGAGCACGGCGAGCTCGCCGAGCAGGATGCGCCCGATCTCGTCGCGCGTGAAGCCGAGCACGCGCAGGCTCGCCAGCTCGCGGCTGCGCTCCGAGAGCGACACCCGGGCCGCGTTGTAGACCACGCCGAAAGCGATGATGGCGGCAAACCCCACGTTGAAGGCGATGATGAGGTTCATGTGTTCGGCCATCGTCTGCCGGAAGTTGCGCAGCGTCGCCTCGCGCACCGCCACCCCGGCCACCGCCGGCAGCGCCTTGAGCGTCAGGCTCAGCCGATCGATCGCCGCCGGATCGACCATGAGCGCCGTGGACGACACCGTGCGCCCCTCGTGCAGCAGCGCGTGCAGCGCGTCGCGGGCCATGTAGGCCTGGACACCCATGCTGTCGTCCACGAGCGCCGCGACCGGCACGTCGAAGACCGGCCGCGCGCCTTCGAGCACCTCGACCCGCACCGTGCCGCCGGCGGCCACGCCGAGCACCTCGCCGAGCACCTTCGACAGCACGAGCCCTGCCGGCGGCAGCGTCACCACGGCGCCCGAGCGCGCCACGACCCGCTGCAGCGAGGCGTCGGGCATGAGGCCGGTGATGGCCAGGGTGCGGTGATGGGCGCCCGCGCGCAGGCGCACCGGCACAATTCGCTGTGGCTCGACGGCGATAACGCCCGGCAGGCGCGCGGCCGCCTGCACGGCATCGGCCGAGCGCGGGCCGACGAACGTCACCGTGACGTCCTGCCGCATCGCCTGCACGAACTGTTCGTCGATGAGCACGTCCATCACGTCGATGAACGAGAGGCCGATGACGAGCACCGCGCCGGCCGCGGCGATGCCGAGCATCGAGAGCAGCGCCCGCACTGGCTGGCGTTCGAGCGTGCGCAGCACCATGCGGGCCGCCTGCGGCAGGCGGCGGGCCACGCCGAGCCGCTCGACGAGGCTCAGCCGGTAGCGGGCGGGAGCGTCGGGCCGCATGGCATCGGCGGGCGGCACCGAAACGGCGCGGCGCACGGCGGCAAGGGCGCCGGCGGCGGCCACGCTCAGGCTGCCCGCGAGCGACCACAGGGCCACGCCGGTCGAGACGCGGTAGTCGAGCATCGGGAAGCGGAAGAACACGTTGTAGAGCTCCGCCATCCGGGCCCCGAGCCACGCGCCGCCGGCAATCCCGGCGAGGGCGCCGGCCGCGGCGATGACGAGCGCCCACTGCACGTAGTGCCAGGCGAGGGCGCCGTTGCCATAGCCGAGCGCCTTGAGCGCGGCGATCTGTCCGCGCTGCAGTGCCAGCGCGCGGGTGAGGGCGATGTGCAGGATGAAGGCCGCCACGCTCAGGAAGATCGCCGGCGTGACCAGGCCGAACATCCGCAGCTGGGTGAGCTCGTTCTCGAGCGTCCACGCCGAGACCTGGAGCGCGCGCGTGTAGGCGCCGCGTCCGCCGTAGGGTTCGAGCAGCCGATCGAGCCGCGCCACGACGTCGTCGGACGACGCGCCGGCCGCAAGCTGGAGCGATACGTCGTTGAAGCCGCCTTCCATGTCGAACGCGGCGGCGAGCGCCGCCCGCTGCATCCAGAACACGCCGAAGCGGCGGTTGTCGGGGAAGAGGTCGCCGGGTCGGATGCTGTAGACGTATTCGGGCGAGATGCCCACGCCGACGATCGTGAGCTCGCGCCGGCGGCCGTTCAGAACGGCGGCCACGCGGTCGCCGGGGCCGAACCCGTGCGCCTCGCAGAAGACCTCGCTCGCCACCACGTCGTCAGGACGCGACGGATCGGGCCAGGCGCCGCGGCGGAGCAGCACGCGGTTGAGCGCCGGGGCGCCCGCGGCCGGCAGGCTGATGAGCCGGGCGTTGGCCGGCTCGTCGAGGCCGGTGACGTCGAGCGTGACGTCGGCGACGACGCGGGTGTCCACCGTCACCACGCCGGGAATCGCGCCGATCCGCGCGGCGAGCGGCGCCGGCGCGCGCGTCGCGCCGGCAAAGACGTCGGCGAACTGCTGCCGCTCGTAGTACTGCGAGAGCGTCCGCACGAGCGAGTCGAAGTTCGAGAGGTAGGTCACGAACATCGTCACGCCGGCGGCGACCACGACGGCGATGGCGAGCGCCTGGCTCTTCATCTCCCAGACGTCGCGCAGGAGCTTGCGCGTGAGCGCCCGCAGGCGGAAGGGCGGTCTCACCACGACAGGCTCCGCGCCTCGACCTTGCGGGCGTTGTGTGCGATCGAGACCACGCGGCCATCGGCCAGCCGGATCACGCGATCGGCGAGCCCGGCGATGGCGGCATTGTGGGTGATGACCACGGTCGCCGTGCCGAGGGTGCGGTTCACGTGAGTGAGCGCGTCGAGCACGACGACGCCGGTCGTGATGTCGAGCGCGCCGGTGGGCTCGTCGCAGAGCAGCACCTCGGGACGTTTGGCGATGGCGCGGGCGATGGCGACGCGCTGCTGTTCGCCGCCCGAGAGCTGCGCCGGGAAGTGGTCCAGCCGGTCGCCGAGTTCGACGAGGCCGAGCGCCTCTTCCGGCGTCATCGGGCTGGCCGCGATCTCGGTCACGAGCGCCACGTTCTCGCGCGCGGTCAGGCTCGGGATGAGGTTGTAGAACTGGAAGACGAAGCCCACGTGGTCGCGCCGGTACTCGGTGAGCGCGGCCTCGCCGGCCGCCGTCAGGTCGTGGTCGCGGTAGATGACCGAACCCGACGTGGGCACATCGAGTCCACCCAGGATGTTGAGCAGCGTGGATTTGCCGCTGCCCGACGGGCCGAGCAGCACCACGAACTCGCCGGCCGACAGGTCGAAGTCCACGCCGCGCAGGGCGTGCACCTGCACGTCACCCATCGTGTAGACCTTGGTGAGGTCGCGGGCCACGAAGACCGGGGCGGATGAGGTGCTCACCGGCGGACGCCTCCACGCCGTCAGGAGCAAGAAACGCGCCGCGGGTGGGAGCGGACCGAGGCCGCGAACCCGGCGTGTTTGCCGTGGAAATCGCGCCGACGCGGCCGACGCAGGCGGGCGCCGGACGGGCATTTCTCGGGCGGCGCGGAAACCACCCCGGCGCCGTCCGCCGTCAAGCTCCGCTGGCCCGGGCCGATTACGGCCGGGGGGCGTATGTACGGACTGGTGAACCGCGCGGTCGAGCAGATGGTCCGGGAGCGCTTCGGCGCCGAGCGCTGGCACGCCATCCAGGCGCGGGCCGGTCTCGAGGACGAAGGATTCCTTGCCCTGCGCACCTATCCGGATGAGGTGACCTATCGCCTCGTCGCCGCCGCGTCGGAAGAACTCGGCGTGCCGGCCCCGGCCGTGCTCGAGGCCTTCGGCGAGTACTGGGTCGCGGCCACCGCGCAGGCGAGCTACGGGGACCTCATGCGGCTGTCGGGCCGCACGCTGCCCGAGTTCCTCCAGAACCTCGACCAGATGCACAGCCGGCTGGCGCTGACCTTCAAGCATATGAAGCCGCCGTCGTTCACCTGCACCGATGTCACGCCGACGTCGCTCGTGCTGCACTATCACTCGACGCGCGACGGCCTGCTGCCGTTCGTGGTCGGGCTGGTCAAGGGGCTGGGCGAGTACTTCCACACCCCGGCCCGGGTCGAGATCCTCGCGACGCGCGAGGCCGGGGCGCCGAACGACAGCCTGCGCGTGACGATGGAGGCCTGACCGTGCACTCCGGCCCGATCGGCCTCTCGCCGGCGCAGTTCCACGAAGTCTTCCCGTTCCACGTGGCCTTCGACCGCGACGGGCGTCTCGTGAGCGCCGGCCGCGCGCTGGCCCGCATCAGTCCGCGGCTCACGCCCGGCTGCGCGCTCGCGGACGTGATGACCATCGAGCGGCCGCACGTGCCGTTCGATCTCGACGCGCTCGGCGCGAGCCACACGCTCTTCATCATCCGGCTGCACGAGCCCGAGGCCACGCTGCGCGGGCAGATGCTCGTCGACCGCGAGGCCGGCACGGGACTGTTCCTCGGCTCGCCGTGGCTGACGCGCATCGAAGAAGCAACGGCGCTCGGCCTCTCGCTCTCGGACTTTCCGAGCCACGACGCGGTGGGGGAGTTCCTGCTGCTCTTCCAGACGCAGCAGCTCGCCCTGGCCGATGCCGAAGGGCTCGCCGACCGGCTGCTCACGCAGCGCGCCGAACTGCGCGTGGCCAACCAGCGCCTCGCCGATCAGGAGCGGCGCCTCAAGGAGAAGAACGAGGCGTTGTCGCGGGCGGCACGGCTCAAGGACGAGTTCCTGTCGAGCATGAGCCACGAGCTGCGTACGCCGCTCAACGCCGTCATCGGCATGTCGGAGTCGCTCATCGAGGGGACCTACGGCGACCTCGACCACGAACAGTGCCGGGCGCTCGGCCTCATCGAATCGAGCGGACGGCACCTGCTCGAGCTCATCAACGACATCCTCGACCTGTCGCGCATCGAGGCCGACCGCCTCGAGCTGGACCTGGCGGAGGTGGACGTGACCGCCGTCTGCCGCGCCGCCGTGGCGATGGTGGGGCCGGCCGCCCAGAAGAAGGACCTGACGCTGCGCACGATGCTCGACGGCGCGGTGTCGCGCGTGCGCGCCGACGAGCGGCGCCTCACGCAGATCCTCGTGAACCTGCTGAGCAACGCCGTCAAGTTCACGCCAGACGGCGGGGCGGTAACCCTTTCGGTGACCGGCCAGCCGCGCCAGGGCCTGCTGGAACTCGCCGTGGCCGACACCGGCATCGGCATCGCCGCCGAGGACGTGCCGCGGCTCTTCCAGCGTTTCAGTCAGCTCGACAGCAGTCTCGCGCGCAAGCACAACGGCACCGGACTCGGCCTCGTGCTCACGAAACGCATGGCGATGCTGCACGGCGGCGACGTCGGGGTGGAAAGCGCGCCGGGCCGCGGCAGCACGTTCACCGTCACACTGCCGTGGACGGGCGGCGCGCCGACCGACGCCGCCGCGCCGGCGCCGGCGCGGCCCACGGTCGCGCCAACCGCCGAGGTGCTGTTGCCGGGCACGTCATCCCGCCACCTGCTCATCGTGGACGACAACCCCGGCAACCTGCGCGTCGTGGCGGACTTCCTGCGCGCCCGCGGCTACCGCGTGGATCTGGCCGGTTCGGCCGCCGAAGGCATCGAGATGGCGCGGGCCGCGCGGCCGGCGCTCATCCTGATGGACGTGCAGATGCCGACGACCGACGGACTCGAAGCAACGCGGCAGATCCGTCAGGACCCGGCGCTCGCCGCCACGCCGGTCATCGCGCTCACGAGCCTGGCGATGAAGGGCGACCGCGAGCGTTGCCTCGCCGCCGGCATGGACGACTACATCAGCAAGCCCGTGAAGCTCACGGAACTGCTCGCCACGATCGAACAGCGGACGGCGGCGCCGGCGGTCGCCGCCGCGCCGTAGCCGTGGCTAGCGGCCGGCGAAGCGCACGCGCAGCCCGGCGTTCACGAGGCGCGGCGTGCCGATCGTGGACGGGTTGGTCTGCACGAAGTAGGCGGTGTCGAAGAGGTTCTGGGCCCCGACGAACACCTCGAACATGCGGCCGAGCGCGCGACTGGCGCTGACGTCCACCGACGTGTACCCGGGCAGGCCCACGCCGAAGTCGGCATCGTAGCCGGCCTCGGTGAGCGTCGCCGCCGGAATGAAGTTGATGTTCTGGTCGTCGTTGAACTGCCGGCCCTGAACCTGCACGCTGACCGCGAACGCGGCGATCTTCGGGTGGGCATACGAGACCTGCACCGAGCCGCGGTGCTCGGGCACCTGGGCCAGGAACTTGCCGACGAGCCCCGCGTTGGTCACGCCGCCGTCAGTCACCCTGGCGTCGTTGTAGAGATACGCGCCGGCCACGCGCAGCCCGGGCGTGATGCGGTATTCGACATCGGTCTGCACGCCGCGGATGCGCGTCTTCCCGAGGTTCTGCTTCTGGGCGAGCGTCGGGCTCAGCGTCACGTTCGAGACCGGGTTCTTCACGCGGTTGTCGAACCAGGTCACACGCGCCGTGAGGTTCCGTGCCGGCGCGAGATTCACGCCGAGTTCGGTGCCGACCAGCCGCTCGGGGCCGAGGTCGGCGTTCGGCCGTGTCACGACGGCGCCCACCGAGAACTGCCGGTAGAGTTCGGTCAGCGTCGGCGCGCGGAAGCCCGAGTTCACCGCGCCCCAGGCCGTGAGACGGTCGGTGAAGTGGTAGAGCGCGGCCACGCGCGGGCTGAACACGGTGTCGGTGCGGTCGGGCAGGTCGTCGCGGTAGTTCGCCGTGGGCAGGCCGGTGGCGACCGTCGTCTCGAGGTTGTGGCCGTCGTAGTTGCGCCAGCGGTCGGCGCGCGCGCTGAGCGTCAGTACCAGTTTCGTCGTCGGCGTGATGATGTCGGACACGAAGACGCCCATGCTGCGCTGCGTGCCGCCGGAAACGCGGCGCAGCGACCTGACGCCGGCCTGCGTGACTCCGGTGATCACCGTCGGCACGGCCGCGAAGTAGACATCCTCTTCGCTGTCGCCGTCCACCCAGCGATAGTCGGTGCCGGCGCTCACGACATGCGAGGTGCCGAAGACCTTCGTCCACTGCACCATGCCGCCGACGCCGTCAGTCGGCACCCGCTGATCGGTCGCCAGCCGGACGACGTTGCGCGTGGTGGCGGCATTCGTGACCGCGAGGAAGTTGAACTTCGAACGCTGGCGGTCGACGAACACGTGGCCCTGCACGGTGCTGCTGTCGGGGAGCTGCGCCTGGAGGCCGAGGCTGCCGGCCTGCCACTCGGTGCTGTTCACCTCGCCGACCTTGGCGTTGGTGCGGTCTTCGGCGAAGCGGCTGACGCGCAGGAACGTGTGCAGGCGATCGGACGGATCGAATTCGATCTTGCCGGTGACGTTGGCGAATGTCACGTCGGCGTTGTTGTCGATCGGGCCGCGCTCGCGGGGGGCGACGATCGGGAACCCTTCGGTGTCGAACGCGCTCGCCTCGACGGCGGCGCCGAGCTTCCCCCAGCGATCGCTGGCGAAGAGATCCACCTTCGGCGTGCCGCGGGTGCCGTACTGCGACTGCAGCTGCAGCGTGCGCGGCGAGGGGCGCGCGGTGACGATGTTGATGACGCCGCCCATGGCGATGTTGCCGTAGAGGCTCGAGGCGGTGTCTTCGGTCATCTCGATCTGCTCCACGCTGAGCAGCGGCACGCGCGTCCAGTAGACCCAGCCGCCGAACGGATCGTTGAACGGCACGCCGTCGAGGAGCACGAGCGTGCGGCTCTGGCCGCTCGGGCCGATGCCGCGCAGTGACACGCCTTGTGTCGTGGGCTGGGCGGCGATGCTGCTCGTGCGGCGGAACAGGCTGAAGCTCGGGATCTGGCGCAGGACGTCGTCGGCGACGACGGCGGGGGAGGCGCGGATGGCCTCGCTCGTGACCACGTTGACGCTGGCGGGAATCGTCCCCAGCCGTCGTTCCGTGCGGGTCGCGGTGACGACGACCGACTCGAGCACCGAGGCCGGTGCCAGCGTGAACGACGTGTCGCCGCCGAGCGCGCGCTGCGCATCGGCGAAGCCGGCGGCCTTCACGATGATCGTGCCGGAGGCGGGCGGCGTGTCGAGCGTGAAGCGGCCCTCGCCGTCGGTCACGGTGCGCTGCTCGCCTCCGGAGGGCGCCCGCACGATGACGGTCGCGCCGACGATGGCCTGGCCGTTCGAATCGGCGACGGCGCCGGTGAGCGGAGTGACGGCCTGCGCGAGGGCCAGGAGTAGCGCGAGCACCATGACGAGCTCCGTTTCTGAGGGCCCGGGCGCGGCGACAGCGTCGCGTCATGTCGAGCCGGCAGCAGTATAACGTGCGCGCCACGCAGACCACCCCGGCCGTGACGAACGGAGACGAGACGGCGCTTGACGACACCGGCCGCCGCTTGTTATAAAACCATTCGGTTATGCAACTGACTGGTTATGACAAGGCCGCGGCCGGGCGCCTCGACGCCACCTTCGCGGCGCTCGCCGATCCGACCCGCCGGGCCATCCTCGCCCGGCTCCTCCAGGGTGAGGCCTCGGTCACCGAGCTGACCGCGCCATTCGCCATGAGCCAGCCGGCCATCTCGAAACACCTCAAGGTGCTCGAGCGCGCCGGCCTGGTGTCGCGGGCCCGCGACGCGCAGCGGCGGCCCGTGAAGGCCGAGCCGAAGCCGCTGGCCGAAGCCGCCGGATGGATCGACACCTACCGGCGTCTGCTCGAACGCCGTTTCGAACGCCTCGACGCCCTGCTCGAAGAGATGCAGGCGAAGCCGCAGCCGCGGCGTGCCGCGCCGAAGCGCGCGCGGCGTCCCCGATCCGTCTAGTCCGTCTCAGGAGTTCACATGCAGTCCATCACTCCGTTCCTCTGGTTCGACGATCGCATCGAACAGGCCGTGTCGATGTACGTCGATCTCTTTCCGGCGTCGAGGATCGTGCGCACGTCGCGCTACGGGCCCGGCGCACCGCACCCGGCCGGCACCGTCATGTCGATGACCTTCGAGCTGCGCGGCCAGGAATTCATGGCGCTCAACGGCGGCCCGCTCTACCAGTTCACGCCCGCCGTGTCGTTCCTCATCAAGTGCGAGACGCAGGAGGAGGTCGATCGCTACTGGGAGGGCCTCCTCGCCGGCGGCGGGGAGGCGCAGCCGTGCGGCTGGCTGCGCGACCGGTTCGGCCTGTCGTGGCAGGTGATTCCGAACGCGCTCGGCCGTGCGCTCGGCGATCCGGATCCAGCGCGGGCCGGCCGGGCAATGCAGGCCATGCTGCAGATGACGAAGATCGAGATCGCCGCGCTCGAGCGCGCGCTGGCGGGCTGACCCCCGTCCCCGAGGAGACCTGCCATGTCCACCGCACCCACGATGACGCTGGCGCGACCGAACGACCGCGACCTCACGATCACCCGCACGTTCAAAGCGCCGCGCGTGCTCGTCTTCGACACCTTCACGAAGCCGGAATGGCTCTCGCGCTGGCTCATCGGCCCCGACGGCTGGGCGCTGACCGTCTGCGACGTGGACCTGCGGCCCGGCGGCCGCTTCCGCTACGTCTGGACGAAACCGAACGGCAAGGAAATGGGCATGGGCGGCAGGTTCGTCGAGGTGACGCCGCCGTCGCGGATCGTGCACGTCGAGATCTTCGATGAAGACTGGACGGGTGGCGAAACGCAGGTCACGACGGAACTCACCGAAGCCGGCGGCGTGACGACGATGACGATGACCGTGCGCTATGCGTCGGAGGCGGCGCGGGAAGCCGCCCTCACGACGGGCATGACGTCGGGCATGGAGATGAGCTACGCCCGGCTCGACGCGCTGCTGGCGGCGTAGCCCGGGCACATCACTTGCACGCTCGGGCCCGGATGTCCTGGGCCCGCGTCGTGTCCGTCGTGCCGCGTGCGGCGCTGATGGCGTCTCTCGTCGCGACGACGGTGCCCGGCCGGGCTGCCGCCTGGCCGGCTGCGCCGGCCGCCGTGTGGTGCACCCTGGCGGAACTTCCGGGCCTTTCCGCGCAGTTCTCGCGGGCGCGCCGGGAATCGCGGGGCGGGGTGACGGCCGCCGGACCCTCCGGGCTCGACGCGGCGCACGCGGCGGATTTCTGGCGGGTCGCCCGCGCGGTCGTCGGCCCGGCAGCCGACGACGTGGCCGCCCGGCCGGACGCGGCTGTCGATGCGCCGCCACGGGCGGTGGTGCCCTGCGACCCGGCAGTGCGGACGCGAGATGGCGTGGCCTGGACGCTTGGCCTGAGCGGCTACACCGCGCGCGAGATCGCCGACGTGCTCGAGGGGCACCTGACGCGCGCCGATCTCGACGAGGCGCGGGCGCGGCTCATGGCCGGGCACACCGATACGTCGGTGGCGGCGTTCCTCGATGCGCGCTGGCGCGAGCCGCAGGCCGCCGTGGCCGTGGCGGCGGCGCCGCGTGCCGCGCCGGTCGTGCCGGGGCTGGCCGGGTTCGAGGGGGATCTCGCGACGTTCGCCGCCGCACATGGCGTGCCGGCGGATCTCGTGCGCGCGGTCGTCGCGGCCGAGTCGGCGGGGAATCCGCGCGCGGTGTCGTCGGCCGGCGCCATCGGCCTCATGCAGCTCATGCCGGGCACCGCGGCCTCGCTCGGCGTGGATCCGTGGCAGCCGCGCGAGAACCTGCGCGGCGGCATCAGCTATCTGGGCAGCCTGCTGCGCGCCTTCGACGGCAACACGCGCCTCGCGCTCATCGCCTACAACGCCGGCCCGCAGCACGCGCGTGAAGTGCGCGCCGGCCGCGCCGTGGCCTACCGCGAGACGCGGCAGTACCTGGCGGCGATCGGCGCGCGCTACCCGCTGCCCTGAAGTAGTTGTAACGGGGTCTGTCACGGTCACCGTTCGTCACCACGCCGTGACAGGCCGTGACCGTGACAGACCCCGTTACAACTACTTCAAGGCAGGCGATACGCCACAAGCGTGGCGTCCGGACCGCGTCCGGTCGCGACCACCACGAACTGCGTGCCGTCGGCGGTGGCGTAGGTCATCGGCGTGCCGGTGGTTTCGAGCGTCGGCGCGGACCACAGTTCGCGGCCGCTGGTGGTGTCGAGCGCGTGGAAGGCGCGATCGCCGCCGCCCACGAAGATGAGGCCGCTCTTCGTCACGAGCAGACCCGCCGGCCCCTGCGCGCCGAGGGCCGGCGGCGGCGTCACGCCCAGCGTCTCGAGCTGCTCACGCACGGCGGGATAATCGCCGAACGGCTCCTGCCAGCGGATCGTGCCGGCCCTGAGATCGAGCGCGACGATGCGCGCGTACGGTGGCTTCGTGAGCGGCAGGCCGTCCCTGAACCAGCCGGGCAGGCCGCGGTTCACGTAGTCGGCGTCCACTTCGCCGGGCCGCGTGGTGGGCGCGTTCGGATCGCGCTTCTCGATCCGCACGATATGCCCGCTGTTGGTCACCTTCATGTAGAGCGTTTCGGACTCGGGATCGAACGCCGCGCCGCCCCAGTTGGCGCCGCCCCACACGCCCGGGCGCACCACCGTCCCCTGAAGGGATGGCGGCGTGTAGACCGGGCCAATCCGGTACTTCTTCAGTTCGGCCGTGGCCTCCGCCTTGAGCTCCGGCGTGAGGTCGAAGGCATCGTCGAGCGTCACGCCCTGTTCCACGAACGGCACGGGACGCGTCGGGAACGGCTGCGTGGGCGAGGTCTCTTCGCCGGGCACGTCGGTCTGCGGCACCGGGCGCTCTTCGATCGGCCAGAGCGGCCGGCCGGTCACGCGGTCGAACACGAAGGCGAAGCCCTGCTTCGTGAGCTGCACCACCGCATCGACGCGCCGTCCGCCGACGGTCACCGTCACGAGGTTCGGCGGCGAAGCCGGGTCGTAGTCCCACAGGCCGTGATGGGCGATCTGGAAGTGCCACTTCCGCTTGCCGGTGGCGGCATCGAGGCACACGATCGACTCGGCGAAGAGGTTGCTGCCCTTGCGGCGGCCGCCGTAGTAGTCGTTGCTCGGCGTGCTGACCGGCATGTAGAGCAGGCCGCGGGCGGCGTCGAGGGTCATCGGCGCCCACACGTTCGTGTGGCCGGTGAACTTCCACGAGCCGTCCTTCCACGTCTCGTGTCCGAACTCGCCGGGCTGCGGGATCGGGTGGAAGCTCCACACCTGCTTGCCGGTGCGGGCGTCGAAGGCGCGGACGTCGCCCGGCGGATCGTTCCTGTAGGTGAGCCGATCGCCGACGCCGTTGCCGAGGATGACGAGGTCCCGGTAGACGACCGGCGGCGACGTCTGCGCGTAGTGTTTCTTGTTGATGGCCCAGATGAGGCCGTCGCTCACATCGATGGCGCCCTTCGTGCCGAATGACTCGACCGGCCGGCCGGTCTTCGCGTCGAGGCAGATGAGGCGATACCGCGTGTTGAGGAAGATGCGCAGCGCGCCCTTGTCGCGCCACGCCGCCACCCCGCGATGCACGAAGCCCTGGCCGCTGGCCGGCTGTCCGTCTTCATAGGCTTTCGGGTCGAACGCCCAGCGTTCGGCGCCGGTGGCGGCGTCGAGCGCGACGACCCGGTTGTAGGGTGTGCTCAGGTAGAGCACGCCGTCGATCATCAGCGGCGTGTTCTGGAAGGCGCCGGGGAAGGTGCCGAACTCGGGCAGCGGCGTCTCGCCGGTCTTCCATTCCCACGCCTTCGTGAGGCGGCTGACGTTCTCGCGCGTGATGGC
>CADEFD010000066.1:0-8569 GCA_902826515.1 uncultured Acidobacteriota bacterium
TCTACGGCTCGCCGATGGGCGACCCGAACGTGCACAACCACAAGCGCTGCCCGCTGCTCTTCGCCGGCCACGCCGGCGGCACGCTCAAGGGCGGCCTCCACATCAGAACGGCGGACGGCACGCCGATGGCCAACGCCTACCTCGACGCCCTCCACAAGATGGGCCTCGACGACAAGGTCTTCGGCGACAGCACCGGTACGATCGACCTGAACGCCGTCCAGCCCACCACAGCCGCGGCCCTGTAGGAGTGATGCACATGCGACGACTGACTGCGGGACTTCTGGCCGGCGCGTTCGGCGCCCTGGCCTTCACGGTGGCGCTCGGCGCGGCCGCCGGCACGGTGCCCGAGGCGGCGATGACGGGCGACGTGGCGACGGTGAAGTCGCTGCTCAAGAGCGGCGCCGACGTGAACGCGGCGCTCGGCGACGGCGTCACCGGCCTGCACTGGGCGGCCCGTCAGGGCCACGAAGAACTGGCCACCACGCTCATCGTGGCCGGCGCCAACGTGAAGGCCACGACCCGCTTCGGCGCCATCACGCCGCTGCACCTGGCCGCCGAACGCGGCGCCGGCGCCATCGTGGCGGCGCTCGTGAAGGCGGGGGCCGACGCGAATGCCGCCACCGCCACCGGCGCGACGCCGCTGATGTTCGCGGCCGGCGCCGGAGATGTGGCCTCGATCGCCGCGCTGATCGACGCCGGCGCCGAGATCGAAGCGAAGGAACGCGAGCGCGAGCACACGCCGCTCATCTTCGCCGCCGCCGCCGGACGCGTCGATGCCGTGAAGCTGCTGCTCGCGAAGGGGGCGAACAAGAACGCCGCCACGAAGGCGATCGACCTCATGGCGCTCAGCGCCAACGGCGAGAACCCCGAAGGGCGCAACCTCGCCGCCAAGCCCGAGACCGCGCCGCGCGCGGCGGCCCGTTCGGGCGGCCGGCCGCGCACGCCTGGCCTCGACCGCGGCTATCTCATCAATGAACAGGTGCACACGCAGGGTGGCATGACGCCGCTGCTCTTCGCGGCCCGTCAGGGCTACATCGACGTCGCCACGGTGCTCCTCGACGCCGGTGTGGACGTGAACCAGCGCAAGAAGGGCGACCGCGTCTCGGCGATGCTCACGGCCACGGTGAACGGCCACTTCGACCTGGCGAAGATGATGCTCGACCGCGGCGCCGACCCGAACCTGGCTGCCGAAAACGGCGTGACGCCGCTCTACGCGGCCATCAACCTGATGTGGGCGCCCCGGGCCGGGTATCCGCAGCCGCGCGCCCACCTCAATCAGAACCTCGGCTACCTCGAGTTCATGAAGGCCGTGCTCGACAAGGGCGCCGACCCGAACGCCCGCGTCAACAAGAAGGTGTGGTACACGAGCCACAATTTCGATCTGTCGGGCATCGAGGAAACGGGCTCGACCGCGTTCTGGCGCGCCGCCTACGCGGCCGACGTCGATGCGATGAAGCTCCTGATGTCGTACGGCGCCGACCCGCACATCCCCACGGTGAAGCCGCCCGAGCGCGGTGAGTTCGGCGACGCCGGCCGCCGCGTCATCAACGACGTCTCGGGCGTGCCGCCGGTGCCAGTGGCCGGTCCCGGCGTGCCGGCGCTGCTCGCCTCGGCGGGTGTGGGCTACGGCGAAGGGTTCGCGGGCAACTCGCACCGCTTCGCGCCCGGCGGCATGCTGGCCGGCGTGAAGTTCCTCATCGAGGTGGCCGGCGCCGACCCGAACGGCCGCGACCACGAAGGCAACAACGCCATCCACCACGCCGCCGCGCGCGGCGATCTCGAGATGATTCAGTACCTGGTCTCGAAGGGCACCGACCCCCTCGCGGTGAACCGCGAGGGCCAGACCACCATCGACATGGCCAACGGCCCGGTGCAGCGCGTGCAGCCCTGGCCGGAGGTCATCAAGTACCTCGAAGGCCTCGGCGCGAAGAACAACCACAAGTGCCTGTCCTGCTGACGGCGGGCCGGCGCAGCCCGCCGGCCATCGCCTGACGCTGCAAGACCTCGGGCCCGTCGGCATCGTGTAGTAATCGATGCCACGGGCCCGTGTAATTTCCGTCCTCGACGTCGGCCCGCCGGCAGGCAAATGTGCGAACTGCCCGGAAAAGCCGCCTCATCGTGATTCGGCACACCGCTTGCTCAAGTCCGGGCGTTCGACCTACGCGTCACCTGGAGACTCGAGCATGCCTACCTCACAGCACGCCTCGGCCCGCGCTTCGGTAAGTGCCCCCGGCACCAAAGTCGTCTGGACGATCGTCCGCTAGCTCCCGCCGACGGGGCGCCGGCCCCGTCGAGTTCGCCCCGCCTGGTTCCTCCGGATCCGCCCCGCGCGGGTCGTCTCCCTACCGCATCATCGACGTCGGCTTGATCGCCGCCACCACCCGCTGCACGAAGTCCGCTTCGTTGCCGGCGTGCCAGCGCCACACCACCACCAGGTCCTGTTCCGGCAGGATGGTGATCGTGTTCGAGCCGGCGCCGCGTGCGCCGTAGGCGGTCGCGGGCAGGCCGGGGTAGTTCTTCCCCTGCGTGTTGAGCCACCACAGGTAGCCGTAGTCGGGGCCGTGCTGGCTCGGCGCGACGGCCGCCTTCACGTAGGCCGGCGGCAGGATCTGCTTCTCGCCCCACTTGCCGCCGCGCAGCCACAGGTAGCCGAAGCGGGCCATGTCCTGGGCGTTGATCCAGACGCCGCCGCCCCAGCGCGTGCCGCCGCTCACCGACGCCACCTGCTTCCCGTTCACGGTGACGTAGCTGTTGTGATACGGGATCCAGCGCCAGGTGTTCGAGGCCCCGATGACGTCCATCACCTCGCGGCGGAAGACATCAGGCACGCTCTCGCCCCAGGCGCGCAGCAGCGACTGGCCGAAGCGGTTGATGCGCACGTCGTTGTATTCGTAGAAGGTGCCCGGCCGCTTCAGCTCGCGCGGCTTGCGTTCGCCCTGGCCGAACGCCGCCGTGCCCACGAAGTCGTCCTTCTTGCCGAACATCTCCCCTTCCCACTCGGTTTCCTGCTGCAGGTGCATCTTCCAGGTCACGAGCGAGTTGCGGGGCGAGTCGTAGCCGCCGTCCTTCACGAGGCGGCCGACCGGCTCATCGAGGTTCGTGATCTTCCCGTCGCGCACGCCCAGCGCCGCCACCGTCGAGAGCATGCTCTTGGCCACCGAGTACGTGGGATCGGCCCACGTCGTGTCGCCGAACTCGGCCACGACGTAGCCCTTGTAGATGACGAGGCCGTTGGTCTTCGCGCGGATGTTCGGCACCGAGCCGAGCAGCGATCCGAAGATGCGTTCCTGGTCGGAGAAATCCATCGCGCGCGTGGACTCGCGCGTCTGCGCGAAACGGACGGCGGCGTCGAGCGCGGCCTGATCCATGCCGAGTTCGCTCGCGGACTTGCGCGCCCACGCGCCGGCCGGCGGGTAGTAGGGCGCGGCGGCGGCCGGCTGGCCGGCTGCTTCGAGCGCCGCGGGCGCGAACGGGCCGGGCGGCAGGGCAACGAACGACACGCCGGCGAGCAGGACACACGCCGCGAGCGACAGGCCGAGTTTCATGAGGGTCTCCCTGCCGCGCAGGGCGCGCGGCGGCCTTACTTTACACCCGGCCCGCGACGCGCCGGCGGTAAGATCAGCCGCCGTGGAGCGCAAGGCCCAGAAAGAACGGCCGGGGTGGCGCGTGGTCTCGGGCTGGCTCGCCGCCTACACCCTGCTCAGCCTGATCTTCAGCGCGCCCTTCGCGCGCCTCACCACGCTCGACCAGGCGCCCGACTGGGGTGATGCCCGCCTCATCACGTGGACGCTTGCGTGGCATGCGCGCTGGCCGCTGACCGGCGAGCGGCCGCTCGATGCGCCGATGTTCGCGCCGGAGCCGCGCGGCCTCGTGCACTCGGAGCCGATGATTGCGCTCGGCCTCGCCGCATGGCCGCTCACCGCCGCCGCCGGCCCGGTGGCCGCCTATCACCTGCTGCGGATGATCCTGCCGGTGCTGAACGCGCTGGCGATGGCCTTCCTCGTCTGGCACTACCTGCGCGATGAATGGGCGGCCTTCATCGCCGGACTCGCCCTCGGTTTTGCCTATGCCCAGGTGGCGACGGTGTACATGGGGCTCATCCACCTGGCCGTGCTCGCCGGCTTCGCGCTGGCGCCGCTGTGGCTGGACCGGTGGTGGCGGTCCGGGCAGGCGCGGGACCTCGGCATCGCGGTGGCGATCGCCTGCGTGCAGGCCCTGGTGTCGTGGTACGCGGCCGTCGTCGTAGTGCTGGTCCTGCTGGTGCAGATCGCATGGCTGTTCGCGACAGAACACACCTCGTGGAGGCGCGCGCTGGCGCGCGTGGCTGCGCTCCTCGCCGCGGCGGCCGTGGCCGGCGTGGTCCTGTGGCCGGTGGCCCGGCCATTCCTCGGCGCCGACCCGCCAGGGGTCGAGGAACTGCGGAGCTTCTCGCTGCAGCCGTCGTACTTCGCGCGGCCGCCGCGCGACACCTGGGCCGGCGCGCTGCTCGATGGCGGAGCCGCCGATCCGGACGCCTGGGACTATCGGCGCTCGTACTTCATCGGCCTCACCGCCGGCGTTGCGGCCGCTGCCGGGGCGATCGCCGCCGTCACCCTCGCCGCCGGCCGCCGCATGGCGTGGGCCGTGCCGCTCGGCCTCCTCGGCTTCGCGCTGTCACTCGGGCCGGCGGGGCCCGACACCGGCTGGCGGCCGTTCGACCTGCTGCGTCTCGTGCCGGGCGTGCTGTCGTTCCGGGCGCCGGGGCGCATGGCCGTGCTCGTCACGTTCGCCGTCGCGATGTTCGTCGGCTTCGCCGTGCACGCCACGCCGCCGCGGTTCCGCCGCGGCCTCGTCGTGCTGCTCGTGGCGGGCTTCATGGCCGAAGGAGTGATGGTGCACCGGCCGCCCCCGCCCGTGGTGCCGCTGGCGACGCCGGCGATCTTCGCCCGCCTCGCCGCGGATGCGCCGGGGGTGGCCCTGGTGGTGCCGATGCTCGCGAGCACGCCGTCGTGGCCTGCCGAAGCCGACTACCTGCTCTTCGCCAGCCGCGCCTGGACACCACTCGTGAACGGCTACGGCCGCCGCACGCCGGCGATCTATCAGGCGATCGCCGACACGGTGGCAGGCGCGCCGCACGCGCCGCTCGGCGACGTGCTGCGCTTCTACGGGGTCACGCACATCGTGGTGCTGCCGCGCTACGAGCCGGCACGCGCCGCGGCGTTCCTCACCGCGGCCGACGCGAGTGCCGACCTCGAACGGCTGGCCGCGAGTGACGGCGACGTGCTCTACCGCGTGCGCCCGGCCGTGCCGGGTCACGCGTCCGCCCGCTGAGCGTTGCGCGGCGCACGCCGCCTCGAGGTCAGGGCGTTTCGAGCACACGCAGCCGCACGCGCTCGAGCCCGCCACCGGCGCCGAGCTGGAACACGCGGACGTCTGGCAGCGTGCCCGGCCCGGCGCCCGTCACGAGTTCCGCGCGGCCGGGGCCGCCGCTGAGGCGTCCGATGTCGAGGCGCAGCCCGCCAGGGAAGCCAGCCGCGCCGGCCGGCGCATCGACGATCCACTGCATCGCCGTCATCGAGAAGACCCGCAGCAGACTCGGCGCGCCGCCATCCGGCGCGATTGCGATGTCGAGACCGCCGTCGCCGTCGATGTCTCCGGCATCGACCAGCGCGCCGCCCACGTAGTCGGCCGGCAGCACGGTGGCACTCGCCACGGCCGTCGCCGTGCCCGTGCCGACGGCCCACAGCCTGAGATCCACGGGACGCCCGGCGCCCGGCGTGGTCAGCACCTGGAACGGCCCGACCAGACCGCCCGGATACGCGCCGGTCGCGACCCGCACGCCGCCAGTGAACGCCGGCTCGTACGCCATCCACGCGCCCAGCGCTACGGCGCCGCTGCTCGACACGGCGAAGGTGCGCACATCGGGTGCGCGTCCGGGACCGGCGCCGACGATCACGTCGTCGCGGCTGTCGCCATCGAGGTCCTCGCAGGCCACGTAGACACCGCCGGTGAAGCCGGCCTCGAACGGCAGGAAGCCCGTGACTTCAGCGATCGTGCCCGCCACGACGCGGAACACCTTCACCGCCGAGCCGCCACGGCCCTGGCCGGCGATGATCTCGTCGATGCCGTCGTTGTCGATGTCACATGACGCCAGGCGCACGCCGCCGCGGAAAGCTGGCTCGAAGGCGTTGAAACGCAGCCCCGTGTCGGCCCCGAGGCCGGTGAACGCCCGCACCTGCGGCCGTTCGCCTTCGCCGGTGCCGGTCAGGATCTCGCCGCCCGCCGCGCCGTCGACGTTTCCAGTGGCCACCCAGCGGCCGCTCGCCGGTGCTGCGCCAACCCCGTCGAGCGCGAGCTCGAGGTGGTCGTTCGTGGCATCGGGATCGACGGGCGTGCCCGTCGTGCGCATCACGATGAGCTTGACGGCCGCGGCGGTCACCGGCGCCACACGAATGTCCGCATACGCCGTCACGCCGGCGGCGATGGGCCCGGTCGTCCACACGCCGGAGGCCGGGCCCGACACGCCGAAGCTGCCATGCGAGGTGACGGCGTCGATCACCGTGAACCCGCCGGTCTCGCTCGCGATGAGCGCGTAGTCACCACTGGCGTCGACCGCGCCGTGGTTGGTGATGGCGAGGCGCATCGTCACCGGCACGCCCACCGCCGACGCGCGGCTCGCCGCCAGCCCGCCGCTGTCGTCGGCGATTGCGCCCTGCAGCTGCAGATCGGCCGACGGCGCGGCGCCGCCACCGACGAAGACGTAGTTGTCGACCATGTCGTTGAAGTGATTGCAGTCGGGCGACCCGGTCATCGACATGAACCAGCCCCAGATGACCGAGCCGGGCGGCGTGGACGGAGACACCTGCAGCAGGATCTCGACCGTGCGGGCGACGCCGATAATCGACTGCCCCGGCCACGTGCAGTGCACTTCGCCGTTGACGATGGCGCAGGTGCCACCCGCCGAGGGATTCATCGCCGTCACGGTGGTGCCGGCGGGCACCATGCCCGAGATCATCACGTCGGTCGCGTAGCCCGGCCCGCGATTGGTCGCCGTGTAGACGTAGCGGAGCTGCCCTCCCGGATTCACCGAGGGCGAGAACTGCTGGGTGAGCTCGACATCGGCGCACTGCGCCGCCGACGGCAGCGGCGTGACGACAGGCGCCGTGTCGACGTTGTCGGTCGGATCGGGATCCGGTTCGACGCTCGAGGTGAGCGTGACCGTGTTCACGATGGTGCCCGCGGCGTTGACGATGGCCGTGAGCTGCAACGTGGCCGTCTGGCTCGCCGCCAGGCTGCCCACCGTCCACGCGCCGGTCGCCGGCACGTAGCCGCCCTGCGAGGTGCGCGCCGAGACGAAGGTGAGCCCGGCCGGCAACTGGTCGGTCACGACGACACCGGTTGCCGGACTCGGCCCGTCATTCGTGACCGAGACCAGGAACTCGGCGTATTCGAAGATGCCGACGATCGGCCGCAGCGCCGTCTTGGCCACCCGCAGGTTGGTCGCGATGCCGGGATTCAGCACGACGGAGTCCTGATCGTTCAACGGGTTGGGATCCGTCACGCCGACGCCGCTCACGACGGCGCGGTTCACGCGCGGACCGCCCTGCGTCACGTTAGCGACGAGCGAAAGCGTGGCCGACGCGCCCACCGCCATCGGCCCGATGGTCCAGCGGCCGGTGGCCGGCACGAAGGCGCCGGCGGACGGCGCCGCCGATACGAACACGAGGCCGGCCGGCAGCACGTCGTCGACCGACACCGCCGGGGCCACAAACGGCCCGCGGTTGGTCGCGGTGATGGTGAAGGTCACGGCCGTGCCGATGGTGGGAGCCAGCGTGCTGGCCGTCTTCACGACGCCGATGTCCGCATACGGCGCGCTGTTGACGACCGCCACGGCGGAGTCGTTCGACGGGTCGGTGTCGGGCTCGGTCATGCCCGTGCGCACGGCCAGATTCGCGATCGGCCCTGGCACATCCACCAGCGCCGACATCGTCAGCGTCACCGTCTGTCCGACGGCGAGTGCGCCGATGGTCCACTGACCGGTGACCGGATCGTAGGTGCCCTGCGACGGCGTGGACGTCTGGTGCGTGACGCCGGCCGGCAGCTGATCGGTCACGACGACGCCGGTGGCGGGGTTGGGCCCGTTGTTGACGGCCGTGACCGTGTAGGTCACGGGCTGGCCCACTACGGCCTGGGCCGGCGCCACCGACTTCGTCACGCCGACGTCGGCGCGCGTGTCGATCGTCGTATCCACACGCGCGGAGTCGTTGGCCGAATTCGAGTCGGGCGTCGTGCTCGACACCGTCGCGATGTTCGTGACGACGGTGCCATTCGGCATGACACCGGCCGTGTAAGTGGCCGTGATGGTGCGCACCTCCCCCACCGCCATCGTGCCGAGCGCGCAGGGGAACGCCGACGTGCAGGCGCCGGTCGTCGAGACGAACGTCAGGTTCGACGGCGTCGGATCGGCCACCGAGACGCCCTGCGCCACGGCCGGACCGAGGTTCGTCACCGTCAGGGTATAGACGACGGCGCCGTTGGCCAGCACGGTGGCCGGCCCGGTCTTCTGGATGGCGAGGTCCGTCTGGTTGAG
>CADEFD010000066.1:8669-26291 GCA_902826515.1 uncultured Acidobacteriota bacterium
GACTCGGTGATGACGACGTTCGTCACGTTCGAGGGCCCGAGATTCGTGACCGTGATGATGTAGTCGAAGTTCGTGCCGACACCCGGCGACATCGTGCTCGCCGTCTTCACGACAGCGACATCACCGGCGAAGGCCAGCGGCGTCGAGGCGCTCGCGGTGTTGTTCGCGCCGATGTCGCCGGCGGTCGTCGTGCTCACGGTCGCGATGTTCACGATCGGATCCGGCGAGGTGTAGCTCGCCGGCACCTGGAAGGTCACCGTGATGACCCGCACCTCGGCCGGCTGCAGCGTGCCGAGCAGACACGGGAACGCCGTGGTGCAGGCGCCGCTCATCGACGCGAACGTGAGGCCAGCCGGGGCCGGGTCGTTCACCGTGACGTTGTCGGCGACGGAGGGCCCGTCATTCGTGATGGTGAGCGTGTAGGCGACGGTGCTGCCTGGCGTGGCCGTGGCCGGACCGCTCTTGGCGATCCGCACGTCAGCGCGCTGCACGAGCGTGGTGTCTTCCGGCTCGGTGTTGTTCGACGGCACCGGATCGCTCTCGGTCGCGCTGACGGTGGCCGTGTTGGTCAGCAGGCCGGGCGTCGGCGGCGTCGCGAGCGTCACGCCCACGGCCGTCGCGGTACCAGGCGCCAGGGTGCCCACCGTGCAGGTCAGCACGCCCGCGGCGGCCGTGCAACCGGCCGAGCCGGTCAGGAACGCCGTGCCGGCCGGCAGCGTGTCGGTCACGCTGACGTTGGTCGCCGTCGCCGGCCCGTTGTTCGTGATGGCGAAGGTGTAGCTCACGGGCGCACCGGCCACCTGTGGGTCCGGCGCGTCGGTCTTCACGATGCGCACGTCGGCGGTGCCGGGCCCGACGACAAGCGTGGGCTCAGTGTCGGTGTTGTTCGCAGGATCCGGATCCGCCGTCGTCGACGACACGGTCACCGTGTTGCTGAGCGTGGTGCCCGCGGCCGTGCCGGCTGCGAGGCGCACGCGGAGGTCGAAGGTGGCCGAGGCGCCGGCGGCGAGTGTCGCCACGGCGCACGAGACGGTGCCCGTGGTGCCAGTAGCGGGCGCCGTGCAGGTCCAGCCGGCGGCGGGCGTGAGGCTCTCGAACACCGTGCCCGCCGGCACGACGTCGCTCAACTGCACGTTCGCGGCGGCGCCTGGGCCGCGATTCTCGACGGCGATCGTGTAGGCCACGAGGCCGTTCACGAGCACCGGATCGGGCGTGTCGATCTTGGCCACCCGCAGGTCCGCGTCGGTCGCGTTGCCGATGGTGGTCGGCTCGCTGGCCGTGTTGTTCTGCGGCGCGGGATCCGGCTCGTTGCCGGTGACCGTCGCCACGTTGGTGATGACACCGGGCGTCGGCGCCGTGACCGTCACGACCACCGTCGCCTGCGCGCCCGAGGCGAGGCCGCCGAGCACACACGACACCGTGGATGTGCCCGTGCAGGCGGCGCCCTGACTCGGCACGGCCGAGACGAACGTGACGCCGGCGGGCAGCGTGTCGGTCACCGTGACGCCGGTGGCGGCGGCCGGACCGTTGTTGCGGATGGTGAGCGTGTAGACGACGTTGCCGTTCACGATCACGGGATCCGCCGCATCGGTCTTCGTGATGGCGAGGTCGGCGCTCGTCGGCGCCGCCACGACCGTGGGCTCGATGTCGGTGTTGTTGGCCGGCACGAGGTCGGGCGTGTCGGAGCGCACGGCCGCGGTGTTCGTGATGACCGCGCCGTCGAGCAGCGTCGGCGCCACCTGCACGGCCAGCGTCAGCGTGGTCGTGGCGCCTGCGGCCAGCGTGGCCACCGAGCAGACGACATCACCGGCGGCGCCGACGGCCGGCGTCGTGCAACTCAGGCCCGGCGCCGTCAGCGAGGCGAACGCGGTGCCAGTGGGCAGCGGATCGCTCACGACGACGTTCGCGGCCACGCTCGGGCCGTTGTTGCGCACGACGAGCGTGTAGGTGAGGGTGGTGCCGGGCACCACGGGATCCGGACTGTCGGTCTTCGTGATCTGGAGGTCGGCCGTGGGCCGTTCCCCGAAGTTGTAGTCGATGGCCGTCGTGGGCCCGCCGAGCGGGATGGCGATCGCCGAGATGACGTCGTTGCCCACCGTGCCGCCTTCACTGCCGGCCGCGTCGAGACCATCGGCATACGCCGTGGGCTGTGTCTCACGCACGACGTAGGTGCCGGGCCGGAGCCCCGTGAACTGATACGTGCCGTCGGCCAGGGTCACGGCGGTGCGCGTGACCGGATTGCCCAGGTGATCGGTCCCCGTGAGCGTGATGATGACGCCCGCAATCGGCAGTTCGCCCGGCGCGTAGACGCCGTCGTTGTTCGCATCTTCGTAGACGCGGCCCGAGAGCGTGTTGCTGTTGAGGGTCACCGTGGCCGGGTCGTTCGCCGTGTAGGTGTTGGCGGCACCACCGACGCCGGCCGGATTCCCCGAGCGCTCGGCGCCGAACGTGTTGTACGGCGACTGCGTCGCCGTCACCCCGCCCGGGAGGCTCGTCCAGGTCGTGGTCGCGGTGTTGGTCGTGACCGTGCCCGGCGCGATGCTCGGATCGAGCGTGCCGGTGACGGAGATGGTCGAGGTCGAACCCAGCGGGAACGATGTCCACGTGCCGGTGATGGTGCCGGCCGCCAGCCCCAGCGAGGCCGGCGCCAGACCTGCGGTGTTCGTCGGGCCGGATGTCACGTTGAACCCGGCCGGGATCGGATCCGACAGCACCACGTCGAATGCGCCGGCGTTGCTCGTGCCGGCGTGGGTCACGACCATGGTGAAGGTCACCGTGTCGTTGGCGTCACCCGTCACCGGGGCCGCCGTCTTCGTGATGCTCAGCGTGGGTTCGACGATCGTGACATCCGGTGCCGAGGCGTTGACGGTGATGGCATTGGCCGTCCACGCCACGTTGTTGTTGCGCGCCTGACCGCGCACGTTGGCGGCGGTGTTCAGCACGACGGCGCGGTAGGTCAGCGTGAGTGTCTCGGCGACGCCGCTGTTGGTGTCGGTGTTGGTGATGGTGCCGAACGAGAAGGTGACGCGGCTGCCGGCCGTCTCGGCCGTGACGCCTGGGTTCGACAACACCGGATTCGCGAGCACCGTCGCAAAGCCGCCGGCGATGCTCGTCGTGACCGCGGCCGGATTGCTGACGACGAGGCTGTCGAACCCGACGAAGGCGAGGCCGGGATCGAGCGTGTCCTGGACTGACACGCCGCTCGAGACCGCCTCGGGCACCGTGACGGTCACGGTGTAGGTCAGGATCTCGCCAACCGCGACAGCCGGATCGGTCGTGTGCGCCTGATTGGTCGAGACGAGCGCCTTGGTGACGTTCGCGCTGCTGACCGTGACCGTGGCCGCGCCCTGCGTGCTGTAGTCGTTCTCGGCGCCGCCGGGATTGGCCGGATTGCCGGTGCGCTCGACGGCGAGCGTGTTGAACGTGGACTGCGTGGCCGTGATGTCGCCCGGCAGGCTCGTGTAGGTGACGGGCGCGGTGTTCGTGAGCACGGTGCCGGAGCCGAGGCCGGTGTCGATGGTGGCGGCAATCTGGAAGGTGGCCGTGCTGCCCACGGCGAAGGTGTCCCACGTGGCGGCCAGACTGCCCGCGGTCGAAAGCGTGGTGGCGGCAAGCCCGCCCGTCTGGGCCGCGCTCACGAAGGTGAGCCCGGACGGCAGGACATCGGTGAGTGCGACGTTGAAGGCGGTGGTGTTGCTCGCGCCGGTGTGCGACAGCGCCACGGTGAACGTCACCGGGTCGCCAGCGTCACCACCCGTCGGCACCGCGGACTTCACGACCTGCAGTGTCGGCTCGACGATCGTGACGTTCGGCGCGCTGGCCGTGGCGGTGCCGCCCGTGAAGGCGAGCGACACGGCATTGTTCCGCGTGCTGCCGCGGTTGTTGCCGGCAGCGTTGAGCACGGCGACGGTGTAGTCGAGCGTGATGGTTTCGTCGGTCGCGTTGTTGGTATCGGTGTTGGTGAGCGTACCGAACGTGAGCACGATGCGCCGCCCCTGGTTGACGGCCGCGGCGTTGCCGACCGGTTCAGCGGCGATCGAGGGCGCGGCGAGCACGCCGGCGAACGTGCCGGCCGACGCGGTCAGCGCCGGCGACGCGGTGATGCCATCGAGGCTCACGAGCGCCAGGCCCGCGTCGAGCACATCGGTGAGCACGGCCGACGGCGTCGTGCCCTCGGGCACGAGCAGCGTCACGCGATAGGACACGAGTTCCCCGATGGCGACGTTGTTACCGGCGGTGTGCGCCTGGTTCGTCGTGACGATCGTCTTGGTCATCGACGGCGCGCGCGTGACCACGGCGGCCGTGTCGGTACGATCGACAGTGGTGAAATCCGGTCCGCCCTCGGTGCCGGCGAAATTGGCGAGTGTTGCCGTGTTCGTGAGGGTCTGGTTGACGGCAACCGCGGCGTCGAGCACGAGGTCGTAGGTGATGACGGCGACATTCGTCCCCGATGTCGCGCCGTAGGTGGCGAGCGCCCCCTGTGAGGCGGCCGGGTCGTTCAGGCGCAGGCCATTGGCACCGAAGAGCCCGCCGCCGAGGTCGGTGAACGCCAGCGCCGCGCCGGTGCCGTCGGTGATGCTCAGGTTGAGGCCCGTGCCGGGCACCGAGAACCCGGCCGGCAGCGTGTCGCGCACGGTGACATCGAAGGCGCCTTCGGGTCCGCTGCCGATGTTCTCGAGCACGATGGCGAACGTGACGACATCGCCGGCATCGAGCGACGACACGTTGCTGTTGATGGGCGTCGCCGCGAGACCATTCGACGTGATGGTGGCCGAGCCGCGATAGCCGGCCGAGCCCGGCGCGCTGAACGAGACGGGCCCGACGGTGACGGGGGCGTAGACGTCGGCCGTGTTGCTGCTCGTGACGACGCCCTTCGTGACGCGCACGTCGGGTTCGTTCAGTTCGATCTGCACGATGGCGTCGACGATGGTCGCGCCGGCATTGGTCGTACCCTCCTCCACCCGTGCCTGGTTCGTCAGGAACAGCCCGTCGGCGAACGGCGCGTTCGAGGCCGTGACCGTGAACAGGATGTCGATGGTGGTCGGGGTGTTGGTGGGGTCGTCGAAGGCGCCGTAGACGAAGCGCACGCTGTTGCCGGCGGCATCGGTCGTGATCGCCGGGGCCGAGGCCGACAGCGCGAAGAACGTGTCGGCCGGACCGAACTTGGCGGTGCCGGCGGGCGGCACGGCCGCGCTCACCGTTGTCGAGAAGGGCCCGGCGACTTCGGTTGCCAGCAGGACGGGCAGCGGCAGGTAGTCGGTGATCGTGACCGGTTCGAGGTCGCTCGACGGCAGCGTGTAGCGCAGGCGGTAGGTGACGGTGTCGCCCGGTCCGAGCCGCGGCGTGCCGAAGCTCGTGTTGCCGTTGATCGCGTAGATCGTCTTCGTGAGCGTGCCCGACAGAATCTGCACGCTGGCGCCGCTCGTGTCGGCTTCGTTCGACCCGGTCACCGTCACGGCGTCGGCGACACTCACGAGGTCGGCGAGCGCCGTCACGGTGTTGCTGAGCACGTCGCCGTGGTCGACCGAGGCGTCTCCCGACAGGAACGTGTCGCTGAAGCTGTCCTGGATGATCGCGCGATACACCACGGTGACGGTGGTGGCGCCGCCGTTGAACACGGCGCAGTCCGGGGCGGGACCACCCGTGCCGGAGGCCGGCACACAGCCGCCGATGAGCCGCGCGTCGAGGCCGCGCAGCACCTGCTCGGCACCGATCTGGAACGTCGCGGTGGTCTGCCCGGTGGTGCCCGTGGCGACGACGAACGAGGCGTTCGCGGCATTCATCGGCGCCGTCGCCGACGCGCCGCCGCTGTGTTCGGCGATCGTGAGCGTGGGCACGAAGCCGGCATCACGCCGCTGACCGTCCGACAGGATGTCGGTCAGCACGAGGTTCTGCATCGCGAAGTAGTCGGAGACCTGAATCGCGAGCGTGTATTCGAGCGTGTCGCCCGGTGTGGGACCGACGCCGCCGGTGTCGATGGCCACGGCGACGCTCTTCTGGATCGCGATCGACTTCGGTGTGAGCGTGTGGTCGTTCGCGGTCACGTCGCTCACGATCGCCGTGGGGCCGTCACGGCCGTCGATGGGCGTCCAGTTGCCCTCGGACCGCGCGTCGTTGACACTCGTCGCGTCGTCGCCGGTCGTGGCGTTGAGCACCGGCGCAGTGCCCGCATCGACGCGGGGCACGTAGTAGCTGAAGATGAGCGACGCGTCCTGGGTGCCGGCCGTGCCGGTGACCGACGCGAAACGCCGCGTGAGCGTGCCGCCGGGTGTGGTCGTGGAGGGCGTCGCCACGGCCGTGGCCGGGGCCGCGACGTTGTTGATGAGCGTGCTGACGACGGCGAGGAACTGCAGATTCGCCGGCAGGACGTCGGTGAGATCAACCGCGGTGACCGTCTGCCCGGTGGCGATGTCGACGTCGATCCGGTACTGGCGGGGGAAGTTCGGCCCGGTCGCGGTTTCGTCCTCGGGCCCGATGTAGGTCTTCGTGAGGCGCCAGATGGTCGGCGTCACGGGCTGGTCGGCGGTGAAGGCGCCAAGCAGCGACGGATCGGCCGGCGGGTTGTCGAGCGGGTCCGCACCGTAGCGGAAGCCGCCGCGGGCCCGGATGTTGAGCGCCGTGCTGGCGTCGGCCAGCGTGCTGAGGGTGGTGGTGACCTGGATGGCGGCGGCCGGCTGCGTGGGCGTGAAGCTCCCGAACGGGAGCTGCAGCACCACGAACTGGTTGCCGGGCGTGCCGCCGCCGACGACAACGGGAACGCCGCCCGCGGTGCGCGCGTAGGGGTGCGTCACGTTGCCCGACGCGTCGAACGTCAGGACCGTCGCGACCACGGGGGCGCCGAGGTACGTGGCCGACACGAAGGCGATGCCATCGTCGGTGGCGGCGCCGGCTCCGTCGGCTCCGATCGTCGGCAGGACGAGGTCGATGAACGGTCCATAGCCGGTGCTGGACCCGGTGTTGTCGAAGGTCACCGGGAAGACGAGCGCCTCTCCGATGAGGGGCGCCGCCGGCGGGGCCACGGAGGCCGAGGCCACCGGCTGAGCTGCTGCTCCCGCGGGAAAGGCCCAGACCGCGGCCAGGGCAAATAGAAACGGGGCGAGAGCGGCGCGGAGTCTGGGATACATCATGATGGGCTGGCACGGTCTTGGACCCGGTGGTCGCGCACAAAGTCACGCTGCCCCGGTCCGTGCCTGCACGTCCTATCGGTCAAATGCCGTCGTCAGTTCAGTCTTCGTCCTAGCCAGCTCGTCAGAACGCCGGTCCGAGCAGCACGGCGTTCATGAAGAGCAACATCGTCGCTTCGGTGTAGGCGCGGTAGTTGGCGTCTTCCGCGAAGGCGATGACGTGGCCCTGGCCCAGCGGCTGGTGCATCAGGTAGGCCTTGCGTACGAGCAGGTCCTGCCCTTCCGGCCAGATGAGGCCGGAGGCGACGAGCTGCTCCTTCGCCGCGTAGTATACAACATTGCGGCCTGAGTTCAGCTTGATTGGGGCAAACACCCGGGAGCCTTCGATGACGACCTGCGTCTCGCCGTCCTGCCCCGCGCTCAGCCAGTGGTCCGTATCCACCGTCGCCCGCAGCAGCGCGCCGGGCTGCGCGTCCGGACGCTCGCGGTCGGGCTGGATCGCCTTGTCGAAGTCGGCGGTGGCGGAGGCGCCCGCCGGCGTCGCGTTGTTCCCCGCGGGCGGCACGTCGGGCTTGCCGTCCTTGAGCAGCGCGTTCGTGTCGAGCAGGCCGGCGCCGCTCGTGGCCGCCCAACGTGTCGCATCGGCCAGCGTGATGAGCGTGCCGCCGAGGCGAATCCAGTCCTTGAGACGCGCCAGCACGGCACCGCTGAGGTGATCGGCGAAGTTGCCCGACGGCAGCACCACCACGTCGTAGTCGGCGAAGTTCACGCGTCCGAGCGAGGCCGTGCGTACGGCGGTGGTCTTCTGGCCGTAGCGGCGTTCGAGCACGTAACGCGTCCAGCCGGCCGAGAGCGTGCCCGTCGGCTGGTCCCACGCGAGCAGCACGCGCGGCGCTTTCACGAAGGCGACGTCGTTGCTGCCGAGCGAGGTGCCGGATTCCACATAGGTCGTGTCGATGGGCACGACGTCGGCGCCGTGTTTCGTCGCGAGCGCCGTGAGACGCGCCTGCAAATCCGCGGGATTCCCGGCCGTGCGAATGAACGCCGTGCCAATCGGGAACGCGCGGCCGGCGAGCGTGAAGGCGCCGCCCACGTTGTGCACGCGCAGCCCCTGCGCCACGGCGTCCACGGTGAGCGCGGCTGCGGCCGAGCCCCACGGCACCAGATACCCCACGGAGCCCGCGGCCACCGTGCGGGCCGGCGGGGCGGCGTCGTAGGCCGCCGGCACCGGCGAGGCCTTCGCGGTAATCGCCGCGGCGCTCGTCACGACCTCGACGTCGTACATGAGCGGCAGGCTCCACGCCGTGATGTCGTAGATCTGATCGGGCTGACGGCGCTTGCGGCGCTCTTCCTGCCGGGCGATGAAGGGCGCGTCCTGCTTCGTATCGAGGTCGAGCAGATTGCGCACGAGGCGCCCCGCCGGCTGCGAATGTGACACGAGGTAGGCGCCGGCCGGCACCTTGCGCGTGCCGATCGTGATCGCCTCTTCGGCACGGCGCACCTCGATGCCCTGGGTCGCGAGGTTGCGGGCGAGCGCGGCGGCGCGCGACGGGTCGTGGCCGGGCACGAGCACGTACTCGCGCACGGGGCCCTTCTCCCCTTCGCTCACGGCGCTCCGGCGGAAGTCGAGGAAGTCCTTCACCAGCCGCTCGCGGTTCCGCGCCGCGGTGATGGCGGTGGTGATGGCGGCGTTGAAGTGGTGCATCACGCCGTCGCGGTAGGTCATCACCGTGTCGTCGGTGCGCTGGAACGACAGCGCGCGGGCCGACGCCTGCTCGTAGGTCATGCCGATCGAGCCGTGCATCATCGGCCACGAATCGCCGTAGCCGGGATAGAACCCGTCGTAGACCTCGCGGATGTAGTACGCCCAGCCGCGCTGGTCGAAACGCGCGCCGTTGGCACGGCCGAACAGGTCGAAGCCGGCGATCTGCGCCTTCGTGTAGTGCGGGTTGATCGGGTCGGCCGGCGGCGCGAAGTAGTAGCTGTTGTTGCCGCCCTGCTCGTGCAGGTCCACGTTGACCTGTGGGAAATACTCGAGCGCGATCCTGATGCGCCCACGGGTTTCCGGCTGCGTCTGCGCGAACCAGTCGCGGTTCATGTCGAACAGGTAATGATTCGACCGTCCGCCCGGCCACGGTTCGTCGTGTTCGGCGTTGTAGGGCGCCGGATCGGGCGACGAGGCGCGCCCCTGCAGGTTCTGGAAGATGAAGCGGGCCCGGCCGTCGGGGTTCTGCATCGGGTCGATGAGCACGAGCGCGTCGCGCTGCACGAGATCGGCGCCGGCATCACCGCGCACCGCGAGCAGGTGGTAGGCCTCGAGCAGCGCCGCGTCGGCCGAGCTGATCTCGTTGCCGTGCACGCCGTGCACGAGCCACACGACCACCGGCAGTGAGGCCGCGAGCCGGTCGGCCTCGGCGGCGGCCAGGCCGCGCGGATCGGCCAGGCGGCGGATGTCGGCCTTCACCTGATCCAGCTTCGCGATGCGCTCGACGCTGCCCACGACGAGCAGCCACAGCGGCCGGCCTTCCCACGTGCGCGCGTATTCGACGAGACGCGTGCGCTCGGGCGCCGCCTGCGACAGCGCGCGGAGGTAGACACCGATCTGGTCGGGGGTGGTGATTTCGGCGCCGGGCGCGTGGCCGACGACCTGCTGCAGAGTGGGGATCTTCGGGTCGTACTGCGCGCCGGGCCAGAACGGCTCCTCGGCGGTCTGCGCGAGGGCGGCCGGCGCGGCCGTGAGCGAGGCCGCCAGCGCGAGAACCAGGGCGTGTCGAAGGTGCATGGCCCGTTAGTGTAACGGGCCACGCACCCTCCAAGGGAGCGGCGCTTACGGCGTGCCAGGGGCCTTCGGCATCACCGTCGGCAGCGTGCCGGGCGACTCGAGCACCTTCTTCGCGATCACGTTGACCACGGTGGCTTCGCTGCGGACGTTGGTCAGGTAGGCGGTGCGCAGCAGGCCTTCCTTGCGGTTCTTGAGCGTGGCGCTGATGCCGTCGCGCACGGTCGGGGTGGAAAGGTCACGCTGACCGGCGGCTTCCTTCGACACGAGCAGCACGATCGAGTGCGCGCCGCCGATGCTCACGGCGCTCACGGTGCCGGGATTCGCCTTCAGCACCGAATCACGCAGCGGCGGCGGCGCCTGGTTGAGCGCCGAAACCGGGATGAAGCCGAGGTCGCCGCCCCGCGGCGCCGACTGCGCGTCTTCCGAGAAGTCGCGGGCGAGGTCGGCGAACTGCGCGCCGCCCTTGAGGCGCTCCATCAGCATGTTCGCCTTCTGGATGGCCTGCTCGGGCGTGGTCGCGTCGTTGCCGCTGCGGTTGTTGAGCTCCTGATCGGGCACCGGCGTGACGACGATCTGGGCGAGGTGGTAGGCCTCTTCCGGGAAGTTGAACTGCGCCTTGTTGGCGTTGTAGAAGTCCGCGATTTCCTGATCGGTGACCGCGGCCTTGGCCGTGACTTCCTTCTCGAGCAGCTTCTGCACGAGCAGTTCGCGGCGCAGCCCTTCCTTCATGTCGGCTTCGGTGATCTGGCGGCGCGTCAGCTCCTGCTGGAACTGCTCGGGCGGGACGTCCTTCTTGCCGGCGTCGTAGGCGGTGTTGAGCTCGGCGTCGGGCACCTCGATCTTGAGCGCGCCGGCCCGGGCGACCAGGATGTCCTGCACGATCATCTCGTTCAGGAGGTTGAGCTTGGCGTTGAGCGCCTCTTCCTCCGACGGCGCGGCCTGCGCCTGCATGGCGCGGCGGTAGGCCTTCTCGACGTCGTCGCGCTTGATCTCGCGGCCATCCACGACCGCCCAGGCATCACCCGAAGGCGCGGGACCGCTGCCGGGCCTGGCGTTGCAGGCCCCGGCGACGGTCGCCAGGGCGACCAGACCGAGCACGGGGAACGAACGGAACGAACCGGCGGAGGCGGCGAAGCGCGAATCGGACATATCCCTACAGCCTATCAGCCCCCCGCCTCCCGGGGGCGCGAATTCCCCCAGCCCGACCTTCGATGGGCACGCTGCGCGACTGAGCGACGGCGAAGGGTTGGCCCGCCTCCCGCGTCCGGCCCTACGCAGTCCGTCAAACGCCAGCGGGGGCGAGGTGTCGGCAGCAGCGCGGGGGGCCCCGGGCGATGCCGTGCGACCGATGATCCAGGCGTCGCCGCTGCGCCTGAACACCCCACGCGGACTTCGGCGCCGCCTCGGCGTTTGACGTCTCACGCGTGCGCGGCCTGCTCCGGACGGCCGCGGGAGACGGGCCAGCCCTTCGCCGTCAATTGGAACAGCAGGCAGCACGCATTGACTGCATGCGATTGGTATCCGGTGTGTAGCAGGGAGCCCCAGCCGCAACGTTCAACGATCCCGCCAGTTGCTTCAGAGCGCCGCGCGCTCGCCAACTTGAGCGGCCAGCTCAGGATGGCCACGTGATTTCATGTCCGAGGCGACGGTGGCCGCAAGCTGCGATGCGGCGTCCAGTCGCCCGGTGTTCTGAAGCGCTCCCAGAAGGTGGCCCGCATCCAGAACGTACCACCGCTTGATTTGCTGCGCGAACTCCTGCCCACCGAGCGACGGGTCGGTGATGCACAGCTCAATAGACTCATCGAACTTCTTGAGCACTACCTTGTACCGCGCTTCTGCATCGTCGAGGTACCGAGAACAGATATCCCAACGCTTCGCCTCGACCAGGCGGTTCCACATGAACCTCAAAGCGGCTCGGGCAAGCTCCTGGTTCGACTCGTGATACGCAATGAACTGTGACAGCACCAGTTCTGTACCATTCAGGTGATCCTGAATGGATTGGTAGTCATGAAATCTCTCCGGGTCACTTGTCGCTTCGAACTCGGCGAGAGCTACGCTGGCCTTCGTCTGTAGACGCTCACGCGCTTCTGGATACTTCTCACCGAGCCGAGCCCACTCGTCGAGGCAGTACGACAGCCGAACGCCGTAGTAGTTGTGGTCCTCACCTTGGTCTTGGAGTGCACGATCAAAGAAGTGCTCGTAGCTCGAGAGCGCACGCGGGCAGTCGCCCGCCCTCGCAGCGTCTCGTGCTTCCCTGAGGACTTGTCCTGGTGGCACTACCATTCCGAGCTCTCAATCAATCAGGAGACACAACCATGGGCCGCCGAAGTCGGCCCCAATTCGCAGTCTACTCCTGCCGGAGGCTGCACTCGCGCGTGGCAAGACACCGAGGCCGGCCACCCGACGGCGAAGGGCTGGCCCGGCTCCGGCGGCCGTCCGGAGCAGGCCGCGCACGCGTCAGACGTCAAACGCCGAGGCGGCGCCGAAGTCCGCGTGGGGTGTTCAGGCGCAGCGGCGACGCGCGCAGCGCGTCGCGCAGCACCGCCCGGGGCCCCGCGCTGCTGCCGACACCTCGCCCCCGCTGGCGTTTGACGGCCTGCGCAGGCCGGACGCGGGAGGCGGGTCAGCCCTTCGCCGTCGGCTGCATCAGCAGTCCCTAGCACTGCGTGTCATCAGTTCTTCGTCGCCGGCAGCAGGTAATTGGAGGCATGGAGATGCACGATCAACCAGCGATCGCCCACCTGGCGAAGCACGAAGGTCCGTCGCGAAAAGGTCATCGGCTCGCGGATAGGCGTCGTGGGCAGGTCGCTCAGGTGGGCCGTGACGACGGCAAGGTCGCCGGACATCTGGATGTTCACGTCTCGCGGCGTGATGGTGATCGCGCCGATCCGCTGCTTGAACAACCCGGCAAAGACCTCTCGAATCTCGACCTTCCCGTTCGCCCGCTGCGCTTGCCCGCCTGGAAAGAACACCGTCGCCGCATCGTCGAACGTGCCGACGATGAGTTCGAGGTTTGCGGTTTCGTTCGCGCGAATGAACGTCTGGACGGTCGCCATGACCCGGTCCCGCGACGTCGTGCCCTGCGCAAGGGACGGCGTCATCGACAAGAGCACGAACAGAACCGCAGCGGCCATTCTCATGGTTGTTGTCCTCGACGCAGCTACTTGTCGAAATACGCCACGATCGCCTGCGTCACGCGTCCCATGCGGTCTTCGGCCTCGCCGTAGGGCTCGGTGATGGCATTCAGGAAGAACGACACCACGATCGGCCCGGACTTCGCGTAGATGATGCCCACGTCGTTCGCGAGCACGGGCGGGAAGTCGCCGGTCTTGTGGGCCACGGAGACGCCCGGCGGCAGGAAGTGCGGCAGGCGGCGGGCGCCCGACTGCTGCGCCTTGAGCATCCGCACCAGTTCCTCGGCCCCCGCCTTCGAGGGCAACTCACGCTTCTCGATTGCTTCGAGCATGCGCCCGGTAGCGCGCGGCGAGAGCGCGCCGAGCCAGTAGGCACGGTCGCCGTTCGTGCGGGCGTTGCGATCGTCGGCGGGCGCGAGCGAGTTGTACTTCGCGAAGAGGTCGCCCGTCGTCTGCGTGAGCGACATGCCGTCGGCGTAGCCCTTCGCGGCGAGCCACGCGTTGACGGCCGCGACGCCGCCCACCTGTGCGATCGCAAGATCGGTGGCGGTGTTGTCGCTCGTGATGATCATCTGCAGCAGCACGTCGCGGAGCGTCGGCTGAAGGCCAGCGTCGTGATACCGGAAGATGCCCGAGCCGCCGCGCACGTCCTCGGCGCGCAGCGTGATGCGGGTGGCGAGATCTTTCGTGCCGGCGTCCACCATCTCGAGCGCCTGCGCGGCGACCGGAATCTTGATGACACTCGCGCTGTTGAACGTCTCGTCGGCGTTGACGGCGCCTTCCTCGCCCGTGGTCAGGTGCTTCACCCAGATGCCGGCCTTCGCCGGGATCTTCGGCATTTCGGCGTCGAGCAACGCCTGGAGCGACGCGGACGCCGCAGGTGCCGCCGGAGCTGAGCCCGCCGGCTGCGTGGGAGCCTGCGAGGTGCAGGCAGCGGTCGTGACGGCCAGAGCGAGTGCGATCGCGTGACGCATGAACGGAGTCTCCTACCTGGGCACGCGCAACGCGTGCATCTCGAGGGCGGCGGTGAGCGCCATCGCCCCGCCGCGGTCGTCGGGCCCGGTGATGGCCGGCCGATTGAGATAGTACTCGCGCGTGGCATTCCGGCCGGCGCCGGTGCCGGTGCAGACGTCCACGAGGTCGCCCGTTTCGGTGACGCGCACCTGCACGGCGCGCCAGCCGCGTTCGATCACTTCGTCGAAGCTGCGGTCGAGCCAGCCGAGGCGCAGGCCGCGCGCCATCGCCGCCACGGTCATCGCCGTCACCGTGAATTCGCGGTAGGTGCCGGGCTCGTCCACCACCTGCTGCCACGCGCCGTCGGGCGCCTGATAGCGGCGCATGCCGTCCATCAGCCGGCGGAAGCTGTCGAGCACCTGCGGACGCGCCGTCCACGTCTCTGGCAGGTGTGTAAGCGCCTCCATCAGCCCGAAGGCGGCGAAGCCGTTGCCGCGGCCCCAGGCATGCGGACCACTTTCCGCGTGCACGAAGATGCGGCCATCGCGCTGCAGCCGCGTCGCGTAGGTCGTGAGCAGCCGCGCCACCGCGTCGGCGTAGCGGGCGTCGCCGGTGCGCTTCGCGGCGCGCGCGAGTACGGACGTGGCCATGAACATGTCGTCGGTCCACGAGGTCGCGTACTTCACGATCTCGTCTGGGCCGGCCCCGAGGATGGCGTCCGCGGCCTTGCGGGCCAGTGCGTCGGCCTGCGTGTTGCCCGTCAACTCCGCCAGATCGAAGAAGGCTTGATGGCCGGCGAGGCTCGTCAGCAGGAACGGCTCGGCGATAGCCGGCTTTTCACCGGTGAGGAACGGCGTCATCTGCGCCACGGCGCGATCGCGGTACTGCGGGTCGCCGGTGAGCTGCGACACGCGGAACGCGCCGCTCCACGAGAGCGCGGGGATGTAGCTCATGACGGGGCTTGCGGGATACCGTGCCGCCAGCATGCGCGCGATGTCGAGCGGTGCGCGCACCTGACGCGTCACGAGCATCCGGCCGAGCGGCGAGGGCGACGGCGTGGGCCGGCCGTCGAGCAGCTCGCGCACGGCTTTCGTCACCTCGGCCGTCGGGCCGCTGATCTCGAGTGCGGCCACGGGCGCCAGACCGCCGGGAGCGCCCGCGCCGAGCGCGCCGGCGAGCGACGTGGCGGTGGCGTCTGTGGCCCCGGTCACACGGCCGCGCGCCAGCGCGTTCGCGCGCCACGCCAGCGTGTCACCCCGCCGCACCTCGATCACGAGATCCGGCGCGAGCATCGTGATCCAGCGCCAGAGATAACGCGCCTCGCGATGTTCGGGCGCGTCGTAGAAGCCCTTGTCTGGCGGGAATGCCGGGCCGGCCGTGGATGGCGCGGCCGCCGTCCCCTGCGCCGGATCGCACTGGTCCGGCAGGGCGCACGGCACCGCCGCCACCTGCCAGCGACGGCGGTTCCTGACGATCGTCGCATCACCCAGCCGCCAGGTCACGAGGTCCACGACCACGCGCGTGCCGTCGGATGAACCGTCGAGCCCGCCCACGATCACGATGCGCGGCTGCGTCGCGAGCACCGGCAGCGACGGCTCGAGCGCGGTGATACCACGGGCGCCGGCGGTGAGGCCGATCGGCAGCACCCGGTAGCCTTCCGGTCCAGTGACGAGCTGCGAGAGGGATGCGGCGACGGAGCGCACAGGCGTCTGCGCGGCGGCGGGAACAAGCGCCGCCATCAGCAGACAGAGTGCGCCCACGAGATGGCGACGGTGGAACATGCGCTACAGGATACCCGTCGTCAGCGACGGCGCGGCGGTGCCTGCACCCGCGCGAGCGCCCAGAGATTCATCTGCAGCAGGTCCACGCGCCCGCCCGGCCCGCGGCCAAAGGCCACGAGCTCGATGCCTCCCGCCGGCAGATCGACGAGGAACTCGCCGTCGCGTTCGAGCGCACGCATCGGAAAGCTGCGGCCGAACCGTTTCAGTACGAGCGACGCGCCCTGACGCACCACTTCCACGGTGAAGCGCTTCGGATTGCGGTAGGTGCCCGTGAACGCCTGCGCGTCAACCGCCCGCAACGTGCGCGTCGGCAGCGGCGCGTAGTCGGAAATGTAGATCCGATCTTGTCCATTGGCATCGACGCGCGCGGCGGCGAGCGCGAGGCGCAGCAGCGGCTCGGGATTCGCGCCGTCGCCGTTCGTCAGCACGACCACGGCGACCTTCGGGCCGTTATCGAAGCCGTCCTGCTCGCTCACGGTGAGTTGCGCGGCGTAGCCGGTCATCGTGCCGCCGTGACCGAACTCGTGCGACATCCGCCCGAGGAACAGGCCCTGCCCGTAACCTTCGCCCGTGGTGGGAATGCGCACGACTTCCTCGCGCAGCGACGCCACGAGCCCGGCCGGCAGCGCCTGACGTCCCTCCACGCGGCCATCGTTCATGAGCGCGAGCGCGAAGCGCGCCATCTCGTTCGCGCTCGAATAGAGCGTGCCGGCCGGCCACAGCCGCGCGTCGTTGGCGAGTGGACGCACCACCGCGAACGTCCCATCCTTCGCGCGGCGGTGTCCCTCGGCGAGCGGCCACTTGTTCGCCTCGGCGGGACGAAACGTGGTGCGTGTCATGCCGAGCGGCGCCAGCACGCGCGCTCGCATGGCGTCCGCGAACGGCGTCTTCGCCGCTTCCTGCAGCGCCAGTCCGGCGAGCGCGACGCCGGAGTTCGAATACGAGAACGCGCGGCCCGGCGTGAGCAGGCAGTACTCGGACGTCCACGTGCGCGGATACGCGGCGAGCCCCTCTTCGCCAGGCGGTCCGAACTCCGCGGGTTCGTCGATGAGACCGCCAGTGTGCGAGAGGAGCTGGCGCAGCGTGGGTTGCCCCACACACGGCGTGAGCCCGCTCACGTAGGTGGCGACCGGTCGATCGAGCGCCAGCACACCGTCTCCGGCCGCTGACAGGATCGCGGCCGCGGTGAAGGTCTTCGTCACCGAGCCGATCTGGAAGAGCGAGTCGGGTGTGACCGGCGTGCCCGTGTCGCTGTTTGCGACGCCGAAACCGCGCACCCAGGCCACGCGGTCGTTCACGACCACGGCGATGGCGGCGCCGGGGATGCCGGCCTTCTGCATCTCCGCCCGGATCGCCGCCTCGGCGCGCGCGAACGGCTCAGGTGCCGCCGGCTGCGCCACGACCTGCGCCACGGCGAGCATCACGCCCGGCGCGAGGAGAGAGAGTGGCAGCAGACGCCGCATGCCGCGATTCTACGCGGGAGCGCGTCCGGCCCGAAGGTCAGCGCCGTTTCGGCCTGAGGGCGCGCAACACTTCCAGATCGGCGACGTCCGACGCCCGGCCCGTCTCCTTGGACCGGATGAGATCGCGCGTGGCCCGCACCGACCCGTGGAGGTTGGCGACCACTCCGCCGGCCACCAGATACCGTGCCCGCTCGGCATTCAGCAGGCGGCACACTCGCAGGACGCGATTGTCGGAGCCAGGGATTGCGTTGGCCACGGCGCCACGTCTCGTAATCAGCGAAAGAATCGAACGACTTCACGAACGGCTTCGGAGGGCGGAATGGCGTGAGCGCGTTGAAGTCACGAAACAACTGCTCCGCCTCAGCCAGGCACGCGGCCGCGGAC
>CADEFD010000067.1:0-13300 GCA_902826515.1 uncultured Acidobacteriota bacterium
GCTGGTCGTAGACGGTCTTGAGCGACAGCGCGTGCGACATGCCAAGCACCGAGCGCCCGAGCAACTGGCCGCCGTAGGCGCGCGGATGGATGATGGTGCCCGAATCGCCGATGGCCGTGTAATCGAGCACCTGGTAGTGACCGGTCTCGACGTCCACCTCCACTTCGGCGAAGCCGGCCACGAACGAGTAGCTGCCGCCGTCGCGCGGGTAGGTGTCGCGGGCCACGCCCATCAGCCCCTGCCCGGCCATCGCGGCCGCCGCCGTCTTCGTGACCGCGTTGATGTTCTCCGGCAGCTCGTGGCCGTCGTATTTGCCGGCCATCTCGATGGCCCGGCGCGCTACGTCGGCAAGTGTCATGCTCCGCCCGCCACTGAAGACGCGCTCGCCCGACACCTGATACGACTCCGGACTGCCACCGAGCGCCTTCGCGGCGATCTCCTTTGCCTTGGCGATGGCATCAGACGCGGCTGCGTGGGCGGCGCGTGTCATCGCGTGTGTGGTCTGGCTGCCGCCCGACACACACGTCCACGGCAGCGGTTGCGAGGTGTCGCCCCAGCTCACCGTGACTTTGTCCCACGGCATGCCGAGCAGGTCGGCGGCGACGCGGTGCACATCGAACACCGATTCGGTGCCGAGGTTGCCGACACCCGACTGCACGTACATCCGGCCGTCGGGTTTGATCACGAAGAGCCCATCGAAGCCCGTCGAGCCGGCCACGAACGTGCTCACGGCCACGCCCACACCGCGCACGGTGGAGCCGTTGCGCTTGCCCGACCGCGCCTTTCGTTCGTCCCAGCGGAAGGCCTCCTTGCCGCGATCGAGGGCTTCCTTGAGGAAGGCGCTCGTGGCGTAGGCGCGCTCGCCCTTCGCATCCGCGGGGCCGATCTTCGCCTTGCCTTCCGGCGCGTTGATGCGGCGCAGCGCCACCTGATCGATGCCGAGCTGGCGCGCGGCCTTGGCCATCACCGGTTCGACCACCATGATCGCCTGCAGGCCGCCCGGCTGGCTCTGGGCGCGGCGCGGCGGCGTGTTGGTGAGCACGGTGATGCCGCGCGAGCGCATCGCCTGCGGCTGGTAGAGCAGCGACACGAACCGGCCGCCGCTGTTGGCATCGGCCTGCGCCTCGTAGGCGCTGTTCTCGCCGACGAGGAAGAGATCGAGCGCCAGAAGTTTTCCGTCTTTCGCGAAGCCGGCCTTGACGCGTCCGTGCACGGCCGGGCGGATGCCGCCGATGTACTGCTCTTCCTCGCGGGTGATACGCATCATCACCGGCGCGTTGGTCTTCTTCGCGAGCAGCGCCGGGATCATGCTGTGCACCGACCCCGTGGCGCGCGCACCGAAGCCGCCGCCGGTGTATTCGGTGATGAGCACGACGTCCGACGCCGGGATGTTCATCCAGCGCGAGATCGACGCCACGGTCTGCACGGCGCTCTGGGTGCCGGAATGGATGTGGAGCTTGCCGTTCTGCCACCAGGCCAGCGCCGACCGCGGCTCGAGGATGTGGTGCTGGTTGTTGGCCACCGAGAAGGTCTCGTCGAGCACGAGCGCGGCGTTCCTGAAGCCGGCCTCGAGATCGCCGTAGGCCCAGTCCACCTGCGCCTTTCCGGTGGGCAGCGTGCCATCGTCCACGCCGGCGAAGTCTTCGGCCGTCCACTTCAGCTCCTGCACATCGAGCGGACCGGGCGGCTGACCGGGCGCCGCTGCCGCGCGTCCCCAGGTGTTGCCTTCCACACGCGGGTTGGGCCCGTCGGGGCGGAGACTCGTGAGCGGATCGACGACGAACGGGAGCTGCTCGTATTCGACGTGGATCGCTTCGATGGCCGCGGCGGCGGTCTCTTCGTCCACGGCGGCCACCGCAAGAATCGGCTCGCCGGCGTATACGGGTTCGTCGGTGAGCGCACGTTCGGCCTTCGGATTGGCGCGAATCGTCTCGCCGAGGTCGGTCACGGTGTCAGCCGGCGACGGCAGCTCGCTGGCTCTGAGAATGCCGCGCACGCCCGGCATGGCCTCGGCGGCGCCGGTATCCACGCGCACCACGCGGCCATGGGGAATCGGGCTCAGCAGCAGCTTCGCGAAGAGCATGCCGTCGGCCCGGAAGTCTTCGGCGTATTTCGCCTTGCCGGTGACCTTGGCGAGCAGGTCGGGCGTGGTGTAGTTCTGTCCGACGAGTTTCTGCTCAGCCACGGGTCACCCCCCGCGAGAGTTCGGCGCCACGATGCAGCGCGGTCAGGATCTTGTCGTAGTCCTGGCAGCGGCAGAGATTTCCAGAGACGCCGTGCGCCAGTTCCTCGCGCGTCGGGTTGGGGTGTTTCTTCAGATAGCCGACGGTGGCCATGATGAACCCCGACATGCAGAACGCACACTGGAAGCCCTGCTCTTCCACCACGCCCTGCTGTACCGGATGCAGCGTGCCGTCGGCCGCCGCCAGGCCCTCGATGGTCTGGATGCGCTTGGTGCGCACGGAGTGCGTGAGCACCGAGCAGCCGTAACGCGGCACGTCGTCCACGAGCACCGTGCAGGCGCCGCACTCGGCCCGATCGCAGCCGAGCTTGGTGCCGGTCAGCCCCAGCTTGTAGCGCAGGGTCGTGGCCAGGGTTTCCTGCGGCGCGACGTCCACGCGGCGGGTCTGGCCATTCACCGTGAGGCTCAGCAGGCGCTCGACGCCCCCCGCCCTGGCGGCCTGGCCTGCCAGCGGCGTGCCGGAGCGGAACAGATACGCGGCCGACGACACGGCCACGCCGCCCGCCACCACGCCCTTGATGAAGTTGCGCCTGGAAACACCGGCCGGTGTATCCACGGTCGTGTGCGCGTCGTCGTGAGACATATCCATCACCCCTCGGACAAGGCTGCCCAGCTCGGCACGGACGGACGGCGATCGCGCGGACTATACCCCAATGGCGTCCGGGCGTGCTGGACAAAGGCCTCAGCGGCGCGGCGCGCGGATCGGGCGGCCCGGCACGCGGGGCCCCAGGGCGACCCGCTGCCCGAACAGCAGTCCCGTATCGTCGATCGTTCCCGACCGCACGACGGCGACGCCGTTCACGACGACGTGCACGATGCCCTCCGACGCCACCGCCGCCTCGGTGTAGGTGGAGCGGTCCAGGACGCGGGCGGGATCGAAGACGGTGATGTCGGCAAACGCGCCCGGGCGCAGCCGGCCGCGGTCACGCATCTCCGGCACACGCGTCTCGAGGCGCCGCGCCGGCTCGAGCGTCATGCGGCGAAGGGCGTCGGGCAGCGGGAGCACACGCGCGTCGCGGACGTAGCGGCCGAGCACCCGCGCGAACGTGCCGGACGCCCGCGGATGTGTCGGCTGGTCGTCGAGATCCCGGCCTGCATCACTCGCGATGAGCGGCAACGGGTCGGCCAGGCTCACGCGCAGCATCTCCTCGGTGTTGCCGTGAGAGATGACGGATCCCCCCTGAGCCCGGTACTTCGCGAACGTCTCGCGCGTCAGGCGTTCCCCGGTCGCCGCCCACTGGAAGGACACAAAACGCTGGTCGGGCCACGTCGCGAAGTTGTCGTAGAGCGCACTCTGGATGAGCGTGGCCCCTGCCGTGTAGGGATAGACCTCGGTCGTGACGTCCTGTCCGCGTCCGCGCGCCGTCCGTACGACGCCGAGCCACGCCTGGATGTCGTCGCCGGCCGTGCTGTTGATGTGGGCGATGTGGAGCGGCGCGCGGGCCGCCGCGGCGAGGCCGAGCACCGACTCCAGGCTGCCGGCGCCGTTACCCAGATGCGCCAGCACGAAGGCGCCGTGCGCGGCCGCCGCCGAAAACACCGCCGCCAGCTCGTCGGCCGACACGCCCGGCGTGTAGGCCGGCCCCATGCCCACCGCCACGCCGCCATCGCGCAGACCGGCCTCGACCACGGCCACAATCGCCCGCACCTGCGCTTCGGTGGCGGCCCCGCGCCCCGGCCCCGTCGGGAGCAGGAACCCCTTGTCGCCGAGCACCTGCATCCGGGCACCGATGTGACCGGCCGCCACACCGAAGTTGATGAGCCGGGCGGGCCCCATGGCCCGGTACCAGGCGTCCACGTCGGGCGTGCCGATCTCGAGTTCGAAGGCGCTGGTCACGCCGTCGCGCACCGCGTAGCGATAACTGGTGTCGCCGTGGGCATGGCGGTGGAGGTCGATGAAGCCGGGGGTCACGACGAGGCCGGACGCATCGATGGTCTCGCGGCCGGTCAGCGGCTCCGTGCTGACGGCGGCGATGCGGTCACCGCGGATGCCGAGATGGCGGATCGCGTCCAGACCGGACTCGGGATCGATGACACGTCCGCCGGCGACGACGAGGTCGAACGGCGCCGGCGTCTGCGCGGTGAGCAGTGTGGCGGCGCCGGTCAGCACGGCACCGAGGACGAACAGGCGGTGGAGGATGGGTGTGGTCATGGCACCCGGATTGGACGACGGGCGCGCGGCGGCCGCCAGCGGCACTGTGTGCAGTCCGAACGGTCCGGACATGGAACCGCGGCAGAGGCGGGCTCGTCACTGGGAGCACTGACGATGGGCGTGCAGGAACTCGCCGTGGTGGGTCTCGTGGGGTCGGGCGTGGGCGCGGCGCTCAGCCTGCCGATGGTGTGGCCGGGCCGCGGCCGGGCACTCGACCCACGCCTGCTCGGCGGCGCGATGCTGCTGATGTCGGCGATTGCCGCCCTCATCAGCGCCCGGCTGGCCGGGCTGGTGGCCACGTCGCTCGTCGTCGAGCACGCGATCAACCTCTCTGGCTTGTGTGCTTTCCCCCTGGCGGTCGTCTACACCCGGGTCGCCTGCGGACTTCCCCTCCGCGCGGCGTGGGCACCGGCCCTGTGGCTGCCGGCGGCGCTCTACCTGGTCCTGACGCTGTGGCGTCAGAGCCTCGGGCGGGATACCGGAGTGCCCTTCGTGTGGCTCCTGCCCGTGGCGCTGACGTTCACGGCGATGAGTGCATACGCGCTCTGGCACCGCCGGCCCCCGGTGGCCCCTCCCCTCGTGCCGGCCGAGTGGGTCGTGGGCTTTCAGGTCGTGCTGAACGCGGCCCAGGTGGTGCGCATGGACTTCGGCCACGTGCCGGCCGTACGGGCCCTGGTGCCGCTGGTGCTGGCCGGCGCTTTCGTGGCGATGGTTGCCTTCGTCACCTGGCGCACCATGACGGTACCGGCCGGCAGGGCCGACGACGTCGCGATGCCGGGCCGCCGCGCGTTTCCGGCCGAGGTGCCGCCTCCGGCGCGTTACGAGCGCTCGACCCTCGACGAGACGGCCGCGGGGGATCTGCTGGCGCACATCGATCGGGCGCTCGGCGGGGACCGGCTGTTCGCGCGGGCCGACTTGTCGCTCGCGCAGTTGGCGGAGGCCGTCGGGTCGACGCCACATCAGGTCTCGGAAGCCCTGAACCGGTTCGGCGGGATGACGTTCCACGAACTGCTGAACCGCCACCGCGTCAACGACGTCAAGGCGCAGCTGCAGGATCCGTCGAACGACCGCTACACCATCGAAGGGATCGGCGCCTCGGCGGGTTTCGGTTCGCGGTCGGCGCTCTACGCCGCGTTCCATCGCGCCGAGGGCATGACGCCGACGGCGTTCCGGACCGCGGTCCGGTCCACGCCACCCGCCTGAGCCGTTCGCGGGGGATCGCCGCCGCTCCCGCGGGATCTTCCCGCCCATCGCCCCCGGCCGATCATGGGCCGGGCCCCGCCAATCGCGGGAAATCGGCCCAGCCGTCGGATGGTGCGGGAGTTGCAGTCGCCCCGCCCATGGCTGCCTGGGTCACGATCGACGGCAACGAAGCTGCGGCGTCGGTTGCCCACCGCACGAACGACGTCATCGCCATCTATCCGATCACGCCCTCCTCGACCATGGGCGAGCTGGCGGACGAGTGGTCGGCGAAACATCAGCCCAACATCTGGGGCGACGTGCCCTCGGTGACCGAGATGCAGTCGGAGGCCGGCGCCATCGCCGCCTGCCACGGGGCGCTTCAGGGCGGCTCGCTCGCCACGACCTTCACGGCGAGTCAGGGCCTGCTCCTGATGATCCCGAGCCTCTACAAGATCGCCGGCGAGCTCACGCCGTTCTGCATGCACGTGGCAGCGCGCACCGTGGCCACGCACGCGCTCTCGATCTTCGGCGACCACTCGGATGTGATGGCCTGCCGGCAGACCGGCGTCGCGATGCTGGCCTCGGCCTCGGTGCAGGAAGCGCACGACTTCGCGCTCATCGGCCAGGCGGCCACGCTGGCCTCGCGCCTGCCCTTCCTCCACTTCTTCGACGGCTTCCGCACGTCGCACGAAGTGGCGAAGATCCGTCCGCTGTCGGACGACGACCTGCGCGCGATGCTGCCGGAGGATCTGGTGGCCGCGCACCGCGCCCGCGCGCTCACGCCGGACGCCCCGGTGCTGCGTGGCACGGCGCAGAACCCCGACGCGTTCTTCCAGGCGCGCGAGGCCTCGTCGCCGTTTCACGCGGCCTGCCCGTCGATCGTGCAGCGCACGATGGACACGTTCGCGGCGCGCACCGGCCGTCACTACCACTTGTTCGACTACGTCGGGCATCCGCAGGCGGACCGTGTGGTCGTGCTCATGGGGTCGGGCACCGAGACGGTCGACGAGACCGTGGCGTGGCTCACCGCCCACGGCGAACGCGTGGGCGTGCTGAAGGTGCGGCTCTATCGCCCCTTCTCGCTCGCGGACTTCGTGCAGGCCCTGCCCGCCACCACACGAGCCATCGCCGTGCTCGACCGCACCAAGGAACCCGGCGCCGTCGGCGAACCGCTCTATCAGGATGTGATCGCGGCGCTGCACGAGGCGCGGCTCGAGGGCACCAGCACGATCGACCGAGACGCCGTGGTCATCGGCGGGCGCTACGGCCTGTCGTCCAAGGAATTCACGCCGGCCATGGCGGCCGCGGTCTTCGCCGAACTCGCAAAGCCGCGTCCGAAGAACCACTTCACGATCGGCATCGTGGACGATGTGAGCCACTCGTCGCTCGACTGGGATCGCACGCTCGACATCGAAGCCGCGGACGTCTCGCGCAGTGTCTTCTTCGGCCTCGGCGCCGATGGCACCGTGGGCGCCAACAAGAACTCGATCAAGATCATCGGCGAAGAAACCGACGCCTTCGCCCAAGGCTACTTCGTCTACGACTCGAAGAAGTCGGGCGCCATCACCATCTCGCACCTGCGCTTCGGCCCGCGGCCCATCCACGCGCCGTATCTCATCCAGCACGCGAGCTTCATCGGCTGCCATCAGTTCAACTTTCTCGATCGCTACGACGTCTTGTCGTACGCGGCGCCGGGTGCGGTGCTGCTGCTGAACGCGCCCTACGCGCCCGACCGCGTGTGGGACGAACTGCCGCGCGAGGTGCAGGACGGCATCATCGAGAAGCACCTCACCGTCTACACGATCGACGCCGTGGCGGTGGCGCGCGAGAACGGCATGGGCACGCGCATCAACACGGTGATGCAGACGTGTTTCTTCGCGCTCTCTGGCGTGCTGCCGCGCGAGCAGGCGATTCAGAAGATCAAACAGGCGATCGAGAAGACCTACGCGAAACGCGGGCCCGACGTCGTGCAGCGCAACTTCGCGGCCGTGGACGACACGCTGCAGCACCTGCACCAGGTGGCCGTGCCGGCGGCCGCGTCGGCCGGCCGCCATCGTCCGCCGATCGTCGCCGCGAATGCCCCGGATTTCGTCACGCGTGTCTCGGCCGTCATGCTCGCCGGCCACGGCGATCTGCTGCCCGTGAGCGCGTTCCCGGTGGACGGCACGTGGCCGGTGGCCACCTCGCAGTGGGAAAAGCGCAGCATCGCGCAGGACATCCCGGTGTGGGACGAAACCATCTGCATCCAGTGCAACAAATGCGCGCTGGTCTGCCCGCACGCGGCCATCCGCGCCAAGCTGTATTCGCCCGACGCCGGAGCTGGCGCACCGGCGACCTTCAAGGCCGTGCCCTTCAAGGCGCGCGAACACGAATACGGCCAGGGCCTGCGCTACACGCTGCAGGTGGCGCCGGAAGACTGCACCGGCTGCACGCTCTGCGTGCAGGTGTGCCCGGCGAAAGACAAGGCCAACCCGCGGCACAAGGCGCTCGACATGCACGCGCAGGCGCCGCTCGTGGCCGCCGAACGCGAGAACTTCGCATTCTTCCTTGGCCTGCCGGAAGCCGACCGCACGCAGGTGAAGCTGGATCTGAAGGGCACGCAGTTCCTGCAGCCGCTCTTCGAGTACTCGGGCGCGTGCTCGGGCTGCGGTGAGACGCCGTACATCAAGCTGATGACGCAGCTCTTCGGCGACCGGGCCCTCATCGCCAACGCCACCGGCTGCTCGTCGATCTACGGCGGCAACCTGCCCACCACGCCCTACACGCGCAACAGCGACGGGCGCGGCCCGGCATGGGCCAACTCGCTCTTCGAAGACAACGCGGAATTCGGCCTCGGGATGCGGCTCTCGGTCGATCAGCAGGTGGCGATGGCCCGCAGCCTGCTCACCGCCCTGCGGGGCCAGGTGGGTGAGACCCTCGCCGACCGGCTGCTCACCGCGTCGCAGTCGGACGAAACGGCGATCGCCGCGCAGCGCGCGCGGGTGGCCGAACTGCGGCGGGTGCTCGCGCCGCTCGCCGGCCCCGACGCCCGCCGGCTCGAACGCCTCGCCGACGCGCTCGTGCGCAAGAGCATCTGGCTCGTGGGCGGCGACGGCTGGGCCTACGACATCGGCTTCGGCGGCCTGGACCACGTGATGGCGTCGGGCAAGGACGTCAACATCCTGGTGCTCGACACCGAGGTCTACTCGAACACCGGCGGCCAGCAGTCGAAGGCCACGCCGCTCGGCGCCTCGGCCAAGTTCGCGAGCGCCGGCAAGAGCACCGCGAAGAAGGATCTGGCGGCCATGGCGATGGACTACGGTCACGTCTACGTCGCCCGCATCGCCTTCGGCGCCAAGGACACGCAGACGGTGAAGGCGCTCATCGACGCCGAGTCGTACCCCGGGCCGTCGCTCGTGATTGCCTACAGCCACTGCATCGCCCACGGCTACGACCTCGAACACGGCCTCGAACAGCAGAAGCTGGCGGCCGACTCGGGCTACTGGCCGCTCTACCGCTTCGACCCGCGGCGCGCGGCCGTGGGTGAGAACCCGTTCCAGCTCGACTCGGCGCCGCCCAAGGTGGACCTCGGCAAGTTCGTGCGCAACGAAGCGCGCTTCCGGCTGGTCGAGCAGCAGGATCCCGAACGCTTCAAGGCGCTGCTCGAACAGGGCAAGGCCGACATCCAGAAACACTTCGCTGTGTACACATCATGGACCTCTCGACCACCTACCTCGGCCTGACGCTGCCGCACCCGTTCATCACGGGCGCCTCCCCGCTCGTGGACGACCTCGACATGGTGCGCCGGCTCGAGGATGCCGGCGCGGCCGCCATCACGATGCACTCGCTCTTCGAAGAACAGATCACCGCCGAACGCGACGCCACGTGGTGGCACCTCGACACCCACGAAGACGGCCACGCCGAGGCCACCACCTACTTCCCGAAGAGCGACGAGTACCGGCTCGGGCCGGACAAGTACCTCGAGCAGATTCGCCGCATCAAGCAGGCCGTGGACGTGCCGGTGATTGCGTCGCTCAACGGCACCACGGGGCGCGGCTGGGTCGAATACGCGCAGGCGATGCAGCAGGCCGGCGCCGACGCGCTCGAGCTCAACGTCTACATGGTGGCGACCGATCCGGCGGTGCCGGGCAGCACCATCGACCAGAAGATCGTCGACGCCGCGCACCTCGTGCGCTCGGCCGTCTCGATTCCCGTGGCGGTGAAGCTCTCGCCGTTCTTCTCGTCGATCGCGCACCTGGCGCACCGGCTGGACGAGGCCGGCGTGAACGGGCTCGTGCTCTTCAACCGCTTCTATCAGCCCGACATCGACATCGAACACCTCGACGTCGTGCCGCACCTGCGGCTCTCAGACTCGTCGGAGCTGCTGCTGCGCCTGCGCTGGCTGGCGATACTCTCTGGCCGGCTGAAGGGCACGCTCGCCTGCAGCGGCGGCGTGCATACGGCGCAGGATGCGATCAAGGCGGTGATGGCGGGCGCCGGCGCCGTGCAGCTCGTGTCGGTGCTGCTGCACGAAGGCCCCGAGCGGCTCTCGACGCTGCGCTACGAGTTCGAACGCTGGATGGTCGAACACGAGTACGCGTCGGTGGCGCAGATGCGCGGCAGCATGAGCCTGGGCCGCTGCCCGGACCCGGCGGCGTTCGAACGCGGCAACTACGTGAAGCTGCTGCAGACGTGGCGGCCGCGGTAGCGCCGGCGGCTACGGCTTCGGAATCCGCAGCGTCGCGCTCACCATCGCGCTGCCGCTCAGACCGTAGACGAGCACCAGCGGATGCAGCAGCGCCGGACCAAGGCGCACGGCGCCGAACCAGAGGTCCGGCCCGGTGTGCCCGAGCCACTGCGCCACCCCGAGCAGCACCACGATGGCGATACTGGTCGGTATCGGCGTGCCTTCGAAGTACCTCACCTTGCCGGTGTCGGGATCGGCGAGTGCGGACGAGGTGACGTTGAAGCGCGCCAGACGACTCACGCCGCACACCACGAAGTAGCTGAGCACGAGCATGTCCCAGCCGCCGCGCAGGCCGAGCGTGAAGCCGAGCACGGCCGGCGCAACCCCGAACGAGATGACGTCGGCCAGCGAGTCGAGATCGGCGCCGAGCACCGACTGCCGGCGGCGGTCGAGGCGCGCCACGTAGCCGTCGAGCACGTCGAGCACGAGCGCCAGCGGCAGCAGCAGGAACGCCGTCCACAGATAGCGCGGGCTGCCCTCGGCGAGATAGTCGAGGCAGAGGAAGATGGCGATGGTGCCGCAGGCGGCATTGCCGATGGTGAGCGCGTCGGCCCACGTGTACGACCGCAGCATCGAGAGGTGGCGGCGGGTCGGCGCGGTCATGGGGTGAGCTCCCCGGCAAGGTCGGCAATCGCCGGCACGAGCAGCGGCACGATGTCGATGGCGCCGGCCGGATGCGCGATGGTGTTGGTGGTCACGATGCCGGTGGCCCCGGCGGCGCGGAGCGCCTCGTCGGTGTCGCTCGCGAAGAGGGCGTGCACGGCGAGACAGACCGGCGCGGCAAGGCCGGCCTCCACCAGCCGCCGCACCGTGGCGATCATCGTCTGCCCCGACGACACGACGTCATCCACGACAACGGGCGTGTGGCCGCGCCACGCCGACACGTCCGGCGCCGTGATCTCGACCGTGCGATCGCCGCCGCGCACCTTCCGCATCACGACGAACGGGGCGCCGGCGCGGCTGGCGACGTCCTGCACCCACTGGGCACTTTCCTCGTCGGGCCCGACGACGAGCGGACGCGTCACATGCGCGGCAATCCAGGCGGCCAGGGCCGGTGCCGCCGCCACGACCCGCGACGGCACGGTGTAGATCTCGTCGAGTGCCTTCACCCGGTGCAGGTGTGGATCCACGGTCACGAGCCAGTCCACGTGCCGCGAGAGCAGGGCCGCGAACATCCGCGAGGTCACGGCTTCGCCGGGGCGGAACTGCTGGTCCTGCCGCATGTAGGCGAGATACGGCGCCACGAGGCCCACGCGGGTCGCCCCTTCGGCCCGCGCCGCCTCGGCGAGGAAGACGAGCGGCAGGAGCTTCGGGTCGGGCCGATCGAGCGTGGCGGCGATGACGACGTGCCGATCGCGGCAGTGGGTGTCGAGGCGCAGGTAGGTCTCGTCGTCCGGAAAGCGCCGCGACTCGACGGCGCCGAGCGGCAGGCCGAGCGCGTCGGCGAGGTGCCGGCCCAGCGACTCGCTGCCGCCGGACGCGAGCACGAGCCCCCTCACCGCGGGACTCCCACCGAGATGACGTCGGCGTGCGCGGCCAGGTAATCGCGCACGTAGCCCACTTCGCCCGGGCTCTCGGCGTGCAGGGTGAAGAGCGGCTCGCCGGCCGCGACGCGGTCGCCGAGGCGCACGTGCAGGTCGATGCCGGCGGCCGGGTCGGCGGGGGCGCCGGCCAGCTTCGCGGCCCGCGACAGCCGGCGGTTGTCGATGTCGAGCACCGTGCCGGCCATTGGCGCCGTCACCTCGAAGCGCTGCGCGCTCACCGGCGGCGTGCGCATGCCGCCCTGCGCCTCGCAGATCGCCTGGAGCTTCCGCCAGGCGCGGCCGTCGGTGAGGATCGCGGCCGCCTGGGCGGCGCCGTGGCCGGCGGGGGACGCGCCCGCGAGTTCGAGCACCTCGCCGGCCAGCAGCAGCGCCCGCGCGCGCAGGTCGGCCGGGGCATCGAGGTCGCCGCGCGTCACCGCCACCACGTCCCGGGCCTCGAGGGCCGGGCCGATGCCGCGCCCGATCGGCTGCGTGCCGTCGGTGAGCACCGGCCGCACGATGAGGCCCACGGCATCCCCCACACGTTCGAGCAGCCGGGCCACGTTGTAAGCGGCCTGCGGCGTGCGCATCTTCGCCGTGGGGCCCACCGGCAGATCGATCACGACGTGGGTGGCGCCGGCCGCGACCTTCTTCGACAGCACGGACGAGACGAGCTGCGCGTCGCTGTCGACGTCGAGCGCGCGCTCCACGCGCACGAGCAGGTCGTCCACCGGACTGAGGTGGATGGCGCCGCCCCAGATCACGCAGCCGCCCTCGCGTTCGATGACGCGCCGCATCGTCGGGAGGTCGAGGTCCACCGGCGCGAGGGTCTCCATCGTGTCGGCGGTGCCGGCCGGCGAGGTGATGGCGCGCGACGACGTCTTCGGAATCCACACGCCGGCGGCGGCGACGATCGCCACGACGATCGGGGTCGTGCGGTTGCCGGGCAGGCCGCCCACGCAGTGTTTGTCGGCAATCACCGGCCGGTCCCAGCCGAGGCGCGTGCCCACGTCCACCATGCCGCGTGTCTGCCACACCACTTCGTCGAGGCTCATGCCCACGGCCGCGCACGCGGTGAGATACGACGAGAGCTCGATGTCGGTGTAGCGGCCGGCCGCCACGTCCTGCAGGATCGCGGTGAGCTGCGGCTCGCTGAAGGCCTTGCCGAACACCTTCGCGCGCACGGCGCCGAGCGAGTCCACCGGCCGCGGATGCGCCATCGTCGCCACTTCGCCCGGCACGGCGTCGAGGAGATGCCACGCCGCTTCCGAGAGTCCGGCTTCGGTGGGCAGCACGAAGCCGTCGCGCACGACGTTCAGCGTCGCGATGATCGACCGCGTGCCGGCGCTGACGAGCACGCGTGAGTGCGCCGAGAAGCCTTCCGAGCGGCAGACATGGCAGTCGGCCCGCATGTAGACCACGGGCTCCTCGTGCGTGTCGATGCCGAGGCGCTTCAGATACAGGGCGTTGGCGGC
>CADEFD010000067.1:13400-26212 GCA_902826515.1 uncultured Acidobacteriota bacterium
CGGGCTCCTCGTGCGTGTCGATGCCGAGGCGCTTCAGATACAGGGCGTTGGCGGCGAGTTCGGTCATGTGGTGAGGGTCTCGGTCCGCCGGGCCGTCGCGATTCGAAGTCTCAGCCGAGCTCCAGCACCGTGGCGTCCGACTGCGCGTCGAAGGCGCGGATGTCATCGGCGTGCAGGGTCAGCAACCGGGCGATTTCCGCTGTCGTGCAGTTGCCGAGACGCAGCCAGACGATCTTGGGCGGCGCGCCTCGGAGCATGCTCATTCGGTGGAAGTCCGCATCCCTTGTGACTAGCAGACACTCATGGGCTCGCGCGAGTTCCCGCACCTCCGCATCCGGCGAACCGCCGCGCCCCAGTCGCCGCACATGGAGCGCGCCCGGGAACACCGTGGCGAGCATCTCGACCAGCGCCTCCGACAGTTGTTCGTCGAAGAGCAGCCGCACGGGTCAGGCCGGGATGCCGACCGTGCGGCGTTCGCGCTCGGCGGCGTAGCTGAGGCAGGCGCGAATGTCGTCCAGCGTCAATTGCGGGAAATCAGCCAGCAGCTCGGCCTCCGACGTGCCACCGGCGAGATAGCCAAGAATGTCACCCACGGTGATGCGGGTGCCACGAATGCTCGGCTTACCGAACCGCACGTTCGGGTCAATGCTGATGCGGTCCAACGGGCTCATAGGCGGATTCTACGGCACGCCCACCCGAACCGCCAGCCCCGGCGCCTGGCGTCACGTGCCGCAGAAGGTGCGGTACGGAGGCGCGGCCGGACCCGCGGGTTCGGTGAACGCGGCGGGCACGCGCGCATGGTCGAAGGGCGTGGCAAGCGCGGCGAGCAGACGTTCGAGCGGCGCCAGATCGCCGTGTTCCGCGGCGGCCGTGAGGGCGTCTTCCACGAGGTGATTGCGCGGGATGAGGGCCGGGTTGTGTCGCTGCATCCGCGCCACGCGGTCGTCGGTGCCTGACGCCTCGCGCGCGAGTCGCGCCTGCCACGCGGCGTGCCAGGCGGCAAAGCCGGAGTCACGCAACAGCGCCGCGTCCACGCCGCCGGCAGCACTCAGCGCGCGGAAGGTGTTCGTGAAGTCGGCGCGCGCCTCCCGCATCCAGGCGAGGAGCGCGGTCGCGAGCGTGGCATCGTCGTCTTCCGCGGTGGCCAGGCCGAGTTTGCCGCGCATGCCAGTGAGCCAGTGGTGACGGAAGCGCGCGGTGAACTGCTCGAGGGCGGCATGCGCGCGGTCGATCGCCACCGCCTGATCCTGGTCGAACATCGGCAGCAGCGCTTCGGCCAGGCGCGCCAGGTTCCACTGCGCGATCGGCGGCTGGTTGGCGTAGGCGTAGCGCCCCTGGGAATCGATCGAGCTGAAGACGGTCTCGGGGTCGTACGAATCCATGAACGCGCACGGCCCGTAGTCGATCGTCTCGCCCGAGAGGGCCATGTTGTCGGTGTTCATCACGCCGTGGATGAAGCCCACGAGCTGCCAGCGCGCGATGAGCGCCGCCTGCCGGTCGGCAATCGCCTCGAAGAGCGCCAGCGCCGGCACCGGGGCCGCCGCCGCGGCCGGATCGTGCCGGCGGATCGTGTAGTCCACGAGCGCGGCGAGGGCCGCCGGATCGCGGTGGGCCGCCGCCCACTCGAACGTGCCCACTCGCAGGTGGCTCGCGGCCACGCGCGTCAGCACGGCCCCGGGCAGCACGCGCTCGCGCTGCACCGGCTCCCCGGTCGAGACCACGGCGAGACTGCGCGACGTGGGGATGCCGAGGGCGTACATCGCCTCGCTGATGACGAGCTCGCGCAGCATCGGGCCGAGCGCCGCGCGGCCATCGCCACGGCGCGAGTACGGCGTCTGCCCGGCGCCTTTGAGCTGCACGTCCACGCGCGTGCCGTCGGGCGTCACCTGCTCGCCGAGCAGGATGGCGCGGCCATCACCGAGGCCCGTGAAGTGGCCGAACTGGTGCCCGGCATAGGCCTGGGCGAGCGGCCGCGCGCCCTCGGGCAGCGTGTTGCCGCCGAAGATCGCGGCGCCGTCCGGCGTATCGAGGGCCGCGACATCGAGGCCCAGCGACACGGCCAGCGCCGGATTGAAGACGACGAACTGCGGGTCGCGCACCGGCGTGGGCGCCGCGGGCGAATGGAAGAGCGCCGGCAGGCCCGCGTAGGAGTGCTCGAGACGCCAGCCGCTCACCTTGCCATGATGGCACGGCTGTCCGCGCGGCGTGGTGCGGCGCGGCCGGGTGTCGTACCATCGTGCGGATGAACTGGCGTCCACGGCGGGGAGCTCTCGGGCACGCGCGCCTGCTGCTGGCGTTCGCCCTGCTCGCGGCGCCAGCCGCGGCGCAGCCGCCCGAGGCCCTGCCCCGGGTCGAGGCCGGCGATCTCGTCTATCTCGGGAGCTTCGCGCTGCCGGCTGGCGACGGCGTGGACGATTCCACCGAACATGCGCTGACCTACGGCGGCGCCGCGCTGGGCCTCGGGCCCGACGGCTCGCTCTACGTGGGTTGCCACGCCTGGCACAACCGCCTGGCGCGCGTGTCGATTCCGCCGATGGGCGAGACGGCGTCGGTGCTGGCGCCCTGCACGGCCATTCCGAACCTCGACGCCGTGGACCCGGGAGCCGGCGAGGGCCTGGCGCTCGGCGGTTCCCTCCTGTGGCGCAGCCGCCTGATCGTCGCGGCCTGGTCGTACTACGATGCCGGCGGCGATGCGGTGGCCTCTCACTTCGCCGGCCCGCCAGACGTCGCGGCGCTCGAGGGGCCGGTGCGGCTCGACGGCGCGGCGCCCGGCCTCGTGGGCGGCTACATGGGCCTCGTGCCGGACGATTGGCAGGCGGCCCTCGGGGGCCCGGCGCTCACCGGCCAATGCTGCATCCCGATCATCACGCGCTCCAGTCTGGGACCGGCGGCCAGCGTCTTCAATCCCGACGACGTCGCGGCAGACCGGACCGCGGCGAGCACGCTGCTCGTGGGTTACCCGGCGGACCACCCGCTTTCGCCATGGAGCGGCACGAGTCCGCTCTACAACGGCGCCACCGTCATCGGCGGCCTCGCGTTCCCTGCCGGGTCGCGCTCGGTGCTCTTCTTCGGCCGGCACGGCGACACCTTCTGCTACGGAACGGGCGACGAATGCGGCGATCCGGCGGAGTCGGACAAGGGCAACCACGCATGGCCCTACCGGCATCAGGTGTGGGCCTACGACGCCGGCGATCTGGCGGCGGTGAAGGCGGGCCGGATGGCGCCCTGGGACGTGCGGCCTTACGCCACGTGGACGCTGCCGGACATGAGCGACCACGGCAGCGCCAGCATGCGCGGCGCCACCTACGACCCGGCGACGCGCCGCGTCTATCTCACGACCGTGTACGGCGACGCCCCGCGCGTGCACGTGTATCAGGTGCGAACCGCCCTCGGGTCGCCGGCGTCCTAGAACAGGATGGCTGCCACCGCCCGCGCGCACGGAATCGTGCTGTTCGACGGCACCTGCGCGTTCTGCGAACGTTCGGTGACCTTCATCGCCACGCGCGACCCGGAGGGGTACTTCCGCTTCGGCGCCTCGCAGACACCGGCCGCCCAGGCGCTGCTGGCCGAATTCGGTGAGACGCGCGAATCCACGCGCAGCATCATCCTCATCGAAGACGGACGGCTCTACCGGAAGTCCACGGCCGTGCTGCGGATCGCCCGCCGGCTGCCGCTGCCGTGGTCGCTCGCCGCCGCGGCGCTGCTCATCCCCAGACCGCTGCGCGACGGCGCCTACGGGGTGGTCGCGGCCGTCCGCCATCGCCTGGCGGGACGGTCGAACGCCTGTGACATTCCGCCGCCCGAGATCCGGGAACGCCTGATCTGACCGGCGGCGACGGTGCCTAAGGGCGCGGGGCCACCATGATGGCCTTGAGGTCGTCGGCCTCGCCGCTCAGCGTCTTCTGCCCGGCCGGGTACTTGTTCATCTCGAGGAAGTAGGCGATGAGTGTCGCCACATCCTCGCGCTTGAGGCTGCCGGGGTTGTCCATCGGCATCTCGCTCATGCCGGCGTCGATCTCCGAGAGCGGCTTGCTGCCGTAGGCGCGCGCAAACTCGGCGCCGGCGAACTTGCCCGGGTTGTGGCAGCTCTCGCACACCTGTCCGTAGAGTTCCTTGCCCTTCGCGGCCTGCTCGGCCGTATAGACCCCGTCGTTGGTCGTCGCGCCCTGGGTGCGCGCCGCCACCACGCCCATCGACGCCACCGCCAACACTCCCGCCAGAAGAATCGCCGTTCGTGCCATGAATCCATCCTAACCCGGTCCGCGCAGCGCAGGATCGGCGCGCCTCCCGCGGAGACAAGTGGCGACATCCGCGCCGCCCCGGACGGCCCCGGGACGGAGGGGCAATTCTCCCAAGGTCGGGCAGTTTTCCCCGGGACTCACCCGCCGCCGGATCGTCCGATCGGCGATTAGAACGGGCGTTCGAGCAAGTCGGGGGCTGGAACGATGCTTGCCCTGTGTCCTCTCCGGAACAGTGGGATCACCCGCGACGCACCCGGTGTGTGCCGCGGCGAGAAGCGAGGGCTCGCGAGAGCGCACACCCGATGAGCAACAGCGTTCGTTACGATGACCGGAGTCCACGGCTCTTTTTCATCGCCGCCGTGGTCTGGGCCGTGGTCGGGATGCTCGTCGGCGTCCTCATCGCCGCCATGCTCTTCCTGCCGGCGCTGAACCTGGCGCCGTATCTGACCTTCGGCCGGCTCCGCCCGCTGCACACGAACGCCGTGATTTTCGCGTTCTGCGGCAACATCATCTTCGGCGGCGTCTACCACTCGATGCAGCGGCTGCTGAAGGCGCGCACCTTCAGCGACAAGCTGTCGGCGTTCCACTTCTGGGGCTGGCAGCTGCTCATCGTCGCCGCCGCGGTCGCGCTCGTGACCGGCAACACGCAGGGCAAGGAGTACGCCGAGCTGCCCTGGGTGCTCGACATCGTCATCGCCGTGTTGTGGGTCACCTTCGCGGTGAACTTCTTCGGCACCATCGCCACCCGGCGCGAGAAGCACCTCTACGTCGCCATCTGGTTCTACATCGCCACCATCGTCGCCGTGGCCATCCTGCACATCGGCAACAGCATGGTGGTGCCGTACTCGCTGCTCGGCAGCTACTCGGCCTATGCCGGCGTGAAAGACGCGCTGATGCAGTGGTGGTACGGCCACAACGCCGTGGCCTTCTTCCTCACCACGCCGTTCCTGGGCCTGATGTACTACTACCTGCCCAAGGCGGCCGAGCGTCCGGTGTTCAGCTACCGGCTCTCGATCATGCACTTCTGGTCGCTGGTCTTCGTCTACATCTGGGCCGGCCCGCACCACCTGCACTACTCCGCGGTGCCCGAGTGGGCCTCCACGCTCGGCATGCTCTTCTCGCTGGTGCTGTGGATGCCCTCGTGGGGCGGCATGGTGAACGGCTTCTTCACCCTGCGCGGCGCCTGGCACAAGGTGCGCGAAGACCCGATCCTGAAGTTCATGATCGTGGCCGTCACCTACTACGGCATGTCGACCTTCGAAGGGCCGATGATGTCGATCAAGTCGGTGAACGCCGTCTCGCACTTCACCGACTGGACGATCGGCCACGTGCACGCCGGCGCGCTCGGCTGGAACGCCTTCCTCTCGTTCGGCATCCTCTACTGGGCCATCCCGCGCCTCTACAAGACGCAGCTCTATTCGGTGAAGGCGGCGACGTTCCACTTCTGGGTCGCGACCATCGGCCTCATCGGCTACCAGGTGTCGATGTGGGTGGCCGGCATCACGCAGTGGGCGATGTGGCGCGCCTTCGAACCCGACGGCCGGCTCGTCTATCCCGACTTCATCGAGACGGTCGTGCGCATCGTGCCGATGTACTGGGTGCGGCTGCTCTCGGGCCTGCTCTTCTTCGCCGGCCTGCTGGTGTTCTGCTGGAATCTCTTCAAGACGATTCGCAGCGCCCCGGCCGACTACGCCGTGGAGCCCGAGGTGCTGGCGCCGCCGCTCGTGCGCGAGAACGTGGCGCCCGGCGCCGTCACGCCCGCCAACACCTACGACTACGCGCTCTACTCCTTCCAGCACGCGATCCGGCATGGCTTCCACCGCATGCTCGAATCGCGCACCGTCACCTTCACGGTGCTGACGGCGCTGGCGCTCGCCGTGGGCTCGCTCGTCGAAGCCCTGCCGATGTTCTTCAACAAGTCGAACGTGAAGGAGATCGCGAGCGTCACGCCCTACACGCCGCTCGAAGTCGTGGGCCGCGACATCTACGTGCGCGAGGGCTGCTACAACTGCCACTCGCAGCTCGTGCGGCCGTTCCTCTACGAGACGGAGCGCTACGGCGAGTACTCGAAGGCCGGCGAATACGTCTACGACCGGCCGTTCCAGTGGGGCTCCAAGCGCACCGGCCCCGACCTGCACCGCGTGGGCGGCAAGTATCCGTCGCTCTGGCACGTGCGGCACATGCAGCGGCCGTCGTCGACGACGCCGGGCTCGATCATGCCGGCCTATCCGCACCTGCTCACGAGCCACTTCGACACCAGCCTCATCGGCGCCAAGATGCGCGCGCTGCGCACGCTCGGCGTGCCCTACAGCGAGGGTGAGATCGCCATCGCGGCCGACACGATGGACACGCAGGCCCGGGCGATTGCCGCCGAGGTCGAATCGCAGCAGGGGCCGACGGGCCTCGCCGACAAGGAAATCGTGGCGCTCACCGCGTATCTGCAGCGCCTCGGCTCCGACATCCGCTGGAAACGTCCGGTGGCGCAGCTCCCCTACGCGGCGGGCGTCGTCCCGGCGCCTTCTCCCGCGCCGGCCGTCGCCGGCGGCGGGGCGTCGAGGTAGCCATGCTGCAGGAACTCGGAGCGAGCACCAACGCCGCCACGTGGGCCGTGGCCTCGATGTTGTTCTTCGTCGCGGTCTACCTCGTGGTCGCCGTGCAGGTGTTCAGGGCGCGTCCGGACGAACTGGACGCGCGCGCGCGCATGGCCCTCGACGACGAGCCCCAGGGATAAGCGAGCACGCCATGGCACAGTACGAAGACAAAGTCCTGCACGAGCTCGACGGCATCAAGGAGTACGACAACCCGATGCCCGGATGGCTGATGGCCATCTGGTGGGGCTCGCTCATCTTCTCCGCCGGCTACCTGATCTTCTACGCCCTCAGCTTCGGTGAGGGCACGATGGACGCCGAGTACCGCGCCGAGACCGTGCAGACGGTCACGGCCGTGCAGTCGCACTTCGACGCCAACCCGATCGTGCCGCCGTCACCGGCGGAGCTGCTCGGCGGCGCCGCGAACGACGCCGTGCTGGCCGCCGGCGAATCGCGCTTCACGCGGACCTGCGCCGCCTGCCACGGCGACAAGGCGCAGGGCCTCATCGGTCCGAATCTCACCGACGACCGCTGGATTCACGGCGGCTCGGTCGAACAGGTGTTCCAGAGCATCGCCAAGGGCTGGCCCGCCAAGGGCATGCCGCCGTGGGGCCGCGCGCTGCGCCCCGACGAATTGGCGGCGCTCGTTTCCTACGTGAGGAGCCTGCAAGGCTCGACTCCGCCGAACCCGCGCGCCCCCGAGGGCGACCCGTTCGTGGCGGAAGCGATTCCTGGCCGCTGACGCCATGTCCACGACCGTTCACACCCGCACCGCGGGTGGCGCCGCCGGCCCGCCCGCGGGGCACGAGCGCATCTTCGAGATCGCACCGCCCGAGGAGCTGCTCTACAGCATCTCGGCCGACGGCTCGCGCAAGTTCATGCACCCGGTGGTGCGCAAGGGGCACTACTGGCACATCCGCCGGCGCATCGCCTACGCACTGATGGTGTTGTTCTTCGCGCTGCCGCTCGTCCCGATCGGCGATCACCCGGCGGTGCTGCTCGATCTGTCGACGGTCCGGTTCCACCTGTTCGGCGCCACGTTCCACCCGACCGACAACCTGCTGCTCGCCGCATTCGGCATCGGTGTCGTCGTGACGGTGTTCTTCGTCGGCTCGACGTTCGGGCGCGTGTGGTGCGGCTTCGGCTGTCCGCAGACGGTGTATCTCGAGTTCCTCTTCCGCCCGATCGAAGCTTTCATCGAAGGCGGGCCCACGAACCAGCGGCGGCTCAACAAGGAGCCCTGGTCCGCCAGAAAGCTGGGCATCAAGGCGGCCAAGTGGGGCACGTTCACGCTCGTGGCGCTCGCGATGGCGACCACCTTCGTGGCTTACTTCACCGGATGGGCGGCGCTCGCGCCGGGCCTGTTGTACGAGCCGTCGAAGTGGACCGGCGCCCTTTTTGCGATTGCCGCCGTCACCGGCCTCATCGTGTTCGACTTCGGCTGGTTCCGCGACCAGATGTGCACGATCGCCTGCCCCTACGGCCGGCTGCAGAACGTGCTCTCGGACAAGGACACGCTGCTTGTCGCCTACGACACGGCCCGCGGCGAACCGCGTACGCGCTCGAGGGAACTGCTGGCCGGCGCCGGCGCCTGCATCGACTGCGGCGCCTGTGTGGCGGCGTGCCCCACGGGCGTCGACATCCGCCGCGGCCTGCAGGTCGAGTGCATCGGCACGGCGCAGTGTGTGGATGCCTGCGACGAGGTCATGGTGAAACTCGGCCGCCCCACGGGCCTCATCAAGTTCACGTCCGAGAACGAACAGAAGGGCAGCGCGAAGCACCTCGTGCGTCCGCGCAACCTCGTCTACCTCGCGCTGATGCTCGTGGCCTGGGGCACGCTTGGCACGCTCGTCTTCACCCGCGCCGATGCGCTCGTGGAAGTGGTGCGCGGCGGCCGCGAACCCTACCGCGTGCTCAACTCCGGCGCCGTCGCCAACCAGCAGCGCATGCGCTTCACCAATCAGCTCGGGCAGCAGCAGCGATTCGACGTCACGGTGCTGAGCCCCGACGACGCCACGCTCGTTGTTAGCGAGTCGCCGATCGTCGTCGCCGGCGAGAAGGTGGTCACGGTGAACGCCGTCACGACCGTGCCGCAGAGCCGCTTCCACGACGGCCAGGCCACCGTGCGGTACCTCGTGACGTCCGACGGCGGCTACCGCAAGGAGATCGAGTTCCTGCTGCTCGGGCCATACGACGCGCAAGGACGGGACAAATGAAGTTCTTCCGCCTCGTGTCCGAATATCGCTGGCCAATCTACATCGGCGGCCACCTCACGATGTCGGTCGTCGCCTGCGGTGTGCTCGTATGGGTGGCGACACGGCCCGATTCGCCGCGGCCGATTCAGGGGTACTACGAGACGGCGCAGAGCTGGGACGCGAATGAAGCCGTGGCCGAGGCCAGCCTGAAGCTCGGCTGGACGGTGCGCTACGAACTGCCCGAGGGCATCCCGCTCACGCCCGGCATGCCGCGGCCCGTGGACATCACCGTCGTCGATCCCGCCGGACAGCCGGTGACGGGTCTGTCCGGCAAGCTCTTCGCCATCCGCCCGTCGGACCAGCGCCTGAACCAGCACGGCGACCTCGTGGCGCTGCCGGGTGCGGCCGGGCACTACCGCACGCTCATCCGCGTGGACGAACCGGGGGCGTGGGACTTCCGCCTCGACGCCCTGCAGCAGAGCCTCCACTTCGTGCATGGCGCGCGCCTCCACATCGCACCGGTCACGGAGGTGGCCGCGCGATGACGCCCCTGTCCGCCCGTCGCGCGCCGGCCGCGGCCGCCGCCTGCTCGCACTGCGGGCAGCCGGTGCCGCTCGCCCTCGTGCGCCCGGCCGACGACACGCAGTTCTGCTGCGCGGGCTGCCGGCAGGTCTACACCCTCGTGCGCGAGTGGGGCTTCGATCAGTACTACCGCCTGGTGGGCCAGCAGCAGGGGGCGCTCGAACCGGCCACCGTCACGGGGCGCAGCTTCGAGGATTTCGACGACGCGCGCGTGCAGACCCCGGCCACCGAGGACCTCGGCGGCGATCGCCGCCGCACCCGGCTCTACCTCGAAGGGGTGCACTGCGCCGCCTGCGTGTGGCTGGTGGAAAAGCTCCCCGCGGTGCTCTCTGGCGTGGACGAAGTGCGGCTCAACTACGGCAGCGCCGTGGCGGAGATCAATTGGCGGCCGGCGCACACGCGCCTCTCCACGATCGGCCGCGCGCTCGATCGGCTCGGCTACACGCCGCACGTGCACCAGGCGGCGCGTGTGCAGGATGCCCGCCGCTCGGAAGATCGTGCCGGGCTGGCCCGCCTGGGCGTGGCCACGGCCTGCGCGATGAATCTGATGTTCGTCTCGGGCGCCCTCTACGCCGGCGAGTACTCCGGTATGGCCTCGCCCTACGAGGCGTTCTTCCGCTGGCTCTCGCTCGTGGTCGCGCTGCCGGTCATCTTCTTCTCGGCGACGCCCTTCTTCCAGACCGCCATCGCGGGCCTGCGCGCCGGCATCGTGCACATCGACCTGCCGATTGCGATTGCGCTCGCCGTCGCCTCGGCCGCGAGCGCCTGGAACACCCTCACCGGCACCGGCCCCCTCTGGTTCGACTCGCTCGCGATGCTCGTGGCGGCACTCCTCGGCGCCCGCCAGCTGCAGCGCAGCGCGCAACGGGCCGCGCTCGAACGCGCCGACAGCCTGCGCGGCGTCGCGTTCCTCGAGTTCGCCCGCCGGGTGGACGGCACCGGCACGGACGCGACCGTGGTCGAAGTGCCGCTCTCGGCGCTCGTGCCCGGCGACGTCGTGGAAGTGCGCAGCGGCGAACTCGTGCCGGTGGACGGCGTCGTGCTGTCGGGACGCTCGGCGCTCGACAACGCCGTGCTCACGGGCGAAACGGCGCCGCTCGCGGTCACCGACGGTGACGGCGTGAACGCCGGCGCCACCAACCTCGGCGCCCGTCTGCTCGTGCGCGTGAACGCCACCGGCGCCCAGACGCGCGTCGGCGCGCTGCTCGCCATCGTGCAGGAGGCGCTCTCGCGCAAGCCGTCGCTGCTGCAGACCACCGACGTGATGGCCCGCCGCTTCGTGCAGGTGCTGCTCGTCGTGGCGGCCGCCACCGTGGGCATCGGCTGGACGCAGTTCGGTCCCGAGGTGGCGATGACGCGCGTCGTCGCGCTGCTCGTCGTGTCGTGCCCGTGCGCGCTCGGGCTGGCCGTGCCGCTCGCCATGTCGGTGGCCCTGATGCGCGCCGCCCGGGCCGGCATCTTCGTGAAGAATCCGGACGCGCTCGAGCGCCTGCGTCACGTCTCGACGGTGCTGCTCGACAAGACGGGCACCATCACCGAGGGCCGCGCCTCCGTCGTGCGCTGGCAGGGCGAGGACGCGGCGCTGCAGTACGCCCGCGCGCTCGAAGCGGAATCGTCGCATCGGGTCGCCCGCGCCTTCCAGGCCGCCCCGGGACGCGGCCTCTACGCCGTGCCCACCGTGCACACCGTGGTCGAAGTCCCCGGCCGGGGCATCTCGGGCCGCGTGGACGACCACGAGGTGCGTGTGGGCACGGCCTTCCATGTCGATGCCGGCCGCGTGCCGGAGACGTTCGCCACCGCCTCCTCCGCGATGGTCGCCGAGGGTCTCAGTCCAGTCTTCGTCGCGGTGGACGGACGTCTCGCCGGTGTGGCCGGCATCGGCGATGAACTGCGCGTCGACTCGCGCGCCACCGTCGCCGCCCTCGTCGCCCGCGGCATCCGCGTGCGCATCCTCTCGGGCGACCATCCCGACGTGGTGCGGCGCGTGGGCGCGGCGCTCGGCCTCGCGGCCGACGACGCCATCGGCGGTCTCACGCCCGAAGACAAACGCGACGCCGTGGCCGCCCTCGTCGCCGGCCGCGACGGCGACGGCGCCGTCGTGATGGTGGGCGACGGCGTGAACGACGCCGCGGCGCTGGCGCTCGCCGACGTCGGCATCGCGGTGCAGGGCGGCATGGGCGCCACCATCGTCGCCGCCGACATCGTGCTCACGCGCGAGGGCCTGCGCCCGCTCCTCGAGATCCTCGACGGCGCCCGCCGCCTGCGCGGCGTCATCCGGCGCAACATCGCCTTCTCGCTCGTCTACAACATCGGCGCCTCGTCGCTGGCGCTCGCCGGCATCGTCGGCCCGCTGCTCGCCGCCGTGCTGATGCCCGTCTCGTCGCTGACGGTCGTGCTGTCGTCGGCGCTCACCCGCACCTTCGCGCGTCCCGGCCGGGCCGGCGCGCGTTCCTCGGCGGCGGAGGCCTGACGTGGAGACCATCTTCGTCCTGCTGCCGCTGGCGCTGCTCATCGCCGCCATCGCCGTCGGCTTCTTCATCTGGGCCGCGACGAGCGGCCAGTTCGACGACCTCGAGACGCCCGCCGTGCGCATCCTCTTCGATGACGAGGAGGTCGCGCCGCGCGCCGGCGAACCCGCAAGCCTTCGCGCGTCGGCGGGTGCCGCCGCTTCCACAAGGAGAGTTCTGAGATGAACGGCAGGAGATCCTCCGCCCGCCTCATCACCCTCGTCATCGCCGTGGCGCTGACGGGCGCGCTCGGCTACGCCTTCAGCAACGTGCGGCAGGGCTACGAGCCACGTCAGCCCATCGCGTTCTCGCACAAGCGGATGGCCGGCGTGCCGGTGATGGAGACCAACGACCGGGGCGAACAGGTCAACGTCGGCGGGTTCGGCATCCCGTGTGTGTATTGCCACACGATGCCCTACAAGGGCCGGCACGCGACGCTGCCCTCGACCGCCGTCTGCATGAACTGCCACACCAACGTGGGCCTGAACCGCGAGTGGGTGCTGAAGATGAAAGCCTTCTGGGATCGCGGCGAGCCGATTCCGTGGGTCAAGGTGCACGACCTGGCCGACTTCGTCTACTTCGACCACTCCGCGCACCTGAACGCGAAGAACGCCGACGGCACGTCGAAGCTGCCGCTCGTCGATGAGGCCGGCCAGCCGATGGTCGCGTGCCAGAACTGCCACGGCAAGGTCCAGGAGA
>CADEFD010000068.1 GCA_902826515.1 uncultured Acidobacteriota bacterium
CACCACGGAGTTCGAGCTCGAATTCGGCTTCGCGCCGAGTCAGCGCGCCGGCGCCATCGCCGTCGGCACTGGCACCTCGATCGCCATCCCCGGCGTGCCGCCGGGCGTGTACTACGTGCGCGTGAAGGCCATGAACGAGGTGGGACCTTCCCCGCTGTCGAGCGAAGTCCGAGTCGTGGTGCCGTAGAAGAGGACAAACGATGCTGCTGCTGTCGCCTGCCCGTTCCGTGCGCGTGCTGCTCCTGTCGGCAGTCACGACCCTGACATGTCAGGGCGCGGCTCTCGCCCAGGAGCGGCTCGAACTCTTCACGTTCGTGAACAACCAGGGCCGCGCCGTTGAAGTGGACGCGACCGTGACCGGCTTCGGCGCGATCAGGGCGATCACGCCAATCGATCGCCTGCCCCCGGGCCCCGATCCCCCGAATGTCTCGGGCGTGGTCGCCGTGGCCGGCGGCCGCTACCTCGCATGGGGCGGGAATTCGCTGGTGGCCTTCGATCGGCGCACCAGAACGCTGCTCGATGGGACGGCGCTCCTGCCTGCCGACCCCTCTGGCCCGGATCCGTACTACAGCACCCGGATCTTCGCTGCCGATTCGCACCAGCCACGGTTGTTCATCGGGCTGTCACGATTCGCCCGCTACGAGGTGTGGACGGTGGACCTGCGCGGCGCGCCGGCGGTCCGCCTCGGCACGTCTGCGCTCTCGATCGTCGATCTCGCCTACGCCGCTGAGACGAACGAAGCTTTTTACCTGGAGGCAGCGTTCGAGAACGGCGCTCGCGTCACCTGGGTGGTGGTGGCCAACGCCACGACCGGTCAGGAACTTCGACGGTGGAAGCGCTCCGGTATCCTGACCGCAGTCCGTGCCGATCCCGCGGGACGCGTCATCTGGGTGGACGACGGTGGAATCTCCGTGCTCGACGCCGTGACCGGAGTCGTGCTGGGGTCGTCGAACCAGTTCTCGGCCGCCAACGCCACGGTGGATGCCCCGCGGAACCTGTTGCTCATCCGCCAGGGCGACTTTCTGGTGGCCGTGGATCCGTTGCGGCTGACCGAGGTCGGCCGCGCGCGGGTGACATTCATGCCACCGGATCCTGTGGTGATCCGAACCGCCCAGACACTACCAGGCCGATGGATGACTGGCGCCTACACGCTGCGAACCGAAACGCGCGTCACACTCCTGAGGTCCGGACGTGTCGCCGGCGAAGATCTGGTCGAGAAGACATGTCAGGCGGTGGACATCGATGCGGTCGCTCCCAACGGCGTGAAGCGGGAGACTGCCGACGTCCTGGGCTCACTCGGCGGCGGAGGTGCGGCCATCGGGGAACGCGGGTCCACGCCGAACTGCACCGCCGTGGCCGTGCTCGTGCGCTCGCCGTTTGCGCCGACGGCGCTGGAGGCGTCGGTCAGCGGCAACAACGTCTCACTCACCTGGAAGGACCCGGGCGACACGACCGACTTCGAGATCGAGTTCGGGTTCGCGCCCGGCCAGCGCGCCGGCTCGGCACGGGTCGGACGCCTCACGTCCATCGGCATCCCCGGCGTGCCGCCGGGCGTGTACTACGTCCGCGTCAAGGGCGCCAACGAGGTCGGACCGAGTCCGGCGTCGGACGACGTGCGGGTCGTCGTTCAGTAGGCGGCGAGCAGCCTGGCCGCCTGGACGATCTCGGCCTCGCTCACGAGATACTGCTCCTCGAGCGGCGGCGCGTAGGGCACCGGCGTATCGAGCGCACCCAGCACACGAACCGGCGCATCGAGCCACTCGAACGCCTCTTCCTGGATGATGGCGGCGATGCTCTCGCCGATGCCGCCGGTGCGGGCGTCTTCGTGCACGACGAGCACGCGCCCGCAGTGTCTCGCCACCGTCAGCACCGCGGCGCGATCGAGCGGCGCGAGCGTCCGCAGGTCGAGCACCGCGGCCTCGATGCCTTCTTTCGCCAGCGTCTCGGCCACGCGCAGGCACTCGTGCACGTAGGCGCCGTACGAGATGAGCGCCAGATCCGAACCGGCGCGCCGCAGCGCCGCCACGCCAATCGGAGTCGGCGCCGGAGCGGCATCGTCGAGGGCCTGCCGGATCCGCGGATCGCGGTACAGCGCGATGTGCTCGTAGAAGAGCACGGGATCGGGATCGGCCACCGCCGCCGCGAGCAGTCCGCGCGCGTCCTCGGGCGTGGATGGCACGACGATCTTGAGGCCGGGCGTACGATAGAACCACGCCTCGGTGTTCTGGCTGTGGAACGGCCCGCCGGAGCGCAGGCCGCCCCATGGCATGCGCACCACGATCGGCACGTCCGCGCCCCACCGGTAGCGGATCTTCGCGGCGTTGTTCACGAGCTGGTTGAAGCCGGTCGCCACGAAGTCGTTGAACTGCATCTCGCCGATCGGCCGCAGCCCGGCCAGCGCGGCGCCCACGCACACGCCGAGCACGGCGCCCTCTGAGAGCGTCGAGTTGACGAGGCGATCGCCGAACTCCGCGACGAGCGGCTCGAGCAGCAGGAACGCGTTGCCGTAGGGCCCGGCCACGTCCTGGCCGTAGACGAACACGCGCGGATCGGCCGCGAGGGCGTCGCCCACGCCGAGCCGGATCCCCTCGAGGAACGTGCGGCCCTTCGCGTCCACGGGGCGGCCGAACTCGAGGGCGGGCAGTGGCGGCGGCTCGAGGTCGGTGGGCCGGCGGGCCGGATCGAGCACTTCGATCCGCGTGCGCGGCGCCTCTCCGGCGAACACGCCCACGCCGGCCGTGTGCGGCTCGGGCCACGCCTCGGCAATCACCCGCTGCGCCTGCGTCTCGACGAGCGCGTCCGCCCATTTCTGAAGACGCGACAGCTCGCCGCCGTTGATGACCCGCTCGGCTTCGAGCCGCGCGGCATAACGCGCGATCGGATCGCGGGCGGCCCAGAACTCATAGAGGTCGGGGTTGGCGTAACCGCCCGGCTGCAGCTCTGGATAGTCCCAGGACGGCGGCATCTCCTTGCCCAGATAGAGCATGTCGTCGTGATGGGCGTGCCCGCACATCCGCATCGCAACCAGTTCGATCAGTGCCGGGCCGGCGCCGCTGCGCGCGCGGTCGGCCGCCCACGCGAAGGCGCCCGCCACCGCATCCGCGTCCGTGCCATCGATCGTCACGCCGGGGATGCCGTAGCCGGCGGCCTTGTCGGCGAATACCCGCGCCGCGGTGTTCCCGCCCACCGGCGTCGAGAGCGCCGTCTGGTTGTTCTGCACGCAGAAGATCGCCGGCAGCCGGCCGACCGCGCAGGTGTTGATCGCTTCGTGCCACTCGCCGAGCGAGCTGCCGCCGTCGCCGATGAACGACACAGCCACGCGGCTGCTGCCTTCGCGCGCGAACGCCATCGCCATGCCGGCCATCGTCAGCGTGCCGATACCAAGCGGCGCCGCAGCCGGCAGCACGCCCCAGGAGAAATCGCCGGTGTGCAGATCCTTGCCGTGGAGCGGCGGCCCGCCCTTGCCGAGCTGCGCCCGCAGGATCATCGCGACGGCGTCTTCGTCGCCATGCATCGCCAGCGTGAAGCCGAGATCGCGGATCATCGGCGCGATGACGTCGCCGCTCCACGCGCCGTCGGCGCCGCGGAACTTCTTCCCGCGCTTCAGCCGCAGCGCGCCGGCGTAGATCGCTTCCTGACCGAGCGAGCGGAACCCCTTGCCCGGAAACGTCTTCATGCCCCAGCGCACTTCACCGCCGAGAAAGAGCTGCTTGAGCCGGTTGTCGACCGCGCGCGTCAGGCACATGCCGCGCAGGATCTCCTTGCGCTCGTCGTTCGTGAGCGACGCGCTCAGCGCTTCGCGCTGCAGCCAGCCGTCGCAGGCTTCCGCAATCTGCGCGCGCGCCTGCTCGAGCCGGCGGATGCCGGAGACACCGGGCGTGGTCTCGTCGAGGGTCTCGCCGCCCGAGAGTTCGCGATAGAGACGGCTCGCCAGTTCGCGCCGGAAGATCGGACGCAGGGCCTCGAGGCCGGCCTTGTCGCGCGGCTTCAGCTTGCCGCCGCCCGTGGCCTCGAACACCTCCAGCGCGAGGCGCAGCACCGCGGGATGCTGCTCGGCCACGAAGGCGCCGAACCTGGAAGCGAGGGAGGGAGGACCGAAGGCGGGCGAGGATCGTGCCATGTACGCTCGATTGTACGGCCTGCCGTCCGTGGCGCGGCCGCGGCACCTGTACGAACGAACAGGGAGCCGAGACGGTGCTCGGCTCCCTGTCGGGACGTGCCAGGCCGGTGACTCGTGACCGGCGCTACTGCTGCGTGCCCGTGCCGGGGCGCACGGTGGGATACGAGTAGCCGAACTGCGCCTTCATCTGATCGAGGTAGGTCTTGTACTTCGTGTTGTCGAAGTAGTACTTCTTCATCTCGGTGCGGTAGCGGTCCATGATGCCCTTGTTCAGGTGAATCGCGGGCTGGTCCTCGGCGCGGATGAGCGGCGTGTACTTGTGGTTCTTCGTCTGTACGTTCACGAAGTAGTCGCGGGCACCCGTCACGAGCTCGGGCCGCATCATGAACTCGAGCAGCGTCATCGCCTGCGCCTTGGCGCCGGCGTTCACACCCTTGTGGGCGATGGGCGTCGCCATCGGAATGGCGTTGGCCCAGTTGTGGCCGGGGCCGGCCTGGAAGTTCGCCGGGAACGAGAGCGACACGGTGGGCACCGTCCACGAGATGTCGCCGATGTCGTCCGAGCCGCCGCCGCGCTTGTCGTCGTCGGGCATCGACTCGCGGCCGCGCAGCGCCGGAATCTGCGTGGCGAGGCCCACGACGGGCACGTTCAGCTCCTTCTGCGTGGCCTTCGCAAGCGTCAGGTCCGCCTCGCTCCACGTGGGCAGCCCCACCTGCTGGATGTTGGCGTGGAGCGTCTCGGCCATCGTGCGGTTCATGTGCGACGGCCAGGCCGAACCCAGCACGCGCGAGGTGAACGTGGTGTTGGTCATGAGCGCAGCGCCCTGGGCCATCTTGTCCGCCACGTCCCACAGATTCTTGATGCCGTCGTAGTTGGTCTCGCGCAGGTAGTACCAGACGCCGGCGTTGCGCGGCACGACGTTCGGCTGGTCGCCGCCGTTGGTGATGACGTAGTGCGAGCGCTGCTGCAGGCGGAGGTGCTCGCGGCGGTAGTTCCAGCCCACGTTCATGAGCTCCACCGCGTCGAGGGCGCTTCTGCCGCGCCACGGGGCGCCGGCGCTGTGCGCGGTCTCCCCTTCGAACATGTACTCGAGCGAAATCATGCCGTTGCCGCCGCCATCACCCCAGCCGGTCGAGAGGTTCGAGCCGACGTGGTTGTACATGACGAGGTCCACGTCCTTGAACATCCCGGCGCGCACGTAATACGCCTTGGTGCCGAGCTGCTCTTCGGCGATGCCGGGCCAGATCATGATCGTGCCTGGCAGCTTCTCGCGCTCCATGATGCGCTTGACCGCGATCGCCGCCACGATATTGAGCGGCGTGCCGGAGTTGTGGCCTTCGCCGTGCCCGGGCGCGCCCTCCACGATCTGATCGCGGAAGGTGACGCCCGGCTTCTGCGACGCCTGCGGGATGCAGTCCACGTCCGAGCCGAGGGCGATGACGGGCTTGCCGCTGCCCCACTTGGCCACCCACGCGGTGGGAATGCCGGCCACGCCGGTTTCGATGCTGAAGCCGTTCTCCTTCAGCACGCCGGTCAGGTACTTCGTGGTCTCCACTTCCTGGAAGCCGAGTTCGCCGTAGCTGAAGACCATGTCGGTCATCACCTGGCCGAAGTCGTACATCGCCGGCGAACCCACGTCGGCCAGGACCTGCTGCTTGAGGGTCGCCACGCGGGGGTCGACCTTCATCGCCGCCGGGGCCGGAGCCGGCTTGCCCGCGGGCGCCTGCGCGGCGCGCTGGCCGGCCTGCGGCACCGCCGCCGCGATTGCCACGGCACATCCGGTGGCCACGAACCAGAGCACTGCTTTGCGCGTCATTCCATCCTCCTCGAGCCGCCCCGGACAGCCGCGCCATGTGGCCGGCACCGCACGGGAGCCGCGCGGATTATGGCACCGTTGCCGGGCGCCGGCGACGTCCGCGATGTCGCACCGTTCACCGGCGGATTTCGTGCACTCACGGGCGAATGACACCCATTCGTGAGGCGGTTCAGCGTCGGGCCCGCCCCGCGAGGTCTACAATTCGCTCGTGGGGCCTTACCACCCGGCGGAACTCCTGAACCTGGTCGGGTTCATCACCGGCGCCGCGCTCTGCGCGATGCTGCTGGGCCTCGTGCGCCGGGGCCGCGCCTCGGCCGATCGCAGTGATCGCCTGCCCTTCCTCACCGCGCTGCTCGGGCTCGTCTGGAACCTCGGCGAGCTCGGCGACTACGTGCTCAGCCGCACCGGCAGCACCGGGCCGGAATCGTGGCTGAGCGGCGTCTCGTTCGCGGCGCTGGCCACGCTCGCCGCCGTGGTCGTGCACTCGGTGGCGCGCGACGTGCGGGGCGGCCGGTATCTCATCGCCGTCGCGTATCTCTGCAGCGCCGCCGCCACCGTGCTGCAGCTGCGCACGCTGGCCTCGGGCGATCAGCAGCCCTCGGCCGTGGCCTTCACGATCCTGACCGTGGCCTTCGGCGCCCTGGTCGTGCCCCTCGGCGTGCTCACGCGCAGCCAGACCAACGGCCGCCGCGCGCTCTGGATGCTGGCACTGGCGCTCTTCGCGGTGTCGGCCAACCACCTCGGGCACTTCCATGACGACGCCGGCGGCTGGATGGCGGAGCTCGTCGGCCACCATGCCGTGCTGCCGCTCGCCTTCGCCATCCTCTACCAGGAGTACCGCTTCGCGCTCGCGGACCTCTTCCTGAAGCAGGCGCTCACGCTGCTGGCCGTCGTGGCCATGGCGATGGTGCTCTACGCGGCGGTGAGTGCGGTGCCCGCCGGCCCGTTCGCGGTGGCGCTGCTGCTGGCCTGCTGGGTGCTGACGGCGGTGCTCTATCCCACACTGCGGCGCGCGGTCACGTCGTTCGTGGATTCGACGCTGCTCGGCCGCCGCAACTTCGCGGAGCTGCGCACGTCGCTGGCGGCCACGCTGCAGGGGTGCGACACCGTGGAAGGTGTGCTCGACCGCTCGGCGGCGGCGGTCGCCACGGCCATGAACGCGGAGCGCGTGTGGTGGGTGGCGGACCAGGCCGCGCCGGCGCCCGGCGAACACGTCACGACCGACGTGCCCGTGCCGACGACGGAGCCGCCGCGTTTCGCCCTGCGCGTCGGCGCGCTCGTCGGCGGCCGGCGCCTGCTGTCGGACGATCGCACGTTCCTCGATCAGGCGGCGCTGCTGGCGGCGCGGCGCGTGGATGCGGTGCGCCTCAGCCTCGAACGGTTCGATCAGCGGCTGCGCGAGGAAGAGATCGAGCGGCTGGCCGCTGAAGCGGAGCTGCGGGCGCTGCGCGCCCAGATCAACCCGCATTTCCTGTTCAACGCGCTCACCACGATCGGCTACCTCATCGAGTCGGCGCCGCCGCGCGCGCTGAAGACGCTGCTGCGCCTCACGTCGCTGCTGCGCAGCGTGCTCAAGTCGGACGGCGAGATGACCACGCTCGGCCGCGAGATCGAACTCGTGGAGCACTATCTCGACATCGAGCGCGAACGGTTCGAGGAACGCCTGCAGGTGCAGGTGGATGTGCCCGAGCAGCTGCGCACGCTGGCCGTGCCGTGCCTCATCGTGCAGCCGCTCGTCGAGAACTCGGTGAAACACGGCATCGCGCGTTCGATCCGCGGCGGCGAAGTGCGGGTGCGGGCGCGCCTCGAAGGGGCGGCGCCCGGCCAGATCCTGCGGCTCACCGTCGAGAACACCGGGGCTCCGCTGGCCGAGGACCTCGACAGCCGCTCGTCGCGCGTGGGCCTGAACAACGTCGAGCGCCGTCTCGCCGGCCACTACGGCCCGCGGGCGTCGCTGTCGCTCGGCGCCACCGACGGCGTGACGCGCGCCGAGGTGCGCGTGCCGATCTCGTCCGCCCTCACCGTCACCGACGCCCAGACCGCCCGCGCGGCGGGATAACCACGCATGCCTGCGCTCAGAGTGCTCATCGCCGACGACGAACGTCCGGCGCGCAGGTTCCTCGCGAATCTGCTGGCGGCGCTGCCAGACGTCGAACTCGTAGGCGAGGCGTCAAACGGCACGGAGGCCGTCGCGCTCATCGAACAGCTGCGGCCTGACGTGGCGCTGCTCGACCTGCAGATGCCGGAACTCGGCGGGCTCGACGCGGCGCGGCTCGTCTCGGCCGGCGCCACGCCCGCCATCGCGTTCGTGACCGCCTTCGACGAGTTCGCCGTGCAGGCCTTCGAGCTGAACGCGGTGGACTACCTGCTGAAGCCGGTCGAGAAGGATCGCCTCAAGGCCACGCTCGATCGGGCCCGGGCCCGCGTGAAGGCCGGCGCCGCGGAACGCGCCCGCAGTGTCTCGGCCGCAGCCGCCGCCTACGACACCGCCACGCGGCGCAGCTTCCTCGAACGGATTCCGGTGCGGAAACGGGACGAAGTCATCATCCTGCCGGTACGCCAGATTGCCTCGATCGTGGCGGAAGGTGAGCTGCTGCAGATCACGACCGTGAGCACGGAGCGCTACACGATCTCGTACCGCCTGCATGCTCTCGAAGCCAAGCTCGACCCGCGCCGCTTCGTGCGCCTCGGCCGCGGCACCCTGGCCGCGCTCGACCTCATCCAGAAGGTCAGCCCGATGCCCGGCGGCACCTACGAAGTGACGCTCACCAACGGCCAGCAGCTGCCGGTGAGCCGCCTGCAGTCGAAGGTCCTGCGAGAGACATTGCTGAAACTCTAGCGGTTGTCTCCGCCCTGCCCCGTCTGGCACGAATGCTGCGCAGGAGTCGTGCCATCCGGGGCCGGGGCGTTACAATTCGGTCCATGCGTTTCGCCGTCACCTGCCTTTGCGCGGCCGCCGCGGCTGCGATGTTCATGACCTCAGACGATCTTTCGGCACAGCAGAACCTGCTCGCCCGCGCGAAGGCGCTGCACGGGCAGGCGCCGCTCATCGACGGGCACAACGACTACCCGTGGGCGCTGCGCGGGCTCGATCCGGGGCGCGACCTCGCGAAGGCCGACATCACGAAGAGCGTGCCGTCGCTCATGACCGACATCCCGCGCCTGCGCGCCGGCGGACTCGGCGGGCAGTTCTGGTCGGTCTACGTGCCCTCCACGATGCCGGCCCCGGAAGCCGTGACGGCGACGCTCGAACAGATCGACGTCGTGCACCGCATGCTGCGCCAGTGGCCCGAGACGTTCGAGCTTGCGCTCAGCGCCGATGACGTCGAGCGCATCTTCAAGAAGGGCCGCATCGCCTCGATGATCGGCATGGAAGGCGGGCACTCGGTCGACAGCTCGCTGGCGACCCTTCGGCAGATGCACGCGCTCGGCGCGCGCTACATGACGCTCACGCACAACAACAACACGCCGTGGGCCGACTCCGCCGCCGACAAGGCCGAACACGGCGGACTCACGAAGTTCGGCGAAGAGATGGTGCGCGAGATGAACTGGCTCGGGATGCTGGTGGATCTGAGCCACGTCTCGCCCGACACCATGGAAGACGCGCTGCGCGTCTCGGCGGCGCCGGTCATCTTCTCGCACTCGAATGCGCGCGCCATCGGCGACGTGCCGCGCAACGTGCCCGACGCCATCCTGCGCCAGCTGCCGAAGAACGGCGGCGTCGTGATGGTGACCTTCGTGCCGGGCTTCACCTCGCCCGAGGTCATCGCCCACGACAAGCGCCTCGGCGCCGAACGCACGCGGCTCCAGCAGACGATGCCGGGCGATGAGGCCGGCGTGAACAAGGCGCTCGACGCCTGGCGGAAAGCCAACCCGGCGCCGCGCGCGACCGTGGCGCAGGTGGCCGATCACATCGATCACATCCGCAAGGTGGCCGGCATCGACCACATCGGCATGGGCGGCGACTTCGACGGCATCACCGAGGTCGTGCAGGGGCTCGAGGACGTCTCGAAGTACCCGGTGCTCACGGCCGAACTCCTGAAGCGCGGCTACTCGGACGACGACATCAGGAAGGTGATCGGACTGAACGTGCTGCGCGCCTGGCGGCAGGCCGATCGCGTGGCGGCGGATCTCAAGAAGCAGCGCGGCCCGTCGAGCGCCACGATCGCGCGTCTCGACGGCGGCAAGTAGGCGCCGTCAGCGCGCGCCGGCCGCCGGCGCCAGCGCGTCGAGGAGCTTCAGCGGGTCGACGCGGTCGCCGTGCAGGCGCACCGCCCAGTGCAGGTGCGGCCCGGTCACGCGGCCCGTGGCCCCCACCTTGCCGAGCAGCTCGCCCTGCGTCACCTGCTGGCCTTCCTTCACGTCGATGACCGAGAGGTGCGCCATCGTCGAGAAGAGACCGTGGCCATGGTCGAGGATGACGGTGTTGCCCGAGTAGTAGAACGGCCGCGCGTAGACGACCACGCCCGGCGTGGGGGCGTGGACGGGCGTGCCGGTCACCGCGGCCAGATCGAGGCCGTTGTGCGGTCCGCGCGGCTGCCCGTTGAGCACGCTGCGCACGCCGAAGCCGCTCACGGCGACACCTTCCACCGGCCGTACCGCGCCCACGGCCCACCACCGGTCCGCGCTCGGCGGCCTGCGGAAGAGCGCGTTCAGCAGCGCGGTTTCCTCCTGGATGCGCGGCCACGCGCTCTTCGGTGGATTGACGAACTTCGGATTCACGCGGATACGGCGCGTGCGCACGGCCTTCGGCGCCACGTCGAACGTGTGCGTGCCTTCCACGGCCGGTCCGGTGGGCCGTGTGCCGCGCAGCGTCAGCACCTTCTGGCCCGGCGCCATCTCGACATCGATGCCGAAGAGCCCGCGCCACGTGCCGTCGGCCTGGCGCGCAAGCGGCACGTCGCGATCGCTCCACCGCGCGGCCACCGTCGTGATGCCGTCCGGCGGGCGGATGTCGAGCTTCAGCACGTCGCCGGGCTGGATGAGACCGGCGCGCACGCCGACGTGCCAGTCGTCCGCAGCGCCGTGGAGTGATGCGGGCAGCAGCAGCGCGATCGCCGCCAGCACGAGCGTGCAGCCTCTCAGTAGCGCCATGCGGCGATTATAGGCACGTCGCCGTACTCGTCACAGGACACCTGCGACACCCGGCGTGGATTTGTGCGACATTCACCCCCGGTCCGATCCGGCACGCTCCTTGATGTTGTGGGGAGCAGGAGGATCTGATCATGCGGACTATCCCCGGATGGGTGGCAGGAGCACTCGGTGTCGGCGCACTCGTGGGCGCGTTCCATCTCGGCGGGCGTGTCGGCGCCACGAGCGCCGGCGATACACCGATCGGCACGGCTGTGCCGGTTGCCGCGGAGGTCGCCGCCCCGCCGGATCTCGCCGTGGCGTGTGAGCCGGGCCAGCGCGCCGTCGTGCGCACCGCCGCGGGCCTTGCGCCGAGCGTCGCGTGCGTGAGCGAGCCGGCCCCGGTCGCGGTGCGTGGTCAGATGGCGGAGGTCCGCTACGCGCCGGTTTCGCCGGCTCCCGCGGAGATCGTGCGCGTGGCCGACCGGTACGAGCGCCCGTCCGCGCGGCCGGCGGTGCTGACCGAACCGGTCGAAGTCTACCGCCCGCGGTCGCGTCAGGTCAGCTACGACACCCGTGAGGTCGCGGCCCCGAAGCGCACGGTGAAGAAGAGCGTCGCGATCATCGCCGGCTCGACGGCCGCCGGCGCCGTGATGGGCGGGCTCGTCAAGGGCAAGAAGGGCGCGGTGGTGGGCGGTCTTCTTGGCGGCGGCGCCGCCACGGTGTGGGATCAGGTCACGCGCCGCCAGGGCGACGTCCGCTGACACGTAACAGGCTCGATCACGCCGGCGCCGCATGCGCGTCGTCGTGAAACCAGCGCCGGGACGGTGCCTCCCCGTTCCGGCGTTGCTGCGTACACGACGCCTACGCGTCGGGCCGATGGTCGAGCAGCAGCCGCGACGCCACCACCGCGAGATACGTCCGGATGTCGGCGTCGCCGCGGTACCGGCGCAGCACTTCGTAATCGTCCTCGGCCAGGCGGGCCCGCACGGCCGACTCGAGCGCCTCGGAGGCGTCAGCGTGCAGGCCGCGGCTTCGGGCCACCCGGCGGGCGACGTGGGTCACGGCACGCGTGTTGGCCTCCAGCCACGCCCTGGGGTCACGAAGCACGTCGCGCGGTACCACGCCGGTCACGTCAGACATCTGGCCTCCATGACGACGAATACGTCGCCGCCAACTGCCTAGAACGCCGGACGGGTCGAATCCGTACAGAAACCGTGCAGGTCGAGCCGGGTCAGCACGAGCCGGGACGAGGCGTGGGCCGACCGCGGGGCGCCCAGGCGCGCGATGACGATGCCGGCGAGCCGTCCGCCGGCCAGGACCGGCCCGCCGCTGTCGCCATCCGCCACGCCTGCCGGCGAGCGGACGTCCGCGACGGCCCGTGACGCGGAGACCGACACCACGACCGCCCGCCGGGCGACGAAGCGCTGGCCGGTGTGCGCGTGGAACACGACCTCGACGCCAGGGCGCAGGCTGCCGGGACGCGCCAGCCGCGTGTCGTTCCGGCTCGCCGGATGCCCGGGGCACGGGCGGACGACCTCGAGCCAGACGAGGTCGCGGCCGCGCGGCGACCAGCGCCGCCGCACCCGCCACTGCCTTCCGCCAGGGCCTACGATCACCGTACCCGGGCAGCCGTCGACCGCCGCGACGCAGTGCGCGGCGGTGAACGCGCGGCCGTCGGCGAGCGAGACGATCGTGCCCTCGCCGCCGAAGCGCCGCGCATAGCGGGCCAGCACCACCACGCCTAGATGAGCGCCGGCGGGCAGTTGGGATCGGCGATGACCTTCACGGGCCGCGCCGGGCCGCGCCGCCCCGGCCCGCCCGGGGCCGGAGGACCGAGCGCCTCGACGCCCTTCCCCCGGATGGCCTCGTAGAACGCGGTGTAGTGCGGCAGCGTGCGGTCCGTGGCGGCCGCTCCACGACGCGGGCCGGCGAGACCACGGGAGAGCGGGCTGGCTTCGTGCACGACGACGAGGCGGACGACGGCGTCGTCGGCGCCGGTGAGGCGGATCGACTGCGCCCGTCCGCTGGCGAAGCCCGTGGCCTTGAGCGCCGTGCCCGGCATCTCGACGTGGAACTCGAAGCGGTCGGTGACCACCTGTTCGAACGTGGAGCTGAAACGCCACGGCCGCGCGTTGGCGCCGGCGTTCTTCGGCGTGGCACCGCGCAGTTCGCCGCCCGCCAGGCGGACGAGACCGAGCACGTGCGGGCCAATCGTCGTGAACGCCGGCCGCACGCTGGCGCCCGGCGCGATGCGCGCGAGGTCGGGAATCCGCCGCCAGTCGAGATACGCCTTCGTGTCAGCGGGACCTGACGGGTCGGGCAGCCGGCCCGACGCCTCGGCCCGCTGGTTCTCGAACATCGTCACGCCGCGGCCGCGGCCGAGCGCGAGATCGAGCCCCGAGAGACTCCAGGCCACGTGTTTCCCCGTCATCAGGTTCTCGGTGTCCACGAGCGTCTCGGGGGCGGGCACCGGCGACCAGGCCGTGCGCGCCACATCGGCGTGGCGGGCCGGCACGAAGATGAGCGGATGGTGGTACGGCAGGCGCGGCCGCGCCGTGCGGCCAGTCGCCGCGCGCGACGACGGCGCGGCGCCGTTCAGCAGCAGCACGGTCGCACCGGCCGCGTGGTTGCCCTCACGTCTGTCGAGCACGCACAGACACATGCCGTAGAACGAGACCACGAGCTTCATCGCAACTCCAGGCGAGGGGGCATGGGGGCGATTGGATGACGTCCATTCTCACCGGAATGGGACGGACGTGTACGCGACGTATCCTGCCCAGTCGCGCGCCGGCGGCGCGCCGCCGCGCCGCAGGATGCGCTGCGCATGACGAACGGCGTCCCAGGGCGTGGCGCCGGCGGCGAGCGCCTCGTGCACGAGATCCATGACGTCGCCAGCGACGTCGTCCTTCACATCCCACTGCGAGGCGAGCACCTGCCGCACGCCCGCCCGCAGGAATTCACCGGCCACGCCGATGCCGCCTTCGCCGCGCCGTGCTTCCGCGCGGCTCGTGCGGCAGGCCGACAGCACGACGAGCCCGGCCCGCACCGCCCGCCCGAAGAGGCGCGCGAGCGGCACGCGCACGCCGTCGCCGCTCTCCGAGGCGAGCAGCAGCTCCGAACGGCCGGGGTAACGCTCATCGGGCACGGCGTGGCCCGAGAAGTGCACGACGTCGGCGCCGGCGAGGGCGGCGGCAAACGCGGCTTCCGTCGCCGTCGACACCTGGGCCCCGGCGTAGCGCCGGCCGATGCGTTCGGCTTCGTCACGGGCGGCGGGCAACACGGCGAGACCTGCGCCGCCCTGTCCGGCATGCAGCGCCGAGACGCGCGCGTCCGCCGGGACGGCAGGCTCGGCGGCACGGCAGGCCGCGAGGGACGGGCAGAGCACCGTGGCCGTGCGTTCGACGACCGGTTCATCGTCCACCGGGCTCCAGGGCAGCAGCGCGAACGGCACGCGCTGCAGCACCGGGTCCGGCACGAGCGCCACACGACGGGCCGCCTCGCCGCCGCGCTCGAGCCGTCCGGCGATGGGCCACCACACGTCGCGCGCGAGGTCGCGCACCGCGTCGTCCAGCGCGTCCGGCGCCGCGTCGAGCGTCAGCACATGCGACAGCCGCGCGGCCTTGCGCGCCAGCGCCTCGCCCGTCACGGCGACGTGACGCGACTCGACCACGCCGTCGATCACCATCCAGGTCCACAGACCGTCCGGACGCGAGAGCCATGTCACGAGCGGACCGCCGCGTGACACCTCGGCCAGCGACGTGCGGGGCGTGTCGCCGGACCAGCGGCGGCGGATGTCGAAGCCGCGATCGAGCCAGTCGAGCGCCTCGGCGTGACGGCCGGCCGCGGCCTCGAGGTCCACGAACTCCGAGAACACGTCCCAGCTCGCATCGACGAACGACGGCAGGAAATCCGCCTGATCGATCGCCCGCTGCTGGACGTCGACGAGCGCCACCCCTTTGCGCAGCGCGGCCCGCGCGGCCTCGGTGTTGCCGAGCCGGCGCAGCACCTGCGCCTCGAGCACCGCGAGCGCCACGAGCCGCTGCCCGACGTTCGTGCGCAGGCGGCGTTCGGTGTCGGCAATCGCCGGGACGGCGGTCGCCGGGGCGCGCGTGGAAAGGAGCTCGGATTCGGCGAGGGCGAATTCCGCGAGATACCGCTCGCGGATGGAGACGTCGCCGTGCTGGTCGAGCGCCTCGCGGCCGCGCGCCAGAGCGTCGGCGGCGGCATCGGCCTCACCGAGCCGCCAGAGCGCCCGCGCTTCGAACTGGCGGGCGTTGGCGAGGAACCCCATCTGGCCGATCGACTCGCCGTGATGCGCGGCTTCGCGCGCGAAGGCCAGCGCGACCGCCGGCCGCGCCGCCGCCAGGCTCGCCTGCGCGGGCCCGGTGAGCCGCACGTTCTCGAGATTCGAGTCGCCGAGCGCGCCGGCACGCAGATTGGCGGCGTAGCGCTCCCATGCCTCCGGTTCGCGCCCGAGCATGCGCAGCGCGTCGGCGGCGGCCATGCGCGCCGAGACGGCCCCGCGCACGTTGCCGAGCGACTCCCGCAGCCGCAGCGCCTCGGCATAGTGTTCGTAGGCGCGCTCGTAGCGGCCGGAGACGAAGTCGAGGGCGCCGAGGCGCAGGCGCGCGTCGCTTGCGAGCGCGGCAAAGCCGAGGCGCTCCGCGGTGGCGGCGAGACCAGCCGTGATGCGCGCCTGGTCGGTGCCAACCCCGGTGTTGAAGCCGGTCGTGAGCCGCAGGCGCACCGCCCACAGGCGCAGCACGTCGTCGGGACCGGACGTGCGCGCTTCGACGCCCGCGGCCAGGCGGTCCGCCAGTCCGTAGTCGGGCGCGGTGATGGCCGCTTCCGCCGCGAGCATGTCGCGCACGTTCGCCGCGATCTGGCGGCGGCCGTCGGCACTGGCCTGCCGGGCCGCGCCGGCAATCGCGATGTAGAACGCGCCGTCGGCCGTGAGGTCGGGAATCGCCGCGCCCTCGGGATCGCGCAGCGCCAGATCGGCCCAGTCGCGCAGGCGCGCCTCGGCGCGCGCGGCGGGCGACGGCGGCACGAGCGGCTCCGCCACATCGAGCGCGTCTCGGCGCCGGCGCGCTTCGTCGCTCCATCCGGCTTCATCGCCGAAGGCCGTGAGATACGCGTCCCACGCGCGCGCCGCCTCATGGCGCAGGCGCAGGCTGGCGAAGGCGACGGCGTGGTTGAAGGCCGCCGCGGCGAGGCGCGGGTTGAGGCGGCGCGCGCGGTCCGCGGCTTCGACGGCCCGCGGCAGGTCGATGGCCCGCCCCGGCGCCGCGCCGCGGGCGAGATACGCCGCCGCGAGATCGGACTGGATCGTGGCGCTCGACGGATCGGCGGTGGCCGCGTCCTCGAGCGCCTGCACGGCGGCGTCGAGGCTCGCCGCCTGCAGCGCGGCCACGCCGAACGCCTGGAGGTTCGCGGCCGTGGGTGCGCGGTCGCACACCTCGCGGGCTCGCGCGGCGGCGGCCAGCGCCTGCCAGCTGCGCGCGGGCGCCGCCACGCCGCGTGACGGCGCGGCCATCGGCTGATAGTCGCCGCGTCCGCTCACGCGGCCGTCGAACGTGCGCGGCGTTCCGGCGCCGGACGGGGCGGGGTCGCCGGAGGTGGAAGCGGGAGCCGCCAGGCGCGCCACGACCAGGGTGACGGCGGCCAGCAGGGCACACGTCCAGCCGAGCCCGGCGAAGAGGTGCCGCAGGGCGCCGGACGACGGGCGTGACGGGCGGTCGGCGGACACGGGTGACAGCGTCTCTGCGACGCCGATTCTACGGGACGAGGGCGCGCGCGTGGAGGGCGGCTTCGTCACGCCAGCCCGACGGCACGGTGGCATCGGCGGCGATGGCGCTCCACGCCGCGCGCGCCTCGGCCGCGCGGTCGAGACGCTCGAGGGCGAGTGCACGGTTGAAACGTGCGGCCTCGTGGGCGGCGTCGAGTGCCAGCGCTTCGTCGGCGGCCGCGAGCGCGGCCGTCCAGTGTTCATGGGTCGTCACTTCGGCCAGTTCCGCGCGCGCGGCGGCCAGATCGGCCAGCAGATCGGCGCGCTCGGGCGCGGCAGCCGGCGTCTCGGCGAGCGCATCCTGGAGGCGGGTCACGGCGTCGTCGGCGCGGCCGGCGATGAGGGCGGCCACCGCGGCGGCATGGCGGGCCGCGCGCCGGACGGCCGGGTCGGCGGGCAATGCCGCGTGTTCGGCAAGACGCGCCGCCAGGGCCTGCGCGGCGAATCCGGCGTCGGCGCCGGCGGCCCGCGTGGGCGGCTCGAGCGGCACGTGCGCGGGCAGGGCGCTCAGGCGCGCTTCAATCGTCCGGGTAGTGCCCACGACCTCTGCCATGTCGGTCCAGGCAGGAGTGTCGGCCACAGTGGCCGGCGTGCCCGGGCGCGTGACCACGATGCGCACCGCGATGAGGGCCAGGGCGGCCACGGCCACCGCGGCCGCCCAGGTGGCGGGGCCACGCGGCCGGGACGGGGCGGCGGATGCCGCGGGCACGCCAGAGACGGCGGGCGTGGCGGCCGCGGCCGGCGCGGACGGCGCCGGCGCGTGGGCCGGTTCGACGTCCTGTGCGGCCACGACGGTGGCCACGACCTCGCGGCAGTCGTCGCATTCGGCCAGATGCGCCACCATGAGCGCCCTGGCGTCCGCGGGCAGTGTGCCTTCTACGAAACGTGCCAGATCGAGATCCGCAGGACACGGCGTGTCCGGTGTCAAACCGCCGCGGTGGATGTCGAACTGGGTCACGATTCCCTCAGGCGCGGACGACGCCTGGGGGCGGGCGTGCGGTCCATTCCTAGGGACGGTCCGGCGCCGTCCTTTTTGCAGACCTCCTCGAGAACGGCGGCGCCGGGCGGCAGGTTGGCGGCGCCGATGATTTCGCGCACATCCTCAGCCGTGACGTCCTGGGCAAGCAGCGCGTCGTGGAGCCGGCTCATGAGCTGCAGGAACCGGGGATACAGGCGCTGCTGATCGAGCTGCAGCACGCGCGCGATCTGCGCCCGGGTCATCCCGTTCGCGAAGAACATCTTCAGCACGAGGCGGTCTTCGGCCTCGAGTCCCGACAGGGCGCCTGCGAGCGCGCGTTCGACACGCGTGGCGAGCGACTCTCGTTCGGCGGCCCGCACGAGCGTATCCGCCTCCGCACCGGGCTGCTCGGCCTGCGCCAGCTCGCTGACGTCGACGAAATACCGTCCCGAGGCTGCCGGGAGCCGGGCGTAGATGGCCCAGAGTTCATCGCGGGTTTCGGTGACGCCGTGGTCGGCGTGCAGCGTCTGCACGGCCTCGTCGAAGGTCAGGCGCTTCCTGTGCGTCAGCCGCCACAGGCTGAGGGCCACGTCGCCGAGACGCCGGGCGAGGGCCGGCGGCTTGGCCTTGCCCCATTCCTGGTTGCGGTAGTCGAGGAAGACGCGCGTGATCACCGTGACGAGATAGGTGTGGAGGCTGCACTCGCGGCGCCACGCCCGCAGGACCGCGTAATCGTTGGTCGCCAGATGCAGCATGACGCGGCCGCGCAGCTCGTCGGCCATGTCGCGCGTGAGGTGGTGGCGGGCGGCCACGAACCGCACGGCGTCGACGACGACGTCGTGCTGGGCGCTCAGGAGCTCGCGGCAGGCCGTCACCGCCTCGCGCAGCGCGACAGCCGATGCCGCCGCGTCGGGCAGAGCGAAATCAGAGTCGCGGAGGGGGCGCGTGCGACGGGCCATGGGGGGCAGGTACGCTGCCGGAGTCGCGATTATCGTGGAGCTGCTGGTGAATCGCAAGGCATCGATCATGGCCGCCTCCCTTCATCCGACGGACGGCGGGCGAGACATTCGCCCGGAGTCGCATCACGTGAGAGGTAGCGGCAGGCTCGGCGACATTCCCTCGCCGCCCGTCCCATACGAACGAGGGGCCGGACGCCGCCGTGGCGGGCCCGGCCCCTCGGGGAGTGCGGAATCGACCGGGGCGCGCCCCGGCCGGCAACCCTCAGAACGTCAGCTTGAAGCCGAGCTGGGCCTGGAACGGATCGAAGGCCTGCCGTGCCTGCCCGAAGCCGGTGGGGCGGCCGGTCGCCGTCTGCCCCGCCGCCGATGACTGGTTGCCGTTGAAGTTGTTGAGGTTCACCGTGTTGAACACGTTGAACATCTCCCAGAGGATCTCGCCCGACACGCGGCCGACTCGGATCTTCTTCGACGTGCGGATGTCCGTCTGAAAGAAGGCGTCGCCGCGGCCGGCGTTGTATTCGACACCGGCCGGACGGTCGTTGTTGTCGCCGTCACGATTGGCGTCCGTGCCGAGCGTGATGTTGTACGGCGGCGCCGAGTTGGCCGTGACGATGGTGCCAACCTGGAAGCCCCACGGCAGCTCGTAGATCACGTTGCTCACGAAGCGGTGGCGCACGTCGTTCGACGTCGGGCCCCAGTCGGCCATCAGGTCGTAGTGGTTCGACGGCGTCCCGTTGTCGGCAATCGACTTGGCGCTGCCGAGCGTGTAGCCCACGAGGAAACCCAGCCGGTCGGCGAAGCGTTTCTGGATGCGGAACTGCGCCTGGTGGATGCGGATGGGCGAGGCGTCGTCGTAGAGCAGCAGGCGCAGCCCCGACGACAGGATCGGGAAGGTGCCGTCGTCGCGCCGCGCGTTGACGTTCCTGGTCAGCGGGAAACTCTCGCCGCGCATGTAGACGTAGTCGAACGACGCCGCGTAGTTGGTGCCGAGCTGCCGTGTGAGGCCGGCCGTCATCTGGTGGGAGTACGGCGACTCGGCATCCGGGCTGGCGATGCGGAAGGCCGACCCGACCGACGCCGGCAGGGTGAAGGTGGGCAGGCTCGGGAAGAAGTCGTTCGCAAGACGCACGCCCGAGCGCGAGTCGTTGGCAATCTGGCTGGTGATGAAGCCCGGATACCCGGCGACGATGCCGCGCATGGTCGTCGTGTTGATCTGGTCGTAGTAGATGCCGTAGCCGCCGCGAACCACCGTGCGGCCGTCGCCGTTCGGATCCCACGTGACGCCGAGTCGCGGCGCGATGTTGTTCCTGTCGTTCGGCGCCGCCTTGAAGTTCTGCCCGCGCAGGTCGCCGGTGACGTGGCGCACCCAGAACTGCTCGACCGGCACGTCGCCCGGGATGTCCTGACCGTTGAGATCGCCGCGCCAGTACTGCCAGTCGTAGCGCACGCCGATGTTGATCGTCAGGTTGCTGAGCGGCTGCCACTGGTCGTTGATGAACGCCGAGAAGATGTTGACGTCGCGGTTCATCGCCGCCAGCTCGCCGCGCAGTTCGATGCCCTGCGTGAAGCGGAAGGGCAGCGAGGTCGGGTCGCCCGGCACCACCGGCCGGTCCTGCAGGAACTCGAAGAGCCCGTTGAAGGACTGGTTGATCGTGCTGGTCGTCGGCACCAGATTGGCTTCGAACCCCACCTTGAGGTCGTGCGTGCCCTTGGCCACGAAGTTGACGCTGGTGGCGTTGGTCAGGATGTGGTTGTCCTGCGACCGCGCCTGCGGCACGTTGCTGGCGCGACCGAACTGCACGGTCGGGAAGCGGAGTTCCGGTTTGCTGGTGGAGCCGGCCGGCAGCACGCGATCGAGGGCCTGGTGCGACGAGCTGAGGCGCAGTTCGTTCACGATGTTCGAGCGCAGCACGGATGTGAGGTTGCCGACGAAGAACCAGGCGCGGCGCTGGTCGTCGTAGCCGTGATCGCCGGCGCTGTTGCCGCCGACCTGCTGGTTGGTCAGGTCGCGGTGGTCGTACATGTACGTGGCGTTGATCGTGTGCTTCTGCGAGGCAAGGTAGGTGAGCTTGCCGAACACGTTGTGTTCGTCGGTGGTCACCGGCACGTCGGTGGTCACGTCGTAGCCGAGACCGGCCACGAAGTCACGAATCGACACCGGGATGTTGACCTGCGCCGACCGGTTGTTGGCGCGCCGCTCCCACGATCCGAAATAGAACAGCTTGTTCTGGCGGATCGGACCACCGATCGTCGCCCCGTACTGCTCGATCTTGAACTCCGGGACGCTGACTGCGAAGTAGTTCGGCTTGTCGTAGGCGTCGTCACGACGGAAGTAGAAGCCCGAGCCGCGCACCTGGTTACCGCCCGACTTGGTCAGGATGTTGATGGCGCCCGAAGCGGACCGCCCGAACTCGGCGGAGTACGAACTGGCCATGACCTGGAACTCCTGGATGGCCTCCTGCGCGAGCGCGATGCGGGTGGCCGAACTGAGCGAACTGCCGCCCCCGGTCACTTCGTCATTGAAATCGACGCCTTCAAGCCAGATCGACTTGTAGTTCTCGCTCATGCCGCCGAACGAGATCGAATCCGTCTGGCCGCCCGAGGCCGAGCCCTGGTCGGCGACGACACCCGGCGCGAGCAGCGTCAGGTCGAGGAAGTCGCGCGACTTGAGCGGCAGACTGGCGATCTGCTGCGTGTCGACGAGCGTGCGCACGACGTTCTCGGTGGTGTTCACGAGCGGCGCCTGCTCGGTCACCGTGATGGTTTCTTCGAGGCCACCCACCTCGAGGGTGAACGGCGACGCCACCTGCGAGTTGATGGCCAGACGGAGGTCGGTGCGGGTCGCCTCCTTGAAGCCGGTCAGACTGGCCTTGATGGTGTAGAGGCCGGCCGGCATCGCCGCGAACCGGTAGTTGCCGCGTTCGTCGGTGACCGCCTCGCGGGTGAGGCCGTTGGCCTGGTTGACCGCGGTGACGGTCACGCCCGGCAGCGATCCGCCGGTCGAGTCCTTGACCTCGCCCAGAATCGTGCCGGTCGTCGTCTGGCCGAAGGCGGCGGCGGGAGCGAGCCACGCTGCCAGGGCCATCCACGCGCAGACCTTGCGTAGGTGTTTCATCGGTATCCTGCCTCCAGCCGGGGCGTGTCACGCTCGAAGAGCGCGGCGAGGGAGCACGACCGGCCGGGGCATTCTACGCCTGAGTCGCGTCCATCCGCGGCGCGAATGTCACCGCCGGCGCGCTCTTGTGACAATGCGAGACATTCCCGAAAAATGCCGTGAATTCGTGATCCGCGCCAGCCCGGCTCTTACGGCATAATGCTCGGACCGGCGGCCTCGGATGTCGTGGCCGCATGCAGGCGTCCGGGCCCACCGGGCCGAGCGAGGGTGGCAATGAAACAGGTGTTCCTGGCGTCCGCGTGTGCGGCGCTGCTCTCACTGGGACTGGCCGCGCGCGCCGCCCAGGCGCCTTCGTCCGCACCGTCCGCCGCGCCGGCGCCGCGCGCCGCCGCCGCGCGTCCGGTCTCGACGGCCCGCGCCGCCGCGGCCACGCCTACGATGGTGGCCGCCGAACAGACGCGCCTCGTCACCACTTACTGTGCGACGTGCCACAGCGAACGCGGCAAGGCCGGCGGACTCTCGCTCGCCAACTGGGACGCCATGAAGGCGCAGCAGCAGCCGGAGGTCGTCGAGAAGATGATCCGGAAGATGCGCGCCGGCATGATGCCGCCGCCCGGCGCGAAGCGTCCGGAAGGCGGCGCCATCACCTCGCTCACCGCGGCGCTTGAAACGCGCATGGACGAATTCGCGGCCAGCAACCCCAACCCGGGCTGGCGGCCGTTCCAGCGCCTGACGCGCGCCGAGTACACGGCCGCCGTGCGCGACCTGCTCGACATCGACATCGACGTCACGCCGTACCTGCCCGCCGACACGCAGGCGCACGGCTTCGACAACATCGCCGAAGCGCAGGCCTTCTCGCCGGCGCTGCTCGACGGCTACCTCCGCGCCGCCTCGCAGGTGAGCCGCCTCGCCCTCGGCGACAGGACCGCCTCGGCCACCTCCGCCACCTACCGCGTGCTGCAGACGGAATCGCAGATGCAGTACGTGGAAGGCGCGCCCTTCGGCTCGCGCGGCGGCCTCGTCGTCACCCACAACTTCCCCGCCGACGGCGACTACGTGTTCAAGGCGATGATGCAGCGCACCATCAGCGGCGAGCTGTTCGGCAACACCGGCATCGCGATGGCCGGCAGCAACGAGCTGCTGGAGATTTCGGTCAACGGCGAGCGCGCGGCGCTGCTCGAGGTGCGCGCCAACATGAGCGACGCCTTCGAGCGCGGCTTCGAGATCGACACGCCGCCCATCCACATCAAGGCCGGCCCGCAGAAGATCGCCGCCGCGTTCGTGCCGCGCTCGGTCGGCCCGGTGGACGACCTGATGATGCCGATCGACCACACGCTCGTGGACATGCGCATCGGCACCGGCTTCGGCATCACTTCGGCGCCGCACATCCAGGACCTGGTCATCGCCGGTCCGATGAAGGCCACCGGCATCTCCGACACGCCGAGCCGCCGCCGCGTGTTCCAGTGCCGGCCGACCGCCGCCGACGAGGAACGCGCCTGCGCCACCGACACGGTGCGCCGTCTGGCCACGCAGGCCTTCCGCGGTCCGGTCACCGCGGCCGACATGGCCGATCTCATGAAGTTCTACGAAGATGGCCGCAAGGACGGCGACTTCGAAAGCGGCGTGCGGATGGCCGTCCAGGGCATCCTCGCCAACCCGCGCTTCCTCTTCCGCGTCGAGAACGTGCCGGCGACGGCCACCGCCAATGCGGCCTACCGCGTGGCCGACATCGACCTGGCCTCGCGCCTCTCGTTCTTCATCTGGGGCACGGTGCCCGACGCCGACCTCGTGAAGGCGGCCGGCGCCGGCGCGCTGCGCACGCCGGCCGGCCTCGACCGGCAGGTCACGCGCATGCTCGCCGACCCGCGCGCCGAAGCGCTGGCGACCCGTTTCGGGTCGCAGTGGCTGCGCCTGCAGGACGTCGAGAAGGTGCGGCCCGACGGCATCCTGTTCCCGCAGTGGGACCAGTCGCTCACCGAGTCGATGCGCCGCGAAACCGAACTCTTCTTCGCCAGTCTCGTGCGCGAAGACCGCAGCGTGCTCGACCTGCTCAACGCCGACTACACCTACGTGGACGGCCGCCTCGCCCGCCACTACGGCATCCCGAACGTGACCGGCACGACCTTCCGCCGCGTCTCTCTGCCGCCGACGCGCCGCGGCGTCCTGACGCACGGCAGCGTGCTCATGATGACGTCGGTCGCGGACCGCACCTCGCCGGTGCAGCGCGGCAAGTGGATCATGCAGGTGATGCTCGGCTCACCGCCGCCGGCGCCGCCGCCGAACGTGCCCGCGCTCGAGGAAACGGCCGCCGCGCAGGGCGGCAAGCAGCTCTCGGTGCGCGAGCGCATGGAGCAGCATCGCGCCAACCCGGCGTGTATGTCGTGCCACCGCGTCATCGACCCGCTCGGACTCGCGCTCGAACACTTCGACGTCACCGGGCAGTACCGCATCAAGGACACCGGCGTGCCGGTGGACGCCAACGGCGAGATGTACGACGGCACGAAGATGCAGGGCGCCGACGGCCTGCGTCAGGCGCTGCTCGGCAAGAAGGACTCGCTGCTCATGAGCTTCACCGAGAACATGATGACCTACGCGCTCGGCCGCCGGGTCGAGTCGTTCGACATGCCCACCGCCCGCGCCATCGTGCGCGACGCGGCGAAGCACGACTACCGGATGTCGGCGTTCATCAAGGGCATCGTGAAGAGCCAGGCCTTCCGGATGATGAAGCCCACCGAGACGACCGCGACCACCGACGTCGCCGCCCCCGCCCGCCAGTAGGACCGCAGGAGACGCCATGCTGATCACGAAGCGCCACCTCTCACGCCGCACCGTTCTCAAGGGCATCGGCGTCACCGCCGCCCTGCCGCTGCTCGATGCGATGATTCCGGCGGTCACCGCCCAGGCGAAGACCGCCGCCGCCGGCAAGGTGCGGCTCGCCGCCATCGAGATGGTGCACGGCGCCGCCGGCAGCACCGCCTACGGCATGAAGATGAACATGTGGTCGCCGGCCGCCACCGGCCGCGACTTCGATCTCTCGCCGAGCGCCCTGGCGCCGCTCGAGTCGGTGCGCCAGCACATCACCATCGTGAGCAACACCGACCTGCGGCAGGCCGAAGCGTTCACGACGCCGGAAATCGGCGGCGATCACTTCCGCGCGAGCGCGGTGTTCCTCACGCAGGCGCATCCGAAGCAGACGATGGGCTCGGACGTCCGCGCCGGGATCTCGCTCGACCAGCTCTACGCCCGGCACGCCGGCAACGACACGCCGATCCCGTCGATGCAGCTCTGCATCGAGCCGGTGGATCAGTCGGGCGGCTGTGAATACAACTACTCCTGCGTCTACACGGACTCGATCAGCTGGGCCGACGAACACACCCCGCTGCCGATGATCCGCGACCCGCGCACGGTGTTCGATCAGCTCTTCGGCGTGGGCGCCACGAAGGAAGAGCGGGCGCAGCGCCGCCGCGAAGACAAGAGCATCCTCGACGGCCTGATGGCCTCGGTGGGCCGCCTCAAGGCGCAGGTCGGCAGCACCGACAAGGCCCGCCTGGACGACTACCTGACCGACGTGCGCGAAATCGAACGCCGCATCCAGAAGGTCGAGGAATACAACTCGAGCGGCCAGGAGCGCGAGCTGCCCGGCGCGCCGATCGGCGTGCCCGACTCCTACGAAGAGCACGTGAAGCTGATGTTCGACCTGCAGGCCCTGGCCTTCGGCAGCGACATCACCCGCGTGTTCGCGTTCAAGATGTCGCGCGACGTGTCGGGCCGCGTCTTCCCGGCGACCGGCGTCACCACCGGCTTCCACAACGCCAGCCACCACAACTCGCGGGAAGACCGCATCCGCGACTTCAACAAGATCAACAAGTACCACGTCAGCCTGCTGCCGCACTTCATCGAGCGCCTGAAGCGGATGCCGGAAGGCAACGGCACGGTGCTCGACAACACGCTCGTCATCTACGGCTCGCCGATGGGCGACCCGAACGTGCACAACCACAAGCGCTGCCCGCT
>CADEFD010000069.1 GCA_902826515.1 uncultured Acidobacteriota bacterium
TCCTGCGAGGACGTTCTCTCGGACGCGGGTTCAACTCCCGCCGCCTCCACCACTTTTCCTCAGTAAATCGAGCGATCTAGCTCGATTTTCCCGCCGCCTCCAACATTCCTCCACGGCTGGACGGCCCCACGAGACTGGGGTCGCCATTTGCCAAATCCAGGAGCCGGATGGCAGCGTCGAGCGCTGCCGGGCTCAGGTACATGTAGCGCTGGGGCGTCGTCTGCTAGCCCCGCCGTGTTCGTGCCCTACCCTGACGAGCCACGGATGACAACGAAGGCGTTTCGTCTGATTTGACCCGGAAGCGCGGGCGCTTCTTCGGCCACGATCATGAGTCGGCTGGCGCGGGCCGCGACTCCGAACTTCCGTGGTATCTCATGTGTTACCATAAACGGCGATGATCCTGATCAGGCAGTACGTGAGTCCTGAAGGGACAAGCCCGTTCGGGGAGTGGTTCGACGGTCTCGACGATTCGGCGGCCGCCCGGGTGCACACCACGATGAGCCGGCTTGGGCAAGGGAACTTCTCGAGTGTCAAAGGCGTCGGGGCCGGTGTCTACGAATCGCGAATCGACTTTGGTCCTGGCCTTCGGGTGTATTTCGGCAAGGACGGCGACACCGTTGTGATCTTGCTCGGCGGCGGAACCAAGAAACGCCAAGCCCGCGATATCGCGGACGCACACCGGTGCTGGCAGGACTACAAACGACGAAAGTGAATCACGCCATGCCACTGACGAAAGATTTCAAAGAGACCGTGCGTGCCCGCCTGATCAAGTCGGCCGGCTTCAGGAAGGCCGTGCTGCAGGAAGCGGTCGACGGGCTGCTCGCGGGCGATCTCGAGACTGGCAAGGCGTTGCTGCGCGACTACGTCAACGGCACGATGGGGTTCGAACGCCTCGGCGAGCTCACGCAGATCCCCGTCAAGAGCCTAATGCGGATGCTCGGGCCGAAAGGCAACCCCCAAGCAAAGAACCTGTTCGACGTCATCGCCCATCTGCAACGCGCCGAGGGCGTGCGCTTCGAGGTGTCCCTCAAGAGCCGAGCCAGAGTGCGAGCCGCGTGATGGCGGAGCTTCCAGCCATGGCACTGACGGAACCACCAGCCGTGGCCTACGAGAGACCCGGCCGCTCCGCCGAGCGCGGCGGACATACCAACATCATCGACCTTCCAGCCGCCTGTGCAGGACACACGACCCGTCACTGCCCGGGCGACGTGATTCGCGGATCGGGCGGTCACGGCAGGGAGAAATCTGGATGCTCACGCTCTACGCCAAGAACGAAGTCGAGAGCATCCCGGGACCCGTGTTGAAGAAGATAAAGGAGGAGATCGATGGCGGCGCCTAAGCGAAACATCGGGCGGGAGATTCTGGACGGCCTCCGGCAGCTCAAGCGAGGCGAGCATGGCCGCGTCACCACGGTGCCATCGGTCGCGTCCATCCGCGAAGGTACGGGGCTTTCGCAGCCGCGCTTCGCTGAACTGCTGGGCGTATCGGTGCGGACGCTGCAGGAGTGGGAGCAGGGCCGCCGTGCGCCCTCCGGCGCGGCACGGACGCTGTTGTTGATAGCCGCCAAGAATCCCCGCGCGCTCCTTGACGTGGCGTAGCTGCTCCCTCCAACACCTGGCCGTTTTGGAGGCGGCGGGACAAGGCCCGTGGAACAGGGCACGGGCGCGGCGAAATCCGGTTCCCGCCGCCTCCACGATTTCTCCATGGCTGGACGGCCCCACGAGACTGGCGCCGCCATCTGCCACATCGAGGAGCCGAATGGCCCGCGGCGGCGGCCTTCCCCGTGGAATGCCGCCCTGCGCAGCGCCGTAAGCGCCGCGCTCAGACCGTAGGCCGTACCCGCGCCGGCCCATGGCCGTTCGCAAGGTTGCGCGCGGAGTTGATGAGGCCCAGGTGCGAAAACGCCTGAGGGAAGTTGCCGAGTTGCCGGCCCGCCACCGGGTCGTACTCCTCGGCCAGCAGGCCGAGGTCGTTGCGAATCGACAGCAGGTGGCTGAAGATGGCGCGCGCCTCGTCGCGCCGCCCCATCAGCACGTAGGCGTCCACGAGCCAGAAGGTGCACAGCAGGAACGCTCCCTCGCCGCCGGCCAGCCCGTCGACGCCGGTCTCGGTGCGATAGCGATCCACGAGCCCGTCGCGCACCAGGTCGTGCTCGATGGCCTTCACCGTGCCGACAAAGCGCGGGTCGGTGGCCGCGAGGAAGCCCACCTGCGGCATCACGAGCAGCGCCGCGTCGACCTCGTGGCTCCCGTAGTACTGCACGAATGCGTTGCGTGTGCGATCGAAGCCCCGCTCGCAGATCTCGGCGTGCAGCGTGTCGCGCAGCTGCCGCCAGCGCTCGACCGGGCCGTCGAGCCCGAAGTGCTCGACGTCCTTCACGGCGCGGTCGAAGGCCACCCAGGCCATCAGCTTCGAATGCGTGAAGTGGCGACGGGGCCCCCGCACCTCCCAGAGACCTTCATCGGGCTCGGGCCACACCTGTTCCAGGCGCGCCAGCAGTTCGCGTTCGATCCGCCAGTCGGCGAGGCCATCGCGCAGGCCGAAGTGGCGGGCCAGGTGCAGGCAGTCGAGCACCTCGCCGAAGACATCCAGCTGGAACTGGGTGTGCGCGCCGTTGCCGATGCGCACCGGGCGTGACTGCTCGAACCCCGGCAGCCACGGCAGCTCCGATTCCGGCAGCCGCCGCTCGCCGGCCAGACCGTACATGGTGCGCAGTTCGTCGCCCCGCCCCGCTACCGCGCGCAGCAGCCACGCCCGCCAGGCGCGGGCTTCATCGAGATAGCCGCTCTGGATCAGGGCCGCCAGCGTGAAGGTCGCGTCGCGCAGCCAGCAGTAGCGATAGTCCCAGTTGCGCCCGCCGCCCAGCAGTTCCGGCAGCGACGTGGTGGGCGCAGCGACGATGCCGCCGGTTGGAGCGTAGGTGAGGGCCTTCAAGGTGATGAGCGACCGCATGACGGCCTCACGCCATTCGCCCTGGTACGTGCACTGCGCGGACCACGCCGTCCACGTGGCCACGGTCTCGTCGAGCGCCCCCCGCGGATCGATGGCCTCCGGCGGTGCTTCGTGGGAGGGATGCCAGCTGAGCACGAACGGCACCTCGTCGCCAGCCGCCACCTCGAAGTCGGCAATGGTCCGGAAACCCTCGCCGGCGGTGGCGACGGGCGTCCGGAGGTGCAGGGTGTCGGGGCCGGCCACGGCCAGCAGCCCGTCGGCTTCGCGACGAACCCAGGGCGTCACCGAGCCGTAGTCGAACCGCACCACCAGCTCCATGCGCATGCGCACGCGGCCGCGGACGCCCCTCACGATGCGCACGAGGTCCGGAGTGCTGGTCCGCATCGGCATCGCGTCGGTCAGCACGACGGCGCCGTCGGGGGTCTCGAAGGTGGTGTCGAGCACGAGCGTGTCGCCGCGATAGGCGCGGCTGACGCGAACCACGGCGCCCTCCGGCGCGATGACCCAGCGCCCGTGCTCGGGCGTCCCGAGCAACGCCGCGAAGCACGCCGGCGAATCGAAGCGTGGCAGGCACAGCCAGTCGATCGACCCTTGGCGGCTCACGAGTGCCGCGGTCTGGCAGTCGCCGATGAGTGCGTAGTCCTCGATCACGGCCGCCATTATGACGGAGGTCTCGGGCGCCGCGTTCCCGCTGATGCGGCGATGCCTGAGAGCGTACGTCCATCCGCGAGGGCACGGGGCTCTCGCAGCCGCGCCTCCTCGGCAGGCGAATCATCTTGTACTGCGAAGGGTTGTGTGCCCGGTACCGCGGATCACCTTGCCGAGCGTCACCTGAATCGGCACGCCCTCGTCCATGAAGTGACTGGACCTACCAGCCGAGACCCACGAGATACCCGGCCACTCCGCCGAGCGCGGCGAGGGTACCAACACCGACGACCTTCAGCCCGCCACTGTGCAGGACACACGACTCGTCACTGCCCGGGCAGAACAACCTGTTGTCTCCAGCCGTGGCACCCAACACACCTACCGCGGCTCCAGCGACGACGCCTACCAGCACGGAGTGCCGCAGGAACCAGCTGCGCGACGCCGGCGCAGAGTTGGCGGGCTGTGCGAACACGGCGACCGCGTCGAGGACACGGCGCGGCTCATAACGCGCGTCCAGAGCATCCGTGCTCGACGCCTCACCAATCCCCTTCAGCGCCGCCGGACGCGCTGCCCGCTCGAACAGAGCGGTCATCGCATGCGGGGGCTCTCCTGCCGCACTCGGCCTCGCCGACAAGAGACAGATCACGCTGACGGCAACCCACTTCGTTCTCACAGCGACCTCCGTCCAGGTAATGTGCCGGCAGACATCGTCGCCGCTGATATCTACTACCGGAGGCGGTCGCGCGACCACGGCACGACGCGTGAGACCACCGCCGTGATGACGTTCCAGTACGTCTGCAGCCGGTTGGCCATGCTGTCTGGCTTCGTGAAATCGACGCCGCCTCCAGGCAGCGGAAGGGCCGGCCTGAAGTCCGCGGGGGTCTCGAACAGGGATGGATCCAGCAGTGCCTCCGACCACTCGACGAGCGCCACGGTCGTCGTGTATGTCATGCGCCCTTCGATGTGACGGGTCGTCTCGTCAATCGTGTAGCCTCGCCGCGCGGTGCCCTTCGCCTGGTAGCGATGGCGGTCTCTGGGACCATTCGGATTCTCAGCCGAGAGCCTTAGAGAGGTCTTCATCTCCGAGGCGACACAACCGAGGCCGGGCAGGTCGATGTACCAGCCGTCGGTCTCACGCCGGCTCGCGGGGGTATTGGCGCCGGGGGCCGGTGACACCACCGTCGTGGTCTTCACCCGCCGCGCGACATGGCGGCCAAGAGGGCGACGCTCGCCGGTATCGACGGCGTCATCGACAGTCGTGACCACGGGTCCCTGCGCCACCGGCAGCGTGGTTACCCCCGCGGAGGTGTTCGACCATTCGACGAACGCCGCCTCCGAAAACAGCCGGTCGCTGAGGTTCAGGTGAATGGCGCGTCGGTGGTCACACTGCAGAATGGATGCGAGAAGGGGTGTCGCCGGCTCGCCCTTCTGCTCGATAGCGCTCTCGCGGCGCTCCCGCGCGCCGCGCAGGTACAGCGAGATGGTCGTGGTGTGAGACGGATTGTCACCACGCGACATCCGCGTCGTGATCCTGAGATCCGCGTAGGACGGCACGACATAGCCAGGCGTGGTGTCCGCCTGGGCGAACATCGCAGACGCCCCTGCTCCGGCCAATCCGGCGGCAAGTACGAGCTGCTGCACGGCGCACGGTCGCTTCGTCATCCTTGACCCTCGCCACGCCACCAGCGCATGGCCAGCTCGCCGTCATTCGCCCGCAGGAGGTGGTGGCCGCGTGACGGCGCGCCGGCCGCATCAGCGGCGCGCGTCGAGTGACTCGGGCAACACCAGGCCGCGACGGTCGAGTCCCTGGCGCCGATCGGAAGCGCCACGGCTGGCGGCGCGCCGCTCCTGGCCGGAACGGCGATCCTTCTCCGAAGGCCAGAGCACCCAACCGCCAGACGAGAGCGTTTCGGCCAGGGCGATCTGCCCTGCCTGCAGCTCGGCCTCGCTTCGATACTCGACCGCCTTGCGCTCGGTCCCGGGTCCGGCGATGACGAGCGCCCGGCCATCGACGCACTCGACCCAGATACTCTCGGTCTCCCTGGTGAACAACCATGTTGAGGGCATACGTGTGAAACAGTAGCCGAATCCGGGGGCGGCGGAACTTACTTTCGGTGGAGGAGGCCTGCGTCGATGACGGCATCGTCGTACCGTTGTCGGATAGTCACGGCCGCGGCGAAGCGCCGCAGTTCCCGCAGCACGTCAGCTTCGTTCGACAGAAACATGAACAGATTGGCGCCGGGCAGTTCGACGATGCGAGCCGTCGGAGCACCGGCTCGAAGATCCTGTTGCCAGCGGGTGTAGAGGGCGCGCGTCGCCGCGTATTCCTGACGCAGGGCCGCACGCTCCGGCTCGTTGCGGATCGAATAGCCCTCGGCGACCTCCTCGAACGGCGGCTGGGCCTGATAGATCGCGAGCACGGGCGCGCGGACCTTCGAGTAGTCCGGCGTCATCCTGGCGTCCACCGTGATCGCCTTGCGAATCACCGGGTCCAGGTGCTCCTGTTCGACCGGCCGCGGCCAGGCCCAGGTCCTCTGGCGTCGTGCGGCGGTGGCACGCGGCAGGCTGGCGGGATCCGGCATCGGCACTCCAACGTCGGCGGGCATCACGGTGGGGTCGGTGGCGCCGTCGAGATAGACGAGGCCACGGAGACGGTCGCCATGCTGCGCGGCGAACATCGTCAGCACCTGACCGGCGCACGAATGGCCGACCAGCAGCACCTGGTGAAGGCGCAGCGTATCGAAGACGTCGAGCAGATCGGCCGTGGATTGCCGCACGCTGTAGCCGCTTGCCGGCCTGTCTGACGCCCCAATCCCGCGCCGGGTCACGCCGTAGACATGGAACTGATCGGTGAGGTTCGGCGCGAACGCGTCGTATACGTGCGCACTCAGATAACACGCGAGCAGCACGAGGGGTGGGCCCGAGCCGCCCCAGTCGAGCACCTCCAGCCGGACGGAAGCATCGACCGTCACCGAACGCACCTGATGGGGCGATGGATCGCGCGCGGCGTCGCCGGGCTGCGCGGCCGCGGGCGAGCCCGGAGCGAACGCGCCGAACAGACATAGACCGAGGACGGGTAGCGTGGCGCGCATCGATCGCGCGCATTCTACTCCCGCCGCCTCGCGACGGCGACCGTCGAGTCACACCGCCTCTGCCGCATCGAGCAGACCCGCCGCTACGCTGCGGTGATTCGCACGCGTGTGCCCCACGGGTCGGTCACGACGGCCTCGTCGCCGTGAATCACGGTGGGCGCTCCACTCGCGGCCAGACGCGCGGCGATCGTCGTCGCCTGCGCGGCCGACGGCACGACCAGCGTCCACTCCGCGAGCTGCGCCTGATCGGTCGCCGGTGCCGGCCCCGGCGCCCACGTGTTGGTGCCGAGGTGATGGTGATAACCACCGGCCGAGAAGAAGAGCGCGCCGGGATAACTCCACGTCGTGAGGTCGAGTCCGAGCGCGCGCCGATAGAACGTGTCGGCCACCTCGAGATCGCCGACGTGCAGGTGGATGTGCCCCATCATGGTGCCGGCCGGCATGCCGGTCCACGGCGTGTCGCCGCCTGCCGCGACGACGGCACGTGCGTCGAGCGGATCGGTCGCCATCACGAGTTCCCCGTCGGCGTACCGCCACGTGTCGGGTGGGCGATCGGCGTAGACCTCGATGCCGAGTCCGTCAGGATCCGAGAGATACAGCGCCTCGCTCACCAGATGGTCCGACATGCCGGCCCGCTCGCCGCGTGCGGCCAGGTGCGCGAGGAAGCGGCCGAGCGCCGCGCGATCGGGCAGCAGAATCGCGAAGTGGAACAGCCCGAAGGCGCCGCGCCGGCGTGCCGGCGTCGTGCCAGGTACGGCGTGCAACGTCACGAGCGGCGCCGCGCCGTCTGCCGCGCCGAACACCACGGTGTCGCTCGTCTCACGTATCTCCCGCAACCCCAGCACGTCGCGGTAGTACGCCTGCGACCGCGCCAGGTCCGAGACCTGCAGGCGCACACCGCCCACGTGCGCGGCCTCGGGCAGGCGGATGTCAGCGGGGGCGGTGCCCTTGAGGGCGATGGAGGACGGGCGTGGTGACGACATGGGGCTCCTCGGGCACGGGTGACACCATTCTGACGGCAAGACGGGAAGAAGGTGTCGTCACACCAAGTCGCGCGTAAACCGTCTGGCGCCGCGAGGCACGGCCGCCGATACTCCTCACATGCCGCGCGCGTTCGCCGCCTGCCTGCTCGCCCTGGTCGTGGCCCTCGCGCCGCGTCTTCCCGCGCAAACGCCCACCGGGCTCGACTTCCCCGGCTCGGCCGCCGTCGCCAACACGCCCGGGCCCTCTCCGCGCACGATGCGGTTCAAGTTCGAGAATCCGCACCTGAACGGCCTGCCGATTTATGGCCCCGGCAACGCCGGCGTCACCTACGTCTGGCGCGCCTACCCACGCCAGCAGAACGGGTATTACACGGCCTTCTTCTGGGGCAACGACGACGGCCAGAACAATCTCAATACGTTCATCTGGCTGCCGGGTGGCGGCGCCGACAGCTACTACGGCGCGCATCCCTACCCCCAGCCCCCGCCGTCCGGAGCGCAACACAAATGGGAGGTCTCGGTCGAACAGAACGACTTCCTGAACGGCGACGTCCAGTACAACCGCTGGCATACGCAGGCCCTGCGCGTGTGGGTCGACGGTCAGGGACGCAAACATCATGAGTTCTACTGGGATCTGCCGCTGACCGACCCCGCCCATGTGGTCGAACGCATCAGCGACGCGACCTGGGGCACACGGGTGCCGCCGGCGCCGGCCCTGACCTGGGGGGATGCGCCGTGGGCGCCGGGCAACGAGGTGTGGAACGGCATCCTGCGCGGCATCCAGATCTACGCCACCGCGCTCAGCGGGCCGGACCTGATGGCGGAACTCGCGCAACCCGGCTCGACGGCCGCCGGCCAGGCGTCGATCTGGTATCTCAACGTGAACCCGACGCCCGCTGACATCGGCGACAAGAGCGGACGCGGCCACCATCCCGCCTGGGTGGGCCCGCTGCGTCCCGCGCTCTGGGCCGGTGGACCGCTGCCCTCGGCGCCGCCAGCGGCGCCAACGAATCTGACCGTCCGCCCCGGTGTCTGAGCCCGCGCCTCAGACAAACACTGAGGCCCGGACGGGTGACAGCGCACCCGCGCAAAACTCCAGTAAAGCCGCGCGAATTCGCGTCGATTACCCCGGCGGTCCCCGCTCGGACCGTGGAGGGGTACATGGGTTTTCGCGCCAAGATCGTCACACTCGGCATGGCCTTGCTGGCTCTGGTCGGGGCCGTCCTGTTCGTCGCCTACGCCAGGGAGTCGAAAGACCAGCACGTCAACAGCGCCGTCGAACGTGCCCGCGCCGTCATCATGACGGCCGAAGCGGTCCGCGAGCAGGAGGGCCAGAAGTGGGGCCAGGGCATCTTCTCGTCCGAGCAGCTGCGCGGCTGGGCCGACAAAGGCGAGATGGCCAAGGTGCTGGCGGCTGTGCCGGTCGTGAGCGCCTGGAAGGCCGCGATGGCCAAGTCCGACGCCGGCGGCTACACCGTGAAGGTGCCGAAGTTCGAACCCCGCAACCCGAAGAACCAGCCCGACGAGGTCGAGGCGCGCGTGCTGCGGATGTTCGAATCCGAGGGCACCGAGGAACACTTCGAGATCGACACCGCGAAGAACCAGCTGCGTTACTTCCGGCCGATCAAGCTCACGCAGGAATGTATGCTGTGCCACGGCGACCCGAAGACCTCGGCGAGCCTCTGGGGCAACAGCAAGGGCATCGACCCCACCGGCGGTCCGATGGAGAACTGGAAGGTCGGTGAAGTGCACGGTGCCTTCGAGATCGTGCAGTCGCTCGATTCCGCCGACGCGGCCACCGCGGCCTCGGTGACGCAGGGCGGCTATCTGCTGGCCGGCCTCATGGCCCTCGGCGGGCTCGCCTTCTTCTTCCTCGTGCCCATGATCATCTCGCGCGACGTGGTGAAGCCGATTGCCGGCATCGTCCACGCGCTCACGAACGGCATGCAGGAAGTGAGCGCCGTGTCGCAGCAGGTGGCCACCACCTCGCAGTCGCTGGCGCAGGGTGCCACGGAACAGGCGTCGGCGCTCGAGGAAACCGCGGCGTCGATGGAAGAGATGGCGTCGATGACACGGCAGAACGCCGGCACTTCCGAACGGGTCTCCGCCCTAATGACCGAAGTGGCGTCACACGTCGGCGTCTCGAACAAGGCGCTCGGCGACATGCAGGCGTCGATGACGAACATCCAGGACTCGAGCGGCAAGATCTCGAAGATCATCAAGACGATCGACGAGATCGCGTTCCAGACGAACATCCTCGCCCTGAACGCGGCCGTCGAAGCCGCGCGCGCCGGCGAGGCCGGGATGGGCTTCGCGGTAGTGGCCGACGAGGTCCGTACCTTGGCGCACCGGTCGGCGAGCGCCGCCGAAGACACGACCGGCCTCATCGAAGAAGCCACCCGCAACGCCTCCGAGGGCATGGCCAAGCTCCACGAAGTGGCGACGGCCTTCACGAACATCACCGAGAGCGTGGGCCGCGTGACCGGGCTCGTGACCGAGGTGCGCGAGGCCAGCCGTCAGCAGGCGCAGGGCATCGAACAGGTGTCGAAGGCGCTCGCCCAGATGGAGAGCGTCACGCAGACCACCGCCGCCAACGCCGAGGAAGGCGCCGCGGCGAGCGAAGAGCTGAGCGCCCAGGCCGCGTGTTCGCAGGAACTCGTGGACGACCTGCGCGCGCTGGTCGTGGACCGCAAGTCGGCGGCGCCGGCGGCTACAGCCGCGCCGGCGGCCCGGCCCGCCGCGGGCCAGTCCTTCATGAGCGGCCGAAAGGCCGCCTGAGCACCGGATGCGGGGCGCGCACGCGCGCGCCCCGTGTTACCGTGCCGGGGCGGGCCTGCGCGGGACCGCAGGAGCCGTATGCACAAGGGCCTGCTCGTTGCCATCAGTGTCTGGATCGTCGGCTGCAGCGCGGCGCCACCGCCGCCGGCGGCGATCGTCTGGCCGACGCGTGACTGGATCGTCTCGACACCAGACGCCGAAGGCCTCGACGCCACGACGCTGGCCACGCTCGACCGCGAGTTCGCGAGCGGCGCGCACGGTCAGGTGACCGGCCTGCTCGTGACGCGACGCGGCCGCGTGGTCTTCGAACGGCAGTACACGCACGACTTCGACCGCCTGTTCGAGGGCCGCGATCCGGTGCGCGGCGCCTACAACTACTACGATCCCGACTGGCATCCCTACTACCGCCACGGCCGCCTGCACACGATGCAGTCGGTCAGCAAGAGCGTCACCTCGGCCCTCGTCGGCATCGCCATCGGCCGCGGTGAACTGCCGCCGGTCTCTACGAAGGTGATGCCCCTCTTCGCGTCGTTCCGCCAGCCGGCGCCCGATCCGCGGCGCGACGCGATGACCCTCGAACACGTGCTCACGATGACCACCGGCATCGAGTGGGACGAGAGCACCGTCGCCTACACCGACCCCGCCAACAGCTGCGCCGGCATGGAAAAGAGCGCCGACTGGATCCAGTTCGTGCTCGACCAGCCGATGGCCGAGCCGCCCGGCACGCGCTTCGTCTACAACAGCGGCGCGACCGAGCTGCTGTCGCAGCTCCTGAAGCAAGGCACCGGCAAACACGCGCACGAATACGCCGCGGAACACCTGTTCGCGCCGCTCGGCATCACCGAGAGCCACTGGAAGACCACGCCGACGGGCCTGGCCGACACCGAGGGCGGGCTGTATCTCACGGCCCGTGACCTCGCGAAGATCGGCTACCTCTACCTGCGCGACGGCGTATGGGAGGGCCGGCGGCTGCTGCCCGAAGGCTGGGTGGCGACGTCCACGACGCCGCTCGTGGATACGCGACCCGGCCAGGCGCGGTCGCGCAAGTACGGCTATCAGTGGTGGGTGCTGCCGACGGCCACCGGCACGACCACCGCATATGCCGCGCTCGGCTACGGCGGGCAGCGGCTGCTCGTCGTGCCCGAGCTCGAGCTCGTGGCGGTCGTGACCGGCTGGAACATCTACGAACATCCGGAAGTGGCGCCGTACACCGCGCTCGACCGTGTGCTGGAGGCCGTGCGTCCCTGACGCCACCCGCCAATGCGCACCGAGACCCGACCGCCGCTCGTGCTGCCCGCCGCGCCGACCTGGATCTCGACGTTCGAGACCGCGCCGGGCTGGATACGGTGGTCGGGCGCGGCGCTCCTCGGCTACACGCTCTTTCTGCTCACGCCGACCGGCACCCAGGTCTATGGCACGGCGGCATCGTCGGTGGCGAGCGCGATCCGCCTCTGTATCGAAGGCGCGGCGCTGCTGTGGGCGTGCGGGCGTGAGGATCTGCCCCGGCGTTTCATTCGCTCGTTCCAGGTCGCCGGCTGGACGTCGCTGGCCACCGCCCTCAACTACGCCCTGCTCGTGCCACCACAGGTGGGGGGTCCCACCATCCTCCCGGCGTCGCTCGACGCGACCCTCACCGTCGCCGGGTACGCCGCCACCCTGGTCTCGCTGCTGATCTACCCGCGCGCCCCGGCGCGCCCCGGGGAACACTCGGCCCTCGCCATCGACACGCTCATCACCACCGCCGGACTCGGCCTGCTCGGCTGGTCGTTCGTGACCGCGACGAGCGCCGACCTGGCCGCCAGCGCCGGAGCACAGTCGTTCATCCAGTCGTTCGGCGTGGCGCAACTGGCGATGATCGCCGGCCTGAACGTGGTGATCGTCCGCGGACTCGCCATCCCCTCCCCGCGGGCGTTCTGGTGGTTCGTGTCAGGACTCGCCATCTATCTGCCCGTCATCTTCCTCACGCAGCTCAACGCCGTGGGACTCGTGCCGAACTGGCCGGTGGACATCGCCTATTACGCGGGGGTGCTGCCCACCCTCGTGGCCTGCCATCTCGTGCGCACGGATCCCATGACCCACGCCGGCCACACCGGGCCGTCGTGGCTCCGCGATCTCAATCCGCTGCCACTCGTCATGCCACTCTTCGTGGGCATCGCGCTGCTGGCCACACTCGTCGTCGGCCCGGCCGACAAAGCCCTGCCCCTCGCCGCCACCCTGGTCGCCATCTCGCTCCTGCTCGCCGTGCGCCTGCTGCTGTCGGCCCACCACACCGCTCAGGTCGGACGCGCCGAGGCGGCGCGTGAGCAGCGCCGGCAGTCGGACCGGCTGAAGGCCATCGGCCGTCTGGCCGGCGGCATCGCCCACGAATTCAACAACCTGATGGCGCGGGTCATCGGCAATACCGAGCTCGGGGAAGCGTCGCTGCCGCCCGGCGCCGACGCCCGCGACCATTTCGTGCGCGCCCGCACGGCGGCCCTGCGCGCCGCCGACCTCACGAGCCAGCTGCTGGCGTTCAGCGGCCAGCAGGTGACGCGCCTCGACATCGTGGACGCGGAAGCCACGGTGCACGCCTGTTACAACCGCGCTGTGCGCGGCCTGCCCGCCGGCATCGTGCCGGAACTGCAGCGCGGCAACGGTCCCTACGCGGTTTTCGCCGATGCGGCGCAACTGAGCGGCGCCCTCGAACAGGTGCTCGACAACGCCGTCGAAGCGATGCCGCAGGGTGGCCGGATGACGCTGCGCGTGGGCCGCGAACACGTGCGCGACGGCCTGCGGCTGGCCCAACTCGCCGTGCCAGCCGGCGACTACGTGGTCATCGCGGTGAGCGACACCGGCGTCGGCATGACGGCCGAGGCCGCCGCCGTTGCCTGCGATCCGTTCTATTCGACCAAACCCGCGCATCTCGGCGCCGGACTGGGGCTCGCCTCGGTGCATGGCTTCATCGCCGCGCACTCGGGCGGCCTGGCGATCGAGAGTGCGCCGGGCCTCGGCACCACGGTGCGCTTCTACCTGCCCGCCACGACCTGAGCGCCCCCTCGACGCGCGCCGCGCCGCCGGCACTGGTAGAATCGCGCGCATGCCTCCGTCCGGCATCACCGCTTCCGGCACACTCCTCCGCATCGGCCTGGCGCTGGCGCTCGTCATCGGCACGTTCAATCCGACGGGTTACTCGCTGTTCCACTGGATCACCGAAGCTCCCGTGGCGATTACTCCCGGGAAGGCGCTGGCCGTACTGGCGCTGGCCATCGGCTGGGTGGTCTGTCTGCGCACGGCGTTCATCTCGCTCGGCCGGATGGGCCTGGTGCTCGCGCTGGCGCTCTTCTCGGTGCTCGTGTGGTTCCTGGTGGACCACGACGTCGTGAGCCTCACGGGCTCCGGCATCGTGTGGGTGAGCCTGGTCGTCATCGGCGTGCTGCTCGGCATCGGCCTGTCGTGGTCGCTGCTGCGCGCCAAGGCCACCGGGCAGATCGAAGTGAACTGACCGCCGGGAATTCGGGCGCCCCCCCGCTTCCATGGCTCACTGAGCCACTTCTTTCGTCGACCTCCCGCGTCGCTGCATGGTGGCCCTGCGGGATAACTCGCCACCCCGTAGACACTTGCAGCCAGGTCCACGGGCGCCGCGGCGTCTGGCCTTTCCCTTGCCTCTCCTCTCTGTGATCGGCCCGCCGTACGGGGCCGCCGCATGAGAGCGAGGGTTGGCAGCAGTGGTCGGGACGGGTTGGAGCAATGTGGTGTGGCGGGTCGTCGTGGGGACGCTGGCATTCAGCATCGGAACAACAGCGGCAGGGGCGGAGCCCCGGGCCGGCAGCGGCACAGACAGCGCCCTCCGCGCCGCCGCGCGGGGGAATCAGCCGGTGGCGGTGCTGGTGCGGGTCACCCCTGACGCCCTCGATGCCGTGGCGGCGGCGCTCGGCGCGAAGGGCACGACGATCGAGGCGCGGCTGCCTGGCGTGAGCGTGCTGCGCGCCGTGCTGCACCCGAACGACTTCGAGGCCGTCCTGTCGCTGCCGGGTGTCCGCGGGCTCTCCGCCGATGCGGTCGTGCGCGCCGCCGGCGCGTCGAAAAAGACCACATCATCCCTCACGTCCACGGCCAGGCCCTCCGACTCGACGACCACGACGAGCACCACCACGACCACCTGGTCGTCGTGGTTCGCCGACTGGTCCGCTTCGTCGCAGCAGGCCACCGCGCTCTTCGGCGCGCTCGGGACGCAGTGGAGCGGAGTCTCCGGCGCCGGTGTGCGCGTCGCGGTCATCGACTCGGGCATCGACGGCACCGCACCGGAGCTCGGCGACCGCATCGTGGACTTCTACGATTTCACGAACGGCGGCCGACGCGCGCCGGCCACCGACGACTACGGCCACGGCACCCACGTGGCCGGGCTCATCGGCGCCGCAGGCTCCAGTTTCCGCGGCGTGGCGCCGAAGGTCGAGTTCATCGGCCTCAAGGTGCTCGACGCGGCCGGGCAGGGGCGAACGAGCGACGTCATCGCGGCGCTCGACTTCGTGACGCAGAACAAGCGCCGGCTCGCGATCGACGTCGTGAATCTCTCGATGGGCCACCCGATCTTCGAACCGGCGGCGAGCGATCCCCTGGTGCAGGCGGTCGAGCGCGCCGTGGCCGTGGGACTGGTCGTCGTCACTTCGGCCGGGAACATCGGGCAGCACCCGGAGACCGGCGTGCCGGGCTACGCCGGCATCACGTCGCCCGGAAACGCGCCCTCGGCGATCACCGTGGGCAGCCTCGACCTGCACGGGACGGCCGACCGCCGCGACGACACCGTGTCGCCGTTCAGCTCACGCGGCCCGTCGTGGTACGACGGCTTCGCCAAACCCGACGTGGTCGCGCCGGGCCACGGCCTCTTCGCCGTGAGCGCCAGCGGCTCCACGCTCGCCGCCACCAGCACACTGTCGGCCAGCGGGGCGGCCGCGAAACTCTACGGCACGAGCATGGCCGCGGCGACCACGTCCGGCGTGGTCGCCCTGCTGGTCGAAGCAAACCGCGCGGCCTTCCCCGACGCGGCGCACGCGCTGTCGCCGCACAGCGTCAAGGCGGTGCTGCAGTACACGTCCATCGACGTGCATGATCCGGCGGGGGACGCCTACGACACGCTCACGGCCGGCGCCGGCGGCCTGAACGCCCTCGGCGCGCTCACGCTGGCCCGCCATCTCGATCCAGACGCCGCGCTCGGCGCCTGGCGCCTGACCTCGCCCGTCGGCGAGGAGACCACGCTGGCCGGTGTGGCGCTGCCGTGGACGCGCCGTGTCGTCTGGGGGCAGTCGGTGCTCTACGGCGACGCGGTCTACTCGAACGCGCCGGCGTGGCAGACGGCGATCGTGTGGGGCGAGACGCTCATCTGGGGCGAGACATTCGTCTGGGGCGAGAACGTCGTCGAATCGACGTCGTTCATCTGGGGAGAGGCGATCGTCTGGGGCGACGACCTCGTGACCATCGATGGCCAGCTCTTCGTGTGGGGCGATGCCTACATCTGGGGCGAGCTGTTCATCTGGGGCGACAGCGCTGCCTGCACGCCGGCCGGCTGCACGCCCTAGCCACTAAGACCCGGCGCGCGCGGCCAGGCGCTGTTTCATCGTGGGCGGCGAGAGCCCCATGAGCGCGGCCGCGTAGGCAATCGGACTCGGCGCGTGCGTGAGCACGAGGTCGAGCAGCAGCGATTCGGCCCGATCCGCGAGCGCCTCGGTGGGCAGGTCGTGCGCGCCGATGACGTCAGTGAGCGCGGCCTTCACGGCGTTCCACGTCGCCGGGCGCGCCGTGAGTGAGCGATCGGTCTCGGCGTGCCGCAGGCGCCGCGCGAAGGTCGTCTGCGGCAGGCCGATGCGGGCGGCCGCGCGGGCGCCGATGCCGGCCGACTGTTCGTGCGCGACGAGCACGATCTCGTGCCCGAGCCAGCGGCCGAGCGGCAGACTGAGCCGCGGGTTCGCCGCGGCCGCGCGCTGCACTTCCCCTTCGAGCGCCTGGCGCAGGGATTCCCAGGCGTCGTCGAAGCCCGGTCCGTCGTGCAACGGCTCCGCGGCAGGCAGCGTGAACGCCCGGGGCCGCGACGGCAGCACGCTGGCGCGGGCGCCGAGCGGCTCGGGCAGCTTCAGGTCTTCCACGTCGAGACGGTCGGCATCCGAGAGCACGACGGCCTGCAGGATGGTGTTCTGCAGCTCGCGGATGTTGCCCGGCCACGGATACGCGGCCAGTCGCCGTTCGGCATCGGCGGTGAACCCCTGGAGCGGCTTGCGCTGCTCGGCGGCGGCGGCGCGGGCGAAATGGTCGGCCAGCAGCTTGACGTCTTCCGGCCGCTCGCGCAGCGGCGGGATGTGCAGCCGCACCACGTTGAGCCGGTAGAACAGATCCTCGCGGAAGCGCCCGGCGCGTACTTCGTCTTCGAGCCGGCGGTTGGTGGCGGCGATGATCCGCACGTCCACCTTGCGCGAGCGCGTGCCGCCCACCATCGAGATCGTCTTCTCCTGCACGAAGCGCAGGAGCCGCGACTGCACGTCGAGCGGCAGCTCGCCGATTTCGTCGAGGAACACGGTGCCGCCGTCGGCCATGGCCAGGCGTCCGCTCGACCGCTGCTGCGCGCCGGTGAAGGCGCCGCGCTCGTGCCCGAAGAGCTCGGAGTCGATGAGCGTGGCGGGAATCGCGCCGCAGTCCACGATGACGAACGGCTTGCTGCGGCGGCCGCTCAGCTGATGGAGCGTCTGCGCCATCATCTCCTTGCCGGTGCCGCTCTCGCCGGTGACGAGCACGGTCGTATCGGTGGCGGCGACGCGGCGGGCGCGCGTGAGCACGTCGGCCATCACCGCCGACTGGAACACGATCGGGCTCTGCTGGGAGCGGAGTCCCTGCACCTCGGCCTGCAGGCGGCGTCGCTCGTGTTCGGCGTGCACGCGGTGCCGTTCGGCGAGATGTTCACGGTCGAGCGCCACGGCGAGCTGGCTGGCGACGCCGGTGAGCACGTGGATGTCGGTGCGGTCGAGATCGAGCACTTCGGGACTGCCCACGAGGCAGATGGCGCCGAGCGTGCGGCCGTCGGTGACGAGCGGCACGGCCACGGCCACGTGCGGCCGCCGTTCGCCGTCGGGCGTCGTCAACTGCGCGGACCGCTGGCGCACGGTGCCGGCATCCACGGCCGCCGTCACGACGGCGCGTTCGTCTTCCGTGAGATCGGCCGGCTGCAGCAGGCGCGGTTCGCCTTCGTCGTGGCGCTGCTGCCCGAACAGCAGGCGCTCGCCGGCATCGCCGGTGACGAAGAACGACGCCCGCGTCGGGTGCAGCACGGCGAACAGCCGATCCACCACCTTGGCGGCGAGGTCCGTGGATCCGGCGGCGCTCGAGAGCGCCTGCAGGACGTCCCACAGGAGCCCCATGTTGCGATAGTCCTTGTCGGTGTGGCCGGTGAAGATGCCGAGCAGCCGGTCGGTGGACGGCCCGCCCGCGTCGGCCGCATCGTGCCACAGCACGGATTCGTCGCCGTTCTTCTGGCGGGCCGCGCCGAGCGCTTCGTTGGCGCGCTTCAGCAGATCGAGCGGCTCGAGGCCATCGGCCTCGGCGGCTTCGCAGGCCACGATGCCCACGGCGCAGTGGAGCTGCACGCTCTCCTGCAGGAACGCGCGGCCGGCCACGTGCTGCCGCACGCGTTCGGCGACGAGGCGCGCCGCGTCGGCGCCGACGTTGCCGAGCGGCAGCGCGAAGATGGCGCCGCCGTAGCGCATGAGCACGTCGGAGCGGCGCAGCAGCGCCTGCATGGTCTGCACGACTTCGCGGATGAGGCCGTCGCCGGCGCGGCGGCCGAACTGTTCGTTGACCGCCTCGAGGCCGAGCGGATTGACGAGCAGGAGCGCACACGGCAACCGGCGCCGGCGCGCGCGATCGAGATCGGCGCGCAGCGCGCCCATGAGCTCGTGACGGCCCGGCAGGCCGGTGAGCGGATCGGTGAGCACCGAGTAGACGCTGACGATCGTCGAGGCGAGCGCGTGCGCCACCGCGATCATCGACCCCGGCCCGGTCGAGACGGCCACCGCGGGCATGCGGAGCGCCACCCAGCCGGCCGCCGGCGACAGACGGCGCTCGTCGGCACTGCGTCTTCGCGCGTGGTGCACCGTGGGCCCGGCCCCGCCTACTCCGGCCCAGAGGCTCGTGAGCAGCGGCGCCGCGATGAGCACGCCGTGGCCGCTGCGGCTCGGGATGAGCCCGTCGGGGCTGACCGGCACGCCGTTCCAGGCGCCCGTCTCGAGCACCTCGGTCGCAAAGGCGTCCGCCGCCGCGGGGCTCGCCAGTTCCGGCAGCGGCGCACCATCGCCGGCGTGCACGAGGACGATCGGCGCCGCCGCATTCCACGGCGTCGGCAGATACACCGATGCGGAGGCCGCCCCGGCCTGTTGCGCGAGATGTGCAAGCTGCGCCGCGAGGCGTTCGGACCCCACCATATATCCGTAACTCTTATCGGCCTTGCCTAGCCATAATTTAATGACCTGTAAGGGTTTGCACGTGAATTCACGCCCTGACTCGACCGATAAATCGGCTGTCGGCGAGCAGAAATAGCGGGGGGACCGCCATTTGCGGTTGGGGCCTGACGGCCCGTGCCGGGTGGCCGTCGTTCTCCGGCAGGATTTGGGCCGAAAACGGTACCCCGTCGAGCGACCTGCGCCGCTCGTCATCGCTCGCCACTTTGGCCGCGACTTTGCACTTACCCCTGCGACGCCATGTCGATGCCCGCCACCACCTCGGCCGCCAGCAGCCCGCACGACTCGCGGGTGCTCTCCCGCTACGTTGCGGCGGTGACGGCGCTCGGGCTGTTCACGATTGCGCAGTCGCTCACGAGTCTGCTCACCATGCCGCGGCCGGCGGAGTGGATGTTGTTCTCGGGCCTCGCGATCGCCTTCGGCCGGCTGTCGCTGCGCGTGCCCGGCGTACCCGTGCACGCGTCGATGTCCGACACGTTCCTTCTCACGTCGGCGGTGCTCTTCGGGCCGGCCCCGGCCACGGTCGCCATGGCGGCCGACGGCTTCATCCTGTCGTGGCGGCGCGGCCACAGCGCCGACCGCATGCTCTTCAACGCCGCCAACCCCGCCCTGTCGGTGTGGCTCGGCGCCCAGGCCTTCCTCGCGACCCTCGGCCGGTCGCCGCTCGCAAGCGACGTGGTCTCGCTCGAGACGCTGGTGGGGCCGCTGGCCGTCATGGCCGTCGTGCACTTCCTCGTGCACTCGGGCATCACCGCCACGGCCGCCGCGCTCGAACGCGGCGGGCATCCCGTGGAAGTGTGGCGCAATCACTTCGCGATGCTGGCGGTGAGCCAGGCCGCGTCGGCCTCGGCCGCCCTCATCCTCACGCTCCTCGCCCGGCAGTTCGGCGTGCTCGCGCTCGCCGCCGCCGCGCCGCTCGTCGTCATCGTCTATCTCGGCCTGCACTCGCGCTTCGGCCGGCTGGCCGATGCCGAACGCCACGTGAAGCAGGTGGACCGCCTCTACATGTCCACCATCCAGGCGCTGTCGAGCGCCATCGACGCGAAGGACGGCGTGACGAGCAGCCACATCCGCCGCGTGCAGACCTATTCGGTGGCGCTGGCCCGCGCGCTCGGCGTCTCGGCGCCCGACGAAGTGAAGGCGATCGAAGCCGCCGCGCTGCTGCACGACACCGGCAAGCTGGCCGTGCCCGAGCACATCCTCAACAAGCCCGGCAAGCTCACCGCCGCCGAGTTCGAGGCGATGAAGCTGCACGTGGACGTCGGCGCCGACATCCTGTCGTCGATCGAGTTCCCGTATCCGGTCGTGCCGATCGTGCGCGCCCACCACGAGAACTGGGACGGCACCGGTTATCCGCGCGGCCTCAAGGGCGAGGACATTCCGATCGGCGCGCGCATCCTCTCGGTGGTCGACTGCTACGACGCGCTCACCTCGGACCGGCCGTACCGGCCCGCGATGACGCAGGAACAGGCGACGGCCATCGTCGTCGAACGCCGCGGCTCGATGTACGACCCGCGCGTCGTCGACACGTTCCTCGAACTGCTGCCGTCGCTCGGCAAGGTGATCGAAGCCGAACCGAACCTCGGCCGCGCGATGCACAAGCTCGCCGCCGCCCGCGACGCCGCGCCGGTCACCGCGCCCACCGCCACCACACCGGCGCCGGCGCCGGTGCTGCTGGCGCCGCAGACCGCGCTCGAGAGCGTGTCGCGCCTGCTGAACGGCCCGCCGCGCGTGGCCGATGTCGCGAGCCTCATCGCGCTCGATCTCAAGGTGATGTCGCCGTCCACCGAGTTCGTCTTCTACATCACGTCGCCCGGTGCCGAGCGTCTGGTGGCGGAATACGCGACGCGCGAACATCCGGCGGGTCACGGCTACGATGCCATTCCGCTCGGCGAACGCGTGAGCGGCTGGGTGGCCGCCAACCGCCAGCAGATCATCAACTCCGATGCGCGGCTCGACCTCGGGCCGTCGGCGACGGCGACGACGCTCCGCTACTGCGTGGCCACGCCGCTCGTGGACGATGGCCACACCACCGGCGTGCTGGCCGCCTACAGCGACACGCCGCTCGCCGCCGAAGTGGCCCACCAGCTGGCGCTGGTCGCACCGCAGCTGGCCGCCGCGCTCGCCCGCGCCGCCGCTGGCGTGCCGCTGCGCCAGGCCAAAGCGCACCTCTCGCGGCCGAGCCTGCGCGTCGCCTCCAGCCGCTGACGCGGCCCGTCGGGCGCCGCCCCGCTACCGGCTCGCCGCCATCGCCTGGCGCGCCGTCGCCAGCACCGCCGGGATCGTGTCGGCAATGATGTCCACGATGCGGTCGAGTTCGGCGTCGGTCGTGACGAGCGGCGGCGCGATGCAGATGCAGTCCATCACCGCGCGCGTGTAGAGCCCGCGCTCGAGCATGCCGTCCATCAGCTTCTGGCTCACGCCGAGCGCCGGCGGGAAGAGCTGCTTCGTGGCCGGATCGGCCACCACTTCGACCGCGCCCATGAGACCGAGCGCGCGCACGTGCCCCACGCCGTCCATCGCCGAGAGCGCCGTCAGCTTCTCGTGCAGCCGCGCGCCGCTCGTCTTCGCGCGTTCGACCAGCCCTTCGCGCTCCATCACGTCGAGATTGGCGAGCGCCACCGCGCAGCAGGTGGGATGCCCCGAGTAGGTGAAGGCATGCATCCACCGCTGCCCCGGACCCACGCCGTTGATGACCTCGCGGATCCTGTCGGAGACGCCGATGCCGCCAAGCGGCACGTAGCCGCTCGTGATGCCCTTGGCGAACTGCATGATGTCGGGCTCGACGCCGTAGTGCTGCAGCCCGAACCACGTGCCGGTGCGCCCGAAGCCGGTGATGACGTCATCGGCGATGAACAGCACGTCGTACTGATCGCAGATCTCGCGGATGCGCGGGAAGTAGTCGGACGGCGGCACGATGACGCCGCCGGCGCCCTGCACGGGCTCGGCGATGAAGGCGGCCACGGTGTCGGGCCCCTCGCGCAGGATCGCCTCTTCGAGCTTGTTGGCGGCGGCCACGCCCAGGCTGACGCTCGTGTCGGTGTGCGCGAAGCGATACGGATCGGGCGCCTCGATGTGGCTGAAGCCCGGCGTGCGCGGCTCGAACATCGGCCAGAACGCCGGCAGGCCGGTGGCGCTCATCGCCGCCAGCGTGAGCCCGTGATAAGCGCGGTGCCGCGAGATGACCTTGATCTTGTCGGGCTTGCCGAGCGCCTTCCAGTAGAAGCGCGCTGTCTTGAACGAGCTCTCGGACGACTCGGCGCCGCCGCTCGTGAAGAAGAACGTGTTGATGGAGGGATATGCCAGGCCGCTCAGGCGTTCGGCGAGCCGGATCGCCTGCTCGTTCGTGCCGCCGGCGTAGGCCGAATGGAACGCCAGCGTGCACATCTGCTTCTGGGCGGCGTCGGCGAGTTCACGGCGGCCGTGGCCGATGTTGACGTTCCAGAGGCCCGAGAGCCCGTCGAGATATTCGCGACCGGTGGCGTCGGTGATGCGGGCGCCCTCCCCCTTCACCCACACCCGCGTGCCGGCGTACGCCGACGGGTGATGGAGCGGATGCATCAGATGGGCCTGGTCGGTCGCGAGCGGCGTCGTGGACATGGGGTGACATGCTACGCGCTGGCACGGGCCGGGGGCAACGGCGCGGCGCCCGGGCTCGGCCGTTCGAGCCGCCGGAGGCGCCGCCCGATCCACGACTCCGGCCCTTCGTGCGGCCCCGCGGAACGCCGGCCGCGTCTTCGCGTCTACTGGGGCATGACGCTGCAGCCGCTCCTCGACGCCCCCGCGGCGACCATCATCCACTTCGTCACGGTGGTGCCGGCCTTCTTCCTGGGCACATGGCTGTTGTTCCTGAGCACGAAGGGCTCGCGCTACCACCGGCTGGCCGGCAAGGCCTACCTGACGCTGATGGGCGTGACGGCGTTCGCGGCCATCTTCATCCGCTCATTCGCGGGCTGGAGCGTGAGCGTCGGCCCGCTCAAGCTGGGCCTCATCCACCTCTTCATCCTGCTGACGTTCCACGGGATCTGGCGCACGCTCGGTGCCATCCGGCAGGGAGACATCGCGGCGCACCAGGCGTCGATGCGCGGGATGTACTTCGGGGCGCTCATCATCGCCGGGCTGCTGGCATTCGCGCCCGGGCGAATCATGTATCGGATGTTCTTCGCCTAGCCGGCGCCCTCAGTCGGCCGCCGGCACGCTCAGCACCAGGCGGCTGCCACCGCCTTCGAGCGGCGTCACCTCGAGGCCGCCGCCGTGGGCGCGGGCGATCTTCCGCGCCGCGGCCAGGAGCAGCGCACCCGAGGCGCCGGCCGGATGGTCCGCCCAGTCGGCATCGAAGAACCGCGCGTACGCCGAGGCCGGCAGCCGCACGGCCGTCTGACTCACCTCGATCGTGCGGGTGGCCGCCTCACGCCGCGGGCCGAGCGCCACGCTGACCTTGCGGGCATCGCCGCGGTCTTCGATGAGGGCATGCACGGCCGCGAGGATCGCGCCGAGGGCGGTCGTGAGCAACCGTTCGTCACCGAAGACCGGGCACGAGCCTGACGGCAGCGGCATGGCGGCGGCGCCGCCGCTCAGACGGTTCTCCGGGCCGAACGCCTCGAAGACGCCGCCGAGCAGGCGCAGCAGGTCCACTTCGTCGAGCGCCGGCAGCGGCTCCACCTGCAGCACGACCGCCGCATCGGCCAGCCAGCGGCCGCGCGTCGCTTCGGCGCGCGCCAGTTCGATGGCGACGCGATCACGCAGCGGCCGGCCCCGCAGCGGCACATCGCGCAGCGCCGCCTGGATCGCATCGAACGCATCGGCGAGCGCGGTGGCGGCGACGGTCAGGGAGGCGGAGGTCACCACGGGGTCGGCCGATATCTCGGGAGGCACGGGCACCGGCGGCGCCGCGGGCGACGGCGCACTCACGGCCGGCTCGAACGCCGCGAGCGATCGATCGACCAGCGCCTCGACATAGTGCGGCTCGGCGCGCATGCGATACGACGGCGGCAGCCCCTCGCGCACCCGCGCGGGCGCCCCGGCATTGACGTCGGGGTCGGCATCGTCGTCGAGGTCGGCGTCGTGTTCGACCACGACGTCGCCATCGTCATCGTTGAACTCGCCATCGGTGCTGTCGCCACCGGCCTCGCCGGCGTTGAGCGGGAGTCCGGAGTCGCCAGTCACACGAATGAACGGGGGCACGTACGCGGGAGATTCAGACACGGGAGGGAGCCTCGGTTCTGCAAAACCGCGACAAGTCTACATCAGCGGTGCGCGAATTCCTCGGCCCGGTCGCGCGTTCGTCAGGCGTCCGCCGTCCACGACGACCAGGCCGCCGACGACGACGTACGGAATGCCGGCCGACGGGAGCGTGGCGTTCTCGTAGGTGGCGCGATCGATCACCGTGGCGGGGTCGAAGACCGTGAAGTCTGCGTCGGCCCCGACTTTCACCCGGCCCTTGCCAGACATCGACGGCACGCGGCCTTCGAGGCGGCGCGCCGGCATGAGCGTCATGCGCGAGAGCGCCTCCATCAGCGGCAGCGCGCGTTCCTCGCGCACGTACTTGCCGAGCACCTTGGCGAACGTGCCCGAGGTGCGCGGATGGCCCTTGCCGTTCTCGATGAAGCCGTCGCTTGCGATCATCGAGAGCGGACTTGCGATGGCCGCCTTCGTCTGCGCCTCGCTGCGGCCGTGGATGATGATCGTGCCGCCCCCGGCGCGGGCCGTCTCGAACGTCTTCCGCGTCAGCCGTTCGCCGGTGCGTACGAGCTGATGCAGGGCGAACTTCTCGTCCGGCCAGGTTTTCCAGTCGTCGAAGAGCGCCGACTGGATCTCCGTCATGCCGGCGCCATAGGGATAGGCCTCGGTGGTGACGTCCTGCCCGCCGTCGCGCGCGGCCTGAATGGCGGCGAGGAACTGGTCGATCTGATCGCCCGCCACCGAGTTGACATGCACGATGTGCAGGCGCGCTCCGGCCGCCCTGGCCGCCGCGATCGTCTCCTCCAGTCCGGCGATGTCACCGCGCATGTGGATGTGCGCCGTGGCGTTGCCGGCGGCGGCCACGCGGAACATGCGCTCGAACTCCGACATCGGCGCGCCGGGGGTATAGGCGCTGCCGAAGCCCACGGCGACCGCACCTTCGGCGAGTCCCTTGCGGATCGACGCCTCCATCTGCTGGAGCTGTGCCTCGGTCGCGATCGCGCTGGCGCCGGCGCCCGACGGCATCAGCCCGGCCCCCGGATCGCCGAGCGCCGTCTTGCGGGCCGGGATGTGGCCGGCGGCCACGCCGAAGTTCACGAACTGCCCGGCCGTGCGCGCGGCATACCAGCCGGCGACGTCGCCCGTGCCCACTTCGAGTTCGAAGGCCGAGGTGACGCCGTCGCGCACCATCATCGCGTAGGAGTCCTCCTGCTGCCCGTGTTCGTGCAGGTCGATGAACCCCGGCGCGACGACGTGACCGGTCGCGTCCACGACGCGCGTGCCCTCGAGCGGCGACTCCGAAATCGCCTCGATGCGTCCGCCGCGCACACCCACGTGGCGCACGGCATC
>CADEFD010000070.1 GCA_902826515.1 uncultured Acidobacteriota bacterium
ACCTGATCACCGCCCAGTCGGGCCTGGTACACGTCTCGGGCGTGAAGTGCACGACGAGCTTGTTGTTGAAGAGCAGCCACAGCGCGTAGCCGCTCACGAGCGACGACGCGATAGCGGTGCCCATGGCCGAGCCGGCGGTGCCGAACCTGGGGATGAGCAGCAGGTTGAACACGAGGTTCAGCACCGTCATCGTGACGCCGAGGCGCAGGGGCGTCTTGGCATCGCCGGCGGCGCGCAGCGCGGCCGACAGCATGAAGAACAGCAGCATGCCGATGCTGAAGACGAAGTTGATGCGGAGGAACGGCAGCGCCTGCGCCCGCACTTCAGGCGCCGCGTTCACGAGCGTGAGCAGGAACGGCGTGGCGAAGTAGCCGATCGGGGCCAGGATCAGGAACATCCCGACCGCCGTGATGAACGCCTGGTAGACCACCGTATTGACCTTCTGGTGGTCGCCGGCGCCGGCGAATCTGGCCACGAGCACGGCCTGGCCGGTGAAGAGCGAGGCCATGAACACGATGACCACGAGGAAGATCTGCCAGGCCACGCCGATGCCGGCGTTGGCGGCGAACCCGAGCATGTTGCCGACGAGGGCGTGATCGACCACACCCTGCAGCCCCGCCACCAGGTTCTGGAGCATGGTGGGCCAGGCCAGTCTCCACACGGCGGGAGCCAGGGGCCCTTCGATGAGGGAGCGATCGAACTTCTTCGGGGACGCCGGACCGGCCATCAGGAGACTCTGAATTGTAACGTGCGCACCGCGGCCAGCCGGTGCGAATCGACACGAAGGGCTGAGAACACCGGGCCGGCCTAGACGTCCAGTTCCTGCGCCTCCTCGGCCCGCTCCATGATGAAGCGGAAGCGCGCCGAGGCGTCCTTGCCCATGAGTTCGTTCATCACGCGGTCCGTTACCAGCTGATCGGCGATGTCCACGCGCAGGAGCCGGCGGGTGCGCGGGTTGAGCGTGGTTTCCCAGAGCACCTTGGGCATCATCTCGCCGAGGCCCTTGAAGCGCGTGATCTCGGGCGTGGCACGCCCGGTCTTCTGCCGCAGGATGAGTTCCTTGTGGGCGTCGTCGAGCGCCCAGAACGTCTCCTTGCCGATGTCGATGCGGTAGAGCGGCGGCTGCGCGAGGTAGACGCGGCCGGCGGTGATGAGCTGCGGCAGGTGCCGGAAGAGGAACGTGAGCAGCAGCGTCGAGATGTGGTGGCCGTCGGAGTCGGCATCCGCCAGCAGGATGACCTTGCCGTAGCGCATGCGCGACAGGTCGAACGACTTGCCCACGCCGCAGCCGAGCGCCGTCACGAGATCCGACAGCTCCTTGTTCTCGAGCACCTTCGCCGTGGACACCCCTTCGGTGTTGAGCACCTTGCCGCGCAGCGGCAGAATCGCCTGGCGGGCGCGGTCGCGGCCCTGTTTGGCCGAGCCGCCGGCCGAATCGCCTTCCACCACGAAGAGTTCGCTCGTGGTCGATCCGGGCTGGGTGCAGTCGGCGAGCTTGCCGGGCAGTGTCGCCCGGCCGGACGTGGGCCCCTTGCGCACGACGTCTGCCTGCGCGGCGCGGCTGGCCTCGCGGGCGCGTGCCGCGAGGATGATGCGGGCCACGATGCCTTCGGCGATCGAGATGTTGTTGTTCAGCCAGTGTTCGAGGGCCGGGCGCACGAAGCCGTCGACCGCGCTCGCCACCTCGGGGTTGTTCAGGCGGTCTTTCGTCTGGCCCTGGAACTGCGGCTCGGCGATGAAGACCGAGAGCACGCCGGTCATGCCCTCGCGGATGTCCTCCGCGGTGAGCGTGACGCCCTTCGGCGCCAGGTTGTGGGTGTCGATGAAGTTGCGCACGGCCTTGCCGAGCCCGGCGCGCAGGCCGGTCTCGTGGGTGCCGCCCGAGGCCGTCGGAATGCCGTTGACGTAGCTGCGCACGTGCTCGTCGGTGGACTCGGTCCACTGCAGCACGGCTTCGAGCCTGACGCCGTTCTCCTTCGCGAGCACGAAGGGCGCATCGTGCACCGGCTTGCTGGCACGTTCGGTCAGGATCTTCCTGAGGTAGTCGACCAGGCCTTCCTCGTGCTGGAAGGTGTACTTCGTGCCGGTGGTCTGGTCGTCGAAGGCGACCTTCACACCGCGGTGGAGGTAACTGGCGACCTCGAGGCGTTCCCGGATGATCTGCGGGTCGAATTCGACCTTCGGGAAGATGACCGGGTCGGGGCGGAAGAACACCGTCGTGCCGCTGCCGCGCGCCGCGCCGACCTTCTTCAGACCGCCATCGGGTTTACCCTGGCGGAAGCGCATCTCGTACTGGAAGCCGTCGCGGCGCACCGTGGCGAGCAGCTCGCGCGACAGCGCGTTGACCACGCTCGCGCCGACGCCGTGCAGGCCGCCGGCCGTCTTGTAGTTGCCCTGTTCGAACTTGCCGCCGGCATGGAGCACCGTGAAGATCACTTCGAGTGCGCTCTGCTTCGTCTTCGGGTGCGCGTCCACGGGGATGCCGCGGCCGTCGTCCGAGATGGTCACCGACGAGCCGTCGTCGTGGAGCGTGACGGCAATCGCGGAGGCGTGCCCGTTCATCGCCTCGTCGATGGAGTTGTCGAGGATTTCCCAGACGAGGTGGTGCAGGCCGGAACTGCCCACGCCGCCGATGTACATGCCGGGGCGCTTACGGACGGGCTCGAGGCCTTCGAGCACCTGAATATCTTTGGCGGTATAGGACACTGGGCGGGGCTCGGGGCCCGGGGCTCGGGGCCCGGGCGGAAAACTGGGGACCGGGAAAGTATAGAGCCAGACGCCCGCGATTGCCCTTGCGCGTCGTACGGTTCGCGCCTATCGTCTCGGCGTGGGCCGGCTTCGGCTCGTCGCGGCGTGGGGACTCCTCGTGACCGTCGCGGCCGGCGGCTGGCTGCTGTTGCGCCCGGCGCGGCAACCCGGCACCGTCGACACACTGCCCGCGGCGCACCGCCTGCCGGCCGTGCGGCGCGAGGCCGGGCGCTGGGACCGCTGGACCATCACCGAGCAGTTCGCGGCGCAGCACGTGATGGTGCTGCAGATTGAAACGACGCACCTCGACGAAGCGGCGGTCATCGCCCGCGCCGTCGCCGGGCCCTTGCAGGATCGTTACTCCGAGATCATGATCTACTTCCACCGCCCCGGGCGGCCCGACACCCTGCCGCCGCGACGCGTGCAGTGGAGCCGCGCCGCCGGTTATGTGGAGACGGATTTCGAGCAGCGGTGATTCGCGACCCCTACATCGAACGCGAAACGCGCAACGCGGCGCTCATCCTGGCCGGCGTGCTGGCGGCGGGTTTCGGCATCGAAGGTTTCCTCGTGCCCGGCGGGTTCATCGACGGCGGCGTCACCGGGGTGTCGATGCTGCTCGGGCGCCTCACCACGATTCCGCTGCCGGTCTGGCTGCCGCTCATCAACCTGCCGTTCCTGGTCGTCGGCTACCGGCAGCTCGGCGCCGCATTCGCGGTGCGCGGCGGCCTCGCCATCGGCGCCCTCGCCGTGGCGCTCGTGGTGGTGCCCTACCCGCACGTCACCGAGGACCACGTGCTCGAGGCCATCTTCGGCGGCTTCTTCCTCGGCGGCGGCATCGGCCTCGCCGTGCGCGGGTCGGCGGTGCTCGACGGCACCGAGATCGCCGCGCTGCTCATCAGCCGCCGCAGCCATCTGCTGAAGGTGGGCGACGTCATCCTCGCCTTCAACGTCGGGCTCTTCCTGGTGGCGATGCGCACCCTCGGCGTCGAGCCGGCGCTCTACTCGATCCTGACCTTCCTGGCCGCCGCGCGCACGCTCGACTTCGTGATCTACGGGCTCGAGGAGTTCACCGCCGTGACGATCTTCTCGCGCGAGAGCCGGGCCATCAAGAACGCGCTCATCGGCGACCTCGGCCGCGGCGTGTCGGTACTGCGCGGCTACGGCGGGCTGAGCGGCGACGAACAGGAGGTGCTCTACTGCGTGGTGACGCGCCTCGAAGTGGGCCGCGTGAAGACGATCGTGCGCGCGCACGACCGCGCCGCCTTCGTCGTCTATCACGCCCTGGCCGATGTGGACGGCGGCGTGGTGAAGCGCCCCCGTCATCACTAGGCCGTCCCTGGACCCATAGATTTTCTCGACGTATTTCGTCGAGATTATGTATTTTCAATCCCCCTGACGAGGCCGCTAGTCTCAGCGGGTCTCTTGTCAGGAGGGATACATGCAGTCAGGACCGTTCGGGGCGCTGCGCTCGGATCTGCCGGCCAGCGTCGTCGTGTTTCTCGTCGCCACTCCCCTGTGCCTCGGCATCGCCCTCGCCTCGGGCGCGCCGCTTTTCTCGGGCATCATCGCCGGCATCATCGGCGGCATCGTCGTGGGCATGGCCTCCGGTTCGCCGCTCGGCGTGAGCGGTCCGGCGGCCGGGCTCGCCGTCATCGTCCTCAACGCCATCGCCACCCTGGGCAGCTGGGAGACCTTCCTGCTGTCGGTGGTCGTGGCCGGCGTGCTGCAGCTCGCCCTCGGCTACGCCCGGGCGGGCGTCATCGGCTATTACTTCCCGTCGTCGGTCATCAAGGGCATGCTGACCGGCATCGGGCTCACCATCATCCTCAAGCAGCTGCCGCACGCGGTGGGCTACGACGCCGACCCCGAAGGCAACCTGTCGTTCGCGCAGGCCGGCGGAGAGAACACGGTATCGGCGCTCGGCCACATGCTGAACGCCATCCAGCCCGGCGCCCTCGTGGTGGCGCTCGTCGCCCTCACGATCCTCGTCGTGTGGGACCAGCCGTTCGTCAAGCGCATGAAGGCCAGCCTCTGGATCCAGGGGCCACTCGTCGCCGTAGGCCTCGGCATCGTGCTGAACGAAGTGTTCAGGGCGATGGCGCCGTCGCTCGCCATCGAGGCGTCGCATCTCGTGCAGATCCCGGTCGCCGACGGCCTGGCGGGCTTCGCCTCGCTGTTCACGATGCCCGACTTCAGCCAGATCACGAACGGCGCGGTCTACACGACCGCCGTCACCCTCGCCGTCGTCGCCAGCCTTGAAACGCTGCTCTGCGTCGAGGCCACCGACAAGCTCGATCCCCTGAAGCGCGTCACGCCCACCGACCGCGAGTTGAAGGCGCAGGGCCTCGGCAACATCGTCTCGGGCCTCATCGGCGGGCTGCCGATCACGCAGGTCATCGTCCGCAGTTCCGCCAACATCCAGTCGGGCGGCCGCACGAAGCTATCGGCCATCCTGCACGGGGTGCTGCTGCTCGTCGCCGTCGTCAGCATTCCGACGCTCCTCAACCGCATCCCGCTGTCGGTGCTGGCGGCGATTCTGCTGACCGTCGGCTACAAGCTCGCCAAGCCGGCCCTGTTCCTGTCGATGTATCGCCTCGGGCCCTACCAGTTCGTGCCGTTCATCATCACGGTGGCCGGCATCCTGGCCACCGACCTGCTCGTCGGCATCAGCCTCGGCATGGCGGCGGCGGTCTTCGCGCTGCTGCTGACCAACTACAACAACCCGTTCTTCCTCGACCAGGACCCGGGCGCCAACGTGCGGCTCGTGCTGTCGGAAGACGTGTCGTTCCTGAACCGCGCCGCCATCATGCGCACGCTCGCCGCCATCAAGCCCGGGACATCGGTGGTCATCGACGCGACGCGCTCGATGCACATCGATCTCGACGTCTTCGAAATCCTGAAGGACTTCGAACAGCGGGCCGCCCGCACCGGCATCGACGTCACCATCCACGGCCTGAGCGAGCTGCGCCGCCGCAACGACGCGATGTACCGCGTGCAGGACGTCATCGCGCGCGCCGCCGAGCCGGCGGCCGCGACGAGCCCGGCGGTGGCCTGACGGCGCCGCCGCCCATTCGACGATTCGGAGAACATCATGCGCACCCAGACCAGGGAGATCCAGACGCACCTCACGCCGCAGAAGGCGTTCGAGATCCTCGCCGAGGGCAATCGCCGCTTCGTGAGCAACCTGCGGCTCAACCGCAACCTGCTGCAGCAGGTGAACGAAACCTCGGACGGCCAGTATCCGTTCGCGATCGTGCTGAGCTGCATCGACTCGCGCACCGGCGCCGAGCTCATCTTCGACCAGGGCCTCGGCGACGTCTTCAGCGCCCGCGTCGCCGGCAACGTGGTGAACGACGACGTGCTCGGCAGCATGGAGTTCGCCTGTCAGGTGGCCGGCTCGAAACTCATCGTGGTGCTCGGCCACACGAAGTGCGGCGCCGTCAAAGGCGCCTGCCAGCACGTACACCTCGGCCACCTCACCGGCCTGCTGAACAAGATCAGTCCGGCCGTGCACGAGGTGGAACGTGCGGGAGGCGCCGAGCTGCCGGCGGCGGAGTTCGTCGAGCGTGTGGCGCGCGAGAACACGCGCCAGCAGATGCGGGCGATTCTGGAACGCAGCCCAATCCTCGAACACCTCTTCACGGAGGGACGGATCGGAATCGTTGGCGGGATGTACTCGGTTGAAACTGGCGAGGTGACGTTCTTCGAACGGGCCTTCCAGGAGCCAGCGCCGGCGGCCGCCATGGCCGCCGCTCGCTGACCGGCCGGGGATATCCCCCACCTGCTGCCTCCGGGACGACCTGACCGTCCCGGAGGCAGTTTTTTTCCGCCTTCGCCCGCTGTCGCGGGCTCCGGCGCGACTGACCTTCGGTCAGCTCTTCTTGCGGCGTGCCGGCGCGGCGCGACGGGCGCCACCGCCGCCAGCCGGCGCCTTGCGGGCGCGCTTCGGGCGATCGGCGGCGTCTTCCGCGCTCATCGTGCGGCGCGGTCCACGCTTGACGCCACGGGCCACCGGCCCGGCGCTGATCGGCTCCTTGGCGCTGCCCGGCGCGAAGAACTTCGACTGGTCGTCTTCGGGCTCGATCTCGTCGGGCACGATCGGCGCAATCTGCATCGCCGGGCTCTCGTCGCCGGCCTCCTGCGATTCGCCGCTGTCGTCGCCGTCACCCGCTTCCTCGCCGTCGTCGCCGATCACCCAGCCGAGCGTGACGCTCTTCGGGCGGTAGACGTTGGCCGAGGACGGGGGCGCCGCCGGCTGGGCGTCCGGATCCGGCTGCGAAGCTCCGGCCGTGCCGGCAAGCGCGGCGGATCCGCCGGCCCCGAACACACGCAGGCCGCCCTGACGGTCGCGCTCCAGCTTGATCAGCCCTTCCTTCTGACATGCCCGCATCAGGTCCACGATCGAACCGTACTTGCGGTCGTCGAAGTCGGGATGGCTGGTGCGGATGAACTGCTTGATCTGGCGCAGGTACATCGGCCAGCGGGGCGGCTGCGGCGGATCGGCCAGCAGGCCGCGCACGAGCTCCACGCCCTCCTGGATCGCCGCCTGCGTGGCCGGATCGATCTCGCGCGGTCCGCGGTGCGCGGGGGCCGCGGCCGGCGCCGGCGCGGGTGCCGGGGCGGCGGTGCCGTCGGCGAGCATGACCGGCGCCGCCGGCTGGACCGCTTCGGCCATCGGCATGACGGCGTCGGCCATCGCGGCTCCCGCCTCGCTCAGCTCGACGAGCGTGCTGCGGCCGGTGTGCTTCAGCAGCACGATGCCCTTCTCGGCCAGCTTCTCGGCGAAATCGCGGAAGCTGCTGACGCCGTAGTCGCGTTCCGAGAACGACGAGTCGAGCTGCAGCAGCGTGCTCTTCAGCAGGCCGAGCTGCGGCGTGACCTCGCGATCGGCCAGCACCTTGAGGGCGCGGCGCACGAGCGGCACGACCTGGTCGATCGGCATGGCCTGGCCCACCGAGGCCGGCACCGCGCGCGAACGATCGGAGGCGGCGCGCGGCGCGCTGCGGGCGATGTTCTCGTAGGCGATGAACTCGGTGCAGTTCTTCTGCATCACCTGGCTGGTGAACTGACGGCCGCCGACGACGAAGACCTTCTTGTCGTACTGCTTCAGCTTCTCGACCAGGGTGATGAAGTCGCTGTCGCCGCCGACGATCACGAACGCGTTGATGTGATCGTGGGTGAAAGCCATCTCGAGCGCGTCGAGGGCGAGGTTGATGTCGGCGCCGTTCTTGTCGCCGCCGGGAGTCATCACGCGCTGCACGAGGCGCACGGCGTGGTTGGCCATGGCGCGGCCGTAGTCGCCGCGCTTCCAGTCGCTGTAGGCGACCTTGGTGATGATCTCGCCGCGTTCCTTGATCGCTTCGAGCACGGCTCCGATGTCGAAGCTGAGGCCGAGCGTGTTCTTCACGCCGATCTCGATGTTGTCGAAGTCGATGAATACGGCAATCTTGAGTCGTTCGTCTGACATGAATCGATCCTTTGGTTTCGGTTTCCTCAGAAAGCGAAGTAGATGAAGTCGAGGGACGTCGTGCTGCGCAGCACGAGCGTCAGGGACGCGAGCAGACCGACACCGGCCGCCTGCACGCCGGCCAGGCCGAGACCGGTGAGCCGGGATTCCGTCCACACCACCGGCGCCAGCTGGCGCTCGCGAGCCAGGGCCCAGAGGTCGTGGATGAAGAGCGGCAGCGACCACGTCGCCGCCAGCATGAAGAAGTGGAGGCCGATGGCGGCCTCCCCTTCCATCGTCGTGAACGGCGACAGCCGCAGGAAGTGGCCGAGGAAGTCGCTGTTGGTCTCGCGGAAGAACAGCCAGCCGGCCATCATCGCCACCCAGGTGAGGGCGACCTGCACGAGGGCCAGCGGCCCCGGCCAGTGTTCCGGCAGCCGGCACAGCCGGCCGAACGCGCGTGTGCCCCACACGAGCACGCCGTGGTAGAAGCCCCAGATCACGTAGTTCCAGCTCGCCCCGTGCCAGAAGCCGGAGACGAGAAAGGTCGTGATGAGCGTGCAGGCGGCCACCACCGCGGGGCCGCGATTGCCGCCGAGCGGGATGTAGACGTAGTCGCGGAACCACGTCGAGAGAGAGATGTGCCAGCGCCGCCAGAAGTCGGTCGGGCTGTGAGCGATGTACGGGTGATTGAAGTTGACCACCAGCTCGAACCCGAACCAGCGCGCCACGCCGCGGGCGATGTCGGAGTAGGCGGAGAAGTCGGCGTAGATCTGCATGCCGAACGCGAACACGCCGGCCCACAGCACCTCGAAGGCCGGATCGTTCTGCGAGAACACGCGGTTGGCGATGACGCCGACGTTGTCGGCGATGACCAGCTTCTTGAAGAGTCCCCACACCACCAGCACCACGCCGTGGCGGGCCCGCGTCGCATCCCACACGCGGTCGTGTTCCACCTGCACGAGCAGGTTCTTGGCCCGCATGATCGGGCCGGCCACGAGGTGCGGGAAGAAGGCGACGAAGAGCGCGAAGTCGATCGGATTGCGGCGGGCGCGCATCTCGCCCTTGTAGACGTCCACCGTGTAGCTGAGCGCCTGGAAGGTATAGAAGGAGATGCCCGCCGGCAGCGCGATCTCGAGCAGCGGCGGCGCCACCGTGAGGCCCATCGCGGCGAAGACGTCGCGCACGTTCTCGACGAAGAAATTGAAGTACTTGAACACGCCGAGCATGCCGAGGTTCACGGCGACGCTGGCGGCCAGATACCGGCGGCGGTTTTCCGGGTCGTCTTCCATGCGCTGGCCGGCCCAGTAGTCCACCGTCGTCGAGGCCAGCATGATGAGCACGAACCAGGGGTGGATCCAGCCGTAGAACACGTAACTCGCGCCGAGCAGCAGCACGTTCTGCGCGCGATGCGACAGCCGCCAGTAGATCGCGACGACGACCAGGAAGAACGCGGCGAAATCGAGGCTGTGGAAGATCATCGGAACAGCGGATCCAGCCGTCGCCGGAAGAGCGCCGTGTAGTGGCGGCGATCGCGGATGTGGTCGCCGTCGGCGTAGATCGACTCGGGCTGCCCGGGATCGCCCCAGTCGTCGTGGAAGAGCGCGCCGTTGGCGGTGAGCCACGCCTTCAGATCGGAGACATAGCGCTGCAGGTTCGGCGCCTGCGGTGGCGGCACGTCGCCGTTCGGGCGCCGCTGCACGCGCACGAAACACAGCTGGATGCCGTGCGCCTTCGCAAGCTGCATCATGAGCGGCAGCACCGATGTGGGCAGGTCGCGGGCGAAGTCGGCCGCATCGTTCGCGTCCGAGAAGTCGGCGGCGACGTCGGCACGCAGGTTCGCGAGATCGAAGCGTTCGTTGAGCGAACGGTCGAAACGCGCGCGCGCCGCCGGATCGGGAAAGCGCCAGTTGACGAACCAGCGCCGCACGCCGGGTTCGAGCCAGCCCGTCGTGATGTCGTGCTGATAGAGCGCCGTGGCGGCCGTGTGGAGGCGGGCGCGCCAGCCGCCCCGGCGCGCTTCGACGAGCGCGTCGAGCTCGGGCTCCTCCGGCAGCGCGACATCGTCGAGCGCGTTGCCATACAGGCTCTCGAGGCGGAAGAGCGTGTCGGTCAGGTTGGTGTCGCGGAAGAAGACGAAGACCGCGCGCGGCTTCACGCCCGAGGCGACGAGATGGTTCTTGAACGCGAGGTACCACCAGGCGGGGCCGGTGGCCGGGTGATAGAGGAACGACACGAGTTCATCGCGTGTCGAGGAGATCTCGCCCAGCTGGATGGGGTCGATCCGCGTGCCCATCATCGAGTCGCCGATGAAGACCCATGCGGGCCGGCCGTGGCGGAGGTTCTCGATGGGGACAGGGTCGAATGCGCGGTGCGGGCGGCTCAACTCGAGCGACGGCAGGTAGCCGAGCCCCGGCGGATCCCCGATGACCGCGTGGTTCACGGCGCGCAGGCCGAGCGGGGCAGCGAACGCCGCCGCCACGACGAGGGCAAGCGCCCACGTCGCGTGCCGGGCACGCGCGGACTCACCGTGATCTACGGCCGGAGAATGTGACGACACTCGAACTGGAATCGATTGAGTGCGCCGTGCACGCGGTCCCGTGCGTGGCGCCAGCATCTCCACACGGCCAGTGCGCGGTAACGACCGAGGTCCGCGCGAGCTGGACGCGAGCCACCCGGTGGGCGGCTGCTGGTGAACATCCGGCGCCTTGCTTCCGCCCCGGACTGCCCCTGTGCGTAATGCTCCCCGCGAGTATAGCAGCCCGGGCGGGGGGGTGGCGACGCCATTCGCCCGGATTCAACCGACGCCCCTGCCGGCCGGTCTAACCGGCCAGATGCCCCGCACCCGCCGCGTTCCACGGAGGACCGCATGACCCCGATTTCGTACCCCAGACTCCGCGCGCTGTCCCTAGCCGCGCTCGCCGTGCTGCTCATCGGCGCGGCCACGGCCGACGCTCATCCGCACCGCCGCCACAATCCGCCAGGCCCGCGCGGCGGCCCGGGCACGAACTGGCTGAACCCGCCGGGACCGCGCGGCGGCCCGGGGGCCAGCCCCTCGCGGGTCCGGCCCTTCCGCGACCGCGACCACAACCCGCCGGGGCCGGCGGGCGGCCCGGGGACGAACTGGGAGAACCCGCCGGGGCCGCGCGGCGGCCCGGGCACGAGCCCCGACCGCTGGCGCCGCCGCTGGTAGACGGCTACGGCACGCGGGCCTCGATCGCGCGCTTGAGCAGCGCGATCTGGCCCGCGTGGTAGGTCGTGTGGTGCACGAGGCCGTGCAGCGTCAGGTACCGCGAGAGCCCCGTGCCCGACGCCGGGTCGCGCCGATCGATCACCGGGGTGGCCAAGGCGCGGTCGTCGCTCGCGCGCAGCGCGGCGGCCAGGGCGCGGTGGCTCTCGACGAGGGACGTCACCGCGGCGGTCCACGACGCCTGCGACACGTCGCGCACGGCGGGCCAGTCGCCGCCGGCCGGCTCGCCGGCCGCTTCCCCTTCGAGCCGCGCCTGCACTTCGCGCGTCCAGCCGGTCATGTGCAGGACGAGTTCCCAGATCGAATGTGCGCCAGGCACCACCTGCGCGGCCGCGTCGCGCGCCGACATCCCCTCGAGCAGCGCGACCACATTCGGGCCGTGCCACGGGTCGCCCTCGACCACCCGCTCCACCAGATCCGCCAGCTGCTCAACCTCCCTCATCGGCCCCTCCGAGGGTCATTTTGTACACCCGGGGGGACCAAAGGACACGATCGCTCGTCTCAAAAACGGGGGATGCGTGGTTTCCGGGGACGGATTGCAGGTCCCGGCATGGCACCCCGCTTGCAATGAGGAACGACATGCTGAAGCACCTTGCCGCCACCTCGGCCCTTGCCGCCCTGCTCGTCGCGCCGCTCGTGGCGGAGCAGACGAGCGCGCAGAAGCTCTACGAGCGGGGCGCCTACGACGAAGCGGTGCAGCGCGTGAACACCGAACGTGCCGCCGGCAACGACGACCCGGTCGCGGCCTATCTGGCCGGGCAGGCGCTGCTCAAGCTCGACCGCAACAACGACGCCCGGGCAGAGTTCGCGCGCCTGGCCAACAACAACGACCAGACCTGGCACGCCATCGGGCAGTCGGCCATCGGCCTGCTCGACAACAACCTCGACGAAGCCGTGAACGAGGGCCGCAAGGCACGCGACATGAGCGGCGAGTCGGGCTTCGCCTTCTATCAGCTGGGCCTCGTGCTCATCAAGCGCGGCGAGTTCGACGAAGCCTCGCAGGTGCTCGACCGCGCGTCCGACCTGATGCCCGAATTCGCCTACGCCCACTACAACGCGGGCCTGGCGCATCAGCGGGCGAAGCGGTTCAACAAGATGGCGGAACACTTCCAGGTGTTCCTGCAGCTCGCGCCCGACGCGCCCGAGAAGCGTCAGGTGCAACTGGCGCTGAACTCCCTCAGAGGGTAGCGCCCGACATGCGGTGGCGCCGGGGACTCCCCCGCCGTGCACCGTGGCAGAACGCCGCCGGCCCGCGGGGGGATATGCCCGCGTCGCCCCGGCGGCGTCTCTGCACCTTTCTCCCGCGCCCGGGCCCGGACTGCCGGGCCCCGAGCCCCGCCTAGAAGATGTGCCCCAGCCCGAAGTACCAGCGCCTGGCGCGCTGCCCCGCCGCGCCCGTGGCCGGGATGCCGAGGTCCACGCGGAAGATCGAGAACGGCGTGTGCAGCCGGAGGCCCACGCCGTAGCCCACCTCGAGGTTGGTGACGCTGAGCGCCGAGTTCGAATCGAACACGTTGCCAGCGTCCACGAACGCCACCCCGCGAATCCAGCGATAGAGCGGCACGCGCAGTTCCTGGTTCAGGATGAGCAGCGCGTTGCCGCCGCGCGCCGACCCGGTGAACGTCTTCGGTCCGATCAGACTCTCGCCGTAGCCGCGCACCGTATCCGCGCCGCCGAGGAAGAAACGCTCGCTGAACGACAGCGGGCTCAGGAACGACCCGCCCACACGCGCCGCCGATGCCAGCAGCACCGGACCAAGCGCCTGATACCGGTACAACGAACTCTGCACCTTGATGGCGTCTTCGTTCGACTCGAACTCGGTGACGCGCTCGGCGCTCAGCGACGCGAACCAGCCGCGTGAGGCGTTGAACGGATCGTCGCGCCGGTCCACGAACGCGCTGCCGGTGAAGCGGCCGGTGAGCGGCGCGAGATAGAACGGATCGTCGGGATCGAGGGCGTCGAGGACCTCGCGCTTGAGGCGATACCCGTAGACGATCTCGAGCGACCGGCCGCGGCGGATGCGCTGCTCGAGCGAGAGCTGCGTCCGCTCGCGCCGCAGGAAGAACTCTTCGCTGTCGTCGAGGGGCACGTCCTGGCGCGACGCCCCCGCGAACACGTTCGTCTGCACCGCCCGGCCGAACAGCGTCGGAAAGGTCAGGTAGGTGTTGCCCGAGCGCAGGCGGCGCGCCACCTGCCCGAAGACGCCGAACGTGAAGGCCCTCCCGAAGACGTTGCGGTTCTGCAGGTTGCCGACCACGCCGAGATCGCGGCGGCGGGCCAGGGAGGTGTCGTCGCCCTGTTCCCCCTGGCTGCGATCGTCGAGCTGCAGACCGTAGCGGAGCCGCCACGTCGGCCATTCGCTGACGGTCACGCGCGCGTTGACAGCTTCCGTGCCGTCGGCATTCGGCTCGGGCAGCACCTCCGGACGCACGTCCACCTGCCGGAACACGTTCGTGTCGAACACACGCTTGCGGGCCTGCGCCCACTGCGTGAAGTTGACCGGATCGCCGCTGTCGAGTCCAAGGGCGTTCACGACCGCGCCCGGGTGCGTGCGATCGGCGCCCGACACCACGACCTGCGCGAGGCGCTGCTGGCGGCCAGGCGTGACGTCGAGGCGCACGTCGGCGGACGTGCTCTCGGGCGGCGCGGTCACCACCGGCGCCACCCGCACGTTGTTGTAGCCCGCATTGCGGTACAGCAACTCCACCTGCCGCGCGGCCGCATCCACCTCGCCGTAGCGGAACGGCCGCCCCTCGAGCCCGGCCACGACCGACTGCGCCCCGTCTGCGAGCGGTTCGGCGCCGGCGAGCGTCGCGCTCGTGACCGTGGTGAGCGGCCCTTCCTCGATGGTCACGGTGAGCAGCGCCTGACCGTCGACGACGACCGGGTCGGCGGCCGTCACCTTCGCGGCCCGCCGGCCCTCGGCATCGTAGCGGTTCGTGATCGCGTTCGCGATCGAGGGCGGATACAACCAGCCCCAGTCGCTCAGTCCCCACACCGCCACTTCGGCGTCGAGCTGCGAGGGCGAGAGCGTGACGGCGCCGTCGTAGAGAATCCGGCGGCGCGTTGCCGTCTGGCCGCCCCGCACCGAGGCGGTAATCACCTTCACGGGGTCGGTCGCGCTCACGACGGCCTCGACCTGGGCGTTGATGACGTTCTGGCGGACCAGTTCGAACTGCAGCGCCGACTGGATCTCGTCGAGCAGGAAGCGATCGAACACCGCGTCGGACCAGGTGGTCTCGAGCTGCCGCCGCAGCCGGCCCGGCACCTCCATGCCCTCCACGCGCAGTTCGGTGGCCGGTCCGCGCGCCACGGTGTACGTGAGCGCGACCCGCCCATCCGGCTGGTCGGCGCGGGAGGCCCGCACGCGCACTTCGAGGAAGCCGCGCTCGCGGTACCACGTCTGCAGGCGCTCGACGTCGTCGCGCCAGCGGATGAAATCGAAGGTGTCACCGTCTGTGAGGCGCAGCTGCCCGCGCAGCGGCGCTTCGTCTTCGGCCGGCGCGCCGACGAACCTGACGGCCGCCACCTTGCCCATCACGCGCCGCGGCGCCGCCTGCACCCTGGCGCCGCCGAACGAGATGTCGTGACGCACCGAGAGCAGGCGGTCGGTGTTGTCGAGCGAGGTGGCGCGCAGTTCCACGCCGCGCAGCGGCCGCCAGGTCACGTAGCCCGAGAGCGCGCCCTGCCCGATCCCCTGCGACAACACGACTTCCACGTCGGATGACAGCTGCTTCGACAACGTGAGCCGTGTCGCCGGATCCTGGCCGAGGTCGGCGACGAGCCCGGGGTCCTGCCGCACCTCGTCGCCGCTGAAGCCGCGTTCGAGGCGCAGGCTGTCGAGGCCGATGGCGCGTCCGGTCACGCCGAGCAGTTCCCCCGAGAGCAGGCGCAGCGCATCGTTGCGGTCGAGCGTCGTGTCGCCGCCCACGAAGAGCGCGGCCAGGCTGACATCGGCGTTCGGATCGCTCGAGACGACGCTCGTCTGCAGCTTGTCGAGCGTGCCGCTCAGCGTGAGCGTCTGGTCGGCGCCGTTCGAGCGGGTCACCATCGAGATGTTCATGTCGGGCTCGATGGCGTTGGGGTTGGAGAACGCGATCGTGCTCTCGTTGAGGCGGTAGAGGCCGCCGAGCATGAACACCTCGCCGCCCTCGCGCAGCTCGGCGCGTCCGGTCACGGCCGGGCGGGCGCCGGTGCCCTGCAGCCGCACGTTGGCCCCGGCTTCGAAACGGCCGTAGTTGTTGTCGATGATGATGTCGTCTTCGGTCGAGACCGTCAGATCGAGCTGCAGCCGATCGAAGTAGCCGGGCGCCGCGCGCGGCACCGTGCGGGTGGCGTTGAAGGCGACGAGGGCCGGCAGGCTGATGGTGGCGCGATAGGCGCCGCGCAGGATGCGGACGTCGCCCTTGAGCGTGGGCGTGGCGCCTGGCGCGAACTGCAACAGGGCGTCGATCTCGCTGTCCACGTTCTCGGGATACTCCACGGCCACGCCGCGGGCCTGGAAGGTGAACTCGCCGGTGGCGACGTCCACGCCGAGCACACGCGCGGTGCCGCTCGCCTCGAAATCGCCGCCGTTCAGGAAGCCCCTGAGGTTGCCGAGGGTGACGCGGTCGCCGTTGAAGAGGATCGGCCCGGTGATGTCGGAGGCGATGACGCGCGGATTGCGCATCACGACCTCGGCGTCGTCCAGATCGATGCGGCCGTTGACGAGCGGCGCCTGCGGCGTGCCGGTCACCTTCAGATCGAGCACCGCCGCGCCGTCTACGGCCATGGCCGGTGACAGCACCGAGAACGGCCGCAGGCCGGGCGTGCCGGTGAGCGTGACGTTCAGTTCGGTCTCGCGCCGGAACGCCACCGTGCCGCCGATGACCACGGGCGTGCCGGCGCTGAAGGCCACGTCGTCGAAGCTGAGCGTGCCGCCGGCGATCGACATGCGGGCCGGCCGCGCCTGTGTGATGGGCACGCCGGCCGCCGTGAGCGACGCCTCGTCGAGGACGAGTGTGCCGCGCAGGCCGTCGAGCGCGAGCGCCGTCACGTCGAGCCCGAGCGTGGCCGAAACGCGCGCGTCCATCTGGGCGAGGGTCTCGGGCGGCAGCCACGGCTGCAGCGCCTCGTGTGTCAGGCCCTTCACGGTGACATCGACGCGGCCGGGCGGGCCGGCGGGCGCGGCGCCGCCGTTCATCGCCGCTTCGAGGAGCGGCCGCGGCAGGCGCGCCGTGGCCGCAATGTTCCCGCCCTGCCAGACGGCGGCGAGGCGGTCGAGCGAGAGCACTGCGCCATCGAAGGTCGCCGCCGCCTCGAGGTCCTGGACCGGCGGATATCCGGGTAGGGCGATCCAGGCGGTTGTGACGGCGATCGTGGAGCGGGCGTTCGCCACACTGCCGCGGCTTTCCCAGGTGGCGTTGAGACCGCCGGTGGCGGTGACCTCGGGCGCCACGCCGACGGCGCGGCCGAGTGCCACGACGTCCGAGATGTTGCCGGTGTAGGTCGCACGCAGCGGGCGGTTCGCGGTGTCGTGGAAGCGGCCGGAGGCACGCAGCGCGCTCGTGCCCACGGTGAGCGCCAGATCGTCCACGCTGAAGTCGTCGGCGCGCGCGGTGATGCGGGTGGGATGATCGAGCGTCACCGGCAGGCCGCCCACGAGCAGGGCGACGTCCTGCAGGTTGACGAACGCCTGCAGCGTCGCCGGATCCTCGAGCCTGCCGTCGAAGGCGGCGCTGAGGCCCACGGTGCCGGTGACGGCCTGCGTGAGGGCGCCCGCCGCGAGCGCGAAGGGCTGCACGTCGAGTGCGTTCACGGCGGCCACGCCGCGTATGGCGTACGGCGCGCGCGGCTCGACCGTGGCCTGCGCCCAGGCGCGCAGCGACGGCAGGAAGGCGGTGGCGTTGAGCATGCCGCCCGCGAACTGCCATCGCACGTCGGCCGCGCCGATGAAGTCGCCGATCGAGCCGCCCACCGGCAACGCGGTGAGTGTGCCGCTGCCCCCCGGCGCCTCGAACGTGCCGGCGCCGCGGAAGGCGACGTCCATCGTCACCGCACTGACCGGCGCGCCTTCCACCGGGTTTTTCCAGTGCAGCGCCTTGCCGTCGATGTCCAGGTCGTAGGCGCCCGTCAGGTAGTCCACCGTGCCGGTCGCGGTCAGGACGCCGGGCGTCTGTTCGACGGCGCCGCGCGTGATCTGGATGACGGTGCCGCGCAACCGGCCCTCGAGATCCACGGCGCCGATCCGCTGGCCGTCGAGATCGAGGGGCGTGGACTGCAGCGTGAACGGCACGTCAGGCTCCGCCGTCGTGCCGCCGATCGCGCCGGCCATGCGCGCCGTGCCGGTGAGACCGGGAAGTGACGCCCACGGCGCCGCGAGCGTCGGCAGGTCGGAGGCCTCGGCGGTGAACGCGCCGGCCAGCCCTCCGGCCTCCATGCCCATCGCGACGTTGCCGGCCACCCGCGCGCCCGGCGTCGTGAGTTCGAAGTGGGTCGCGTCGAGCGTGTCGCCGTCGTAGACGATGTCGGCCAGCGCGGTGGCCGGCGCGCCGGTAGGGAGCGCGAGGGCGCCTGAGGCGACGCGGCCGCGAATCACCATCCGCGCCATGCTGCCGTCCATCACGAGATCGCCGCGCGCCGGACCGGTCACGCCGTCGAGCGACGTCGAGAGGTTGATGCCGGACTGCCGCGCCGCGCGGATCACCGGGCCGACATCCGTGATGTCGAGCGTGAGCGGCCCCGAGAGCATGCTCCGCGCCGGGTCGTCGGCCGCCGGCCACGCCATCGTGCCGTAGGCCCGGGCGGCGTCGAGCAGCCGGTGGTCGTGACGCACGAACCAGCGCTCGGCTGCGAGCGTCGCCTGCCACGCGCCGTCCACGGCCACGCGTTCCGCACGCGGGAGGAACGTGCTCGTGCCCGCGGCGGTGAGCGCCATCAGCGCCTGCGGCGAGGCGCGGCGCAGGGTGACCTCGCCGCGCTGCCACGCCGCGAACGTCAGCGGCTCGCGGTCGTAGGCGGCCAGCGCCACATCCAGATCGAGATCGCGGAAGCGCGCCACGAGTTCGCTCGCGCCGCGCCCGAATTCATAGGTGAACTGTCCGCTGATGACCCCTTCGCGCGGCGAGGCGGCGGTGGGCGGCGCCGTGACGGTGAAGGTCTCGACGTGCGCGCGCGGCGGCGTCACCGCGATGGTGCCGGTGAGTGGCAGGCCGTTCGCCCGGCCGATCCGCAGGCCCGGCGCGCGGAAGTCCGCGCGCAGTTCGTAGCCGCCAAGCGGCCCCTCGAACGTGCCCTCGAACGCACCGGCGCCGCTCACGGGCACCGGCGGCGGCGTCCACGCGGCGAGTGCCTCGTAGTCGAGCGTGCCGGCGAGGGTGAGCGCGAAACGCAGGTCGTCGAGCACGCGGTTCACGCGCCCGTCTACGACGATGCGGCCTTCGGGCAACGGCACCGTGAACGCCTGCAGCGACACGTTCGAGCCGTCGAAGGCCATGCGACCGCTGAGCGCCGCGCTGGTCGTCTCGCGGGCGCCCATCCGCACGCGCAGCCGGTCGGCCGCGATCGTGCCGCTCGCCCCGGCGAAGACGCGGATGTCGCGCTCGTCGAGCGAGAGCGTCAGCGCCGCCACCGACACGTCCACGTCGCCGGTGCGGTCTTCGTAGTCCACCGCGAGGTTGCGCACGCGCAGACCGCGCAGGTCGAAGCGGCGGGCCACGGCTGGCGGCGGCAGGCCGGACGACGGCGGCAGGTTCACGATGGCGCCGCCCTCGCGCACGAGCCACACGCGTCCGTCGTCCACCTGGAGCATCGACACGCGCACGGTGCCGCCGAAGACGGCCCACGGCAGGCGGGCCTCGAGGCGGCGGGCGGTGAGGAATGGTTCGTCGGCGTGCCCGGGCGCGGCGAGGCGCACGTCGTCGAGCGTCACGCGGCGCGTGAACAGGTTCACTCCGAGACGGCTCGTGGCCAGATCGAGCTGCCACTGCGCGGCCACCTGCCGCACCAGCCAGTCGCGGCCCCAGCGGGCCACCGGCGGCGTGTGGACGAGCACGACCAGGGCCCCGACGAGCGCGGCCAGCGCCGCGGCCGCCCAGGCGAGCCGGCCTGGGACTTTCAGCCTCACCGTCCCATCATATGGGCAGGGCGCGGCAATGCCGCATGTCACCAGCCGAGGCGGGTGCTGCTACCATGAGCCGTGGAGGAGACATGCGCGTAGGCAAGTGGCTGAAATTCGGGCTCACCGTGGCGTTCAGTCTGACGACCGCGGCCCTGGGTCGCGCACAGAACACCGTGGAACTCAAAGTCGGCGATCTGGCACCCAACTTCTCGCTTCGCGGTTCCGACGGCAAGACGCACACGCTCGCCGAGTACAAGGGCAAGAGCGCGGTGGTCCTGGCGTGGTTCCCCAAAGCGTTCACCGGTGGTTGAACGATCGAATGCAAGTCGCTCCGTGAGAGCGGCGACGCGATTCGGGCGTTCCAGGTGGCGTACTTCGCTGCCAGCGTAGACACACCGGAAGAGAACACCAAATTCGCGCAGCACGTCGAGGCGGACTATCCCATCCTCGGCGATCCGACCAAGGCCACCGCCACCGCCTACGGCGTGCTCGGCTCGTTCGGCGTGGCCAATCGCTGGACGTTCTACGTCGGCATCGACGGGAAGATCCTCCACATCGAGAAGTCGGTGAAGGTCTCGACGGCGGGGCCCGACGTGGCGGCGAAGCTCGGCGAGCTCAGCATCCCGAAGCGTTAGTCGCAGCGGCGTTCGACACGCGGCCGACCGGACACTCCGGCGGCCGCGTTGTCATGTACGTAGCCACTCCGCCGTTGCCAGTGAGCGCACGTGGGTTGGCGTGGCATCTCCCTCCTCGTCGCGCTCGGCGGGCGCCAGCTCATCGCAAGACCTTGCCTGGTTGGGGCGCCAACAGCTGGCTGGCCATCAATCTCCTCGTCGGGAGATGCCACGCCAACCCACGTGCGTGGCGCAGGCCTAGCGGCGCGACCAGTCGTGATCGAACGCCAGCCGCAGCGCGAAGCCCGGAGCCTGCTGGAGCGGCAGGTCCACAGTGGTCCGGCAACACGGCAACAGATCTCGTTCGCCTTCCGTGGTCGACACCACGCGACAACGGCCGGCAACAGGCGCGAACTCCAGCAGCCGCCATTGAGCCGTGCCATCCATGAGCGACAACTCCGCTTCCGGTCCGCATAAACCTTCGGCCGGCGGGACGAACGACACGACAGCCGAGACGTACTCCTTGAAACACACTGGAAACGGTTCCGGCGTGCATGTTTCTCCGGGCTTCACCAGACATGAGCCGGCGCTATAGACGGCGAGAGCGTCGGGCTCGGGGGGCAGCGGACAGAGGCGTGTCACCGGCTTTTCGCACAGCCCGAACAACCTCGGGTCCGGGAACGACTGCGCCCCGCACTGGGGTTCCGCCGTCTCCACGATGACACTCGGCGCCGTCGGCGCAGATGGAACGGAAGTGCCCCGTCCGTCGGAACAACCGGCCAGGTAACACGCCCATCCAACACAGAGGACGCGGACCCAACGTCGTATGACGATCAAGGCACGGTGATGGTGATATCAGCCGTCGGTGCGCTCGCGCCGGCGGCGTTCACGGCCCGCACGCGCACGTAGAACGTGCCGCTCGGCGCATTCGGCACGACGAGCTGCGTGGCCGTGGTCGGGAAGACGGCGATGACACCGCCCGGCGTCACGCCGGCTTCGAGGTGGAAGCCGGCCGGGAGTCCGCCGGTCGCTGCCGGCGTCCACTGGAACGAGACCGTGCGGCCGTTCACACCGCCCACGAGACCCGCGGGCGTGACCGGCAGGCTGGTCGTGCCATCGAGCGCGATCACCACCTCGTTCGAGGCCGGGCTCACGCCGCAGCGATTCACCGCGCGCACGCGCACGTAGTAGGTGCCGAGCGGCGCCGGTGTCGTGAACGACGTGGTGTTCCCGACCGGAATCGCGCCGAGGTTCGCCGAACCCGGCGCCTGCCCCGCTTCGATCGCATACGACGAGGCCGAGAGCGCGCTGCCCCAGCGCAGGGCCACCGTCCCTCCGGCTTTGAGGAACGCGAGCGTGCCGGGCGCCGGTGGCGGCGCGAGACATCCGAGCTGCACCGGCACCTCGTTGGAGGCCGGACTCGCGCCGTAGCCGTTCCGTGCCACGACCGTCAGGTAATAGAGCCCGGTGGGCGCCGAGGCCGTGAACGACGTGGCCCGCTGCATGGGAATCGCCGCGAGATTCGCGAGCCCGGGCGCCGAGCCCGCAAAGAGCGTGTAGCTCGTGGCCGCCGCGCCTGCGGGAGACGGCGTCCACGACGCGAAGACCGTGTTGTCGATCGACGACGCACTGAGCGTGGGGGCTTCCGGCGGGTTGCCGGGAATCGCCGCGTAGTACTCGAGCGTGCCGTCGTCGAGGATGTGCGCGAGCCCCTGATCGTCGGCGGTCACGCGGCCCCAGCGGGTCGGGCGCGCCGTGGGCGTGCCGGCATCGGGGTCGTACTCGAGGCCGGCGTACAGCCGGCCGGCCACGAACGCCGCGCTCGTCGGCACGACGTTGCTCGTCGGGCCGAAGGTCGTGAGCGCCGAGTCGGCGGGGTTCACGCTGCCGACGAGCGGCGCGCCGAACGAGACGCCGGAGACGAACGTCCGCGCGCCATCGGTCGCGAGCCCGTAGATGCTGGTTTCGCCGAGCACGACCATCTCGGGTTGCGACAGCACGCCGGAAATGGCATCCACCGCCGCGAAGCCCGTGCGGAACTGGCCGCCGACCGACGTGAAGTCGCCGCCGATGTAGATGGTGGGCCCCTGCGCGAGCAGCGCGCGCAGCGTGACGCCGTTCAGGCCTTCGAGCACCGGCGCCCACGCGGCCAGGGAGCCGTCCACGCCCACGGCCGCCACCGCGCGTCGCGCCGTGAGCGGAATCGCCGTGCCGGAGATCCGCTCGAAGTCGCCGCCGAGGTACACGAACCCGCTGGTGTTGACCATCGAGGTGACGACGCCGGCCGAGCTGTCGGCGCGTGACACCACGACGCGCCAGGTCGGATCGACATCGCCGGTCGTGATGTCGGCGCGCAGCACCTCGCCGGTCGTGGCGCTCGAGAAATAGACCCACGCGGCGTCGGCGGTGAGCGTGGCGACCGGCGTCGGCTGGTGCAGCAGCACCTTGCCGGCGTCGTTGGGGTTCCAGTCGCGCGTCACTCCGGTGGCGCGATCGATGGCGGCGAGATAGCGGCGGGTGACGCGATTGGATCCGGTGGGACGGGTCGCGAGCAGGGCCGTCGTCGTCGCGTCGAGCGGACTCACGAGGAACGGCGCCGCGTCCCAGGCATCGAGGGCGCCCGAGGCGACGGCGAGGGCCGCCACGCCGTCGCGGTCGGCGCCGCCCACCCGTTCGAAGTCGCCGGAGAAGTAGAGCCGCTGCCCGTCGGTGGCCAGGGACGTGAGCGTGGGCTGGTAGGGCACGCCGTTCGGATCGGGCACGCGGCGGGTGAGGGCCGGCGGCGTCCAGGAGGTGTCGAGCGCGCCGGTTGCCGCGTTGAGAGCCGCCGGCGGCGGCACCGTCACGCCGCCCACGACACGCGCGGCGAGGAACACGCGGCCGCCCACCACTTCGAGATCCGTGAGCGCGGGCACGATCGGCGCCGTCCAGCCGGCCTTCGGCTGCAGCGTCGTGAGGTCGAACGCCTCCAGGCTGTTCGACGGCGCGGGCCGCAGGCGATAGAGCACATCGCCGCGCACCCACGAGCGCGCGCCGATGGTCTCATCCGCGAGCGCCACCGACGTCTCGGTCAGCGCGAGCGTGGACGGGTTCAACGCGCCGAGCGTGTAGCCGCCGAGAGCGGACGTCCGCACGCGCACGATGATTTTTGAGGCCGTGGCGCCGAGCACGCCCACCTCCGAGCGGCCCTGATAGAACTGATACGCGAGGCGCGCGCCGGTAGAGGCATCGAACGCCGCCGCCTGCGCCCGCAGGCTGATGAGATCCGGCCCGATGACGGCGTTGGTCGTCACCACGATGTTGCCGGCACGCGCCGGCACGCCGATCGTGAGGTCGGTCGGCACCTGCGGGTCGATGGCCGGGGCGGCGAACTGCCGATCCCATAGACAGGTGTCGGCGATGCGCGCGAGCGTCGTGCCGTCCGGCGGCGTGAAGACGCCGTTGACGTCGGCGAAGCTGTCGCCGATGACGACCGGCACGAGCAGGCCGCCCTGATTGTCGGGGTAGCCGCTCAGCGGCCGCTGCAGGCTCGTCGAGCGGGCGCAGTCGGCGCGCACCTGCCCGGTCACGAAGTCGTAGAACTGGTCCTGGCTGGTGGACGGCGAGTAGAGCTGCGCGAACGCGCCGCCCACGTAGATCGTGTCGCCGCGAATGACGGCCCGCGAGATCCCGTTCGAGATCGTCCAGTCGGGCGTGGGCGAGACGTCGGCGCCGAGATGCGCGACCACGAACGCGCAGGCGGCGGCCGCGAGCACCGCGGCGAGGCCGGCGTGTCTCTGCGCGTTACGCTTCCTCACTCCACCCTTGTACCACGGCCGGCGCGGTGATGACGCGCGTGAACTGGCCCCGCTGCATGAGCTCGCGGCCCTTGCCGCCGCGGCCGGTCACCTCGTATTTCGCCGTGCTCACCGTCTGCTCGGCGCCGCGCGAGGTCTCGACGTTCATCAGGTCGCGATCGCCCTTCGAGGCCACGAACCCGAGCACGCGATCCTCGTCGCTCACCTTCAGCAGGATCACGCCCTTGCCCGGACCGGCGAGGAAGTTCACCTCGCTCACCGGGCACAACATCGCGCGGGCTTCGCGCGTGACGGCGATGACCGTCTCGTCGCCCGTCACGACACTGACCCCCACGATCTCGGCGCCGTCGCCCGGACGCGCGTAGCGGCGGCCGGAACGGGTGCTCGGCTCGGCGAAGCCGGCAAGCGAGAAGCGCAGGCTGTAGCCGTCAGTCGACACCGCCAGCGCGTGCACCGGCGGCACCGGGACGTCGGCATCGGCGATGGTCGCCTGCTCGTCGTCGCTGCCGCTCGCCCGCCCGATGTCGCCGATGGCGCGCGGGTCGAGGCTGTAGGCGGCGATCACGCGTTCGTTGTCCTTGAACTTGAAGAGGCGCTGCACCGGCTCGCCGTAGCCGGTGGAGGCCGGCACGTCGATGACGCGGGCCGTATAGGCGGCACCGAAGTTCGTGAAGAAGACCACGGTGGCGCGCGTGCTGCCGGCCATCGCCGCGAGCACGGCGTCCCCCTCGCGCAGGCGCGTGGACGCCAGGTCCTTCACGTCCTTCTGCCGCTTCACCCAGCCGTCGCGCGAGACGATGACGACGTTGTCTTCGTCCACGATGAAGGCGTCCGGCGCGTATTCGGTTTCGTCCGCCTGCTCGAGCATGGTGCGGCGCTTGTCGCCGTATTTCTCCTGCACCTCCTCGAGTTCGTTGCGCACGAGCTTCCAGCGCGCGGCGTCGTCGGCGAGCAGCGCGTCGATCTCGCGGGTGCGCGAGCGCTTGTCGTTCAGCTCGTTCTGGATGACGAGGATCTCGAGGCGGGCCAGGCGGTAGAGCTTCAGCTCGAGGATGGCATCGGTCTGCATCGCGTCGAGCGCGAAGCGCGCCATGATCTTCTCGGCCGAATCGGCCTTGCCGTCCGACTTCCGGATGATGGCGATGATCTCGTCGAGTGCGTCGAAGACCTTCTCGAAACCTTCGAGGATGTGGATGCGCTTGCCGAGCTGCGCCAGCTCGTGTTCGAGCCGGCTCGTGACGACGTCCAGCCGGAAGTGCAGGAAGTGCCAGAGCATCTGCTTGAGATCGAGACGCTCCGGCCGGCCCGCGTCGGCGTTCTCCGTGGGCACGAGACAGGTGAGGTTGACGGCGAAGTTGCTCTGCAGCGGCGTGTGCTTGAAGAGGTACGCCATGACCATCTTCTCGTCGGCGTC
>CADEFD010000071.1:0-8548 GCA_902826515.1 uncultured Acidobacteriota bacterium
AGCGGCCCTCGGGCGCGTCGTTCGGCGGCTTGCCGTAGGCGCCCCAGAAGCGCTTGATTTTTCCGGTGGCGGCGTCGAGCACGGCGACGCGGCGATTCAGGTAGCCGTCGGCCACGTAGGCTTCGTTGGCCTTCGGGTCCACGAAGATCTTCGCGACGCGGCCGAAGCTCGTGGGGTCGCTGCTGCCGGGCGCAAACGCCGGCTGGCCCTGCGGGCTCGTGCCGCTCTGCCGCGCGTTCGGCTTGCCGTACTGCGCCACGAACTTGCCGTCCTGCGTGAACTTGAGGATGTGCGAGTCACCCGGGCCGTTGCCGCCGATCCACACCATGCCGGTGTGGTCCACGAAGATGCCGTGGTTGCCCGTGGGCCAGTCGTAGCCCTCACCGGGGCCGCCCCAGCTCTGCACCAGGTTGCCCTGCATGTCGAAGGCGAGCACCGGCGGGGCACCGGCGCAGCAGTCCCCGGCCTTCAGTTCGAGCGCCCGTTCGTTGCCGTCGAGGGTCGACGAGCCCCGGTGGATGATCCACACGCGATCGCGGGCATCCACCCAGACGCCGATGGCGTTGCCGAGCACCCAGTGGTTCGGCAGCGGCTTGGGCCACAGCGGATCGACTTCGTAGCGCGGCGCCTGCTTCGCGCCCTGCGTGCGCGCCGTGGCGACGTCGTTGACGAGGGCATGCACAACCGCCAGCGCCGCCAGCAGCGCCAGCCAGAGAACGGGCCGAAACCCACGCGTGCGCGTCATACGAGACCTCCCGGGAAGGGCCGTTGGAACCGCGACCGGCGCGGTCGCGCGAGTCTACCAGCCCGGGCGTCCCGTGCGGCCGTTATGATCACGCCTGCGAGGAGACGGCCCGTGAGCACACGCGATGTCATCACCCACCTGCGCGCCCTGGCGGCGCGCACGAGCGACGCCCACGGCGCCCAGCGCGTGGCCTGGGGGCCCATCTGGCGCGATGCGCGGGCCTGGCTCGACGAGGTGCTGGCGGCCGATGGCTTCACGACCGAACGCGACGCCGCCGGCAACAACTGGATCACGCTGCCCGGCGCGCGGCCTGAGACGGTCATCATCGGTGGCCATCTCGACTCCGTGCCGAACGGCGGCTGGCTCGATGGTCCGCTCGGCGTGCTGGCCGGCGTGGAGGCGCTGCGGCGCTACAAGGGCACGACGCCGCCGGTCACACTCGCCGTCTGTGACTTCGCGGACGAGGAGGGCGCGCGCTTCTCGCGCAGCCTCGTGGGGTCGTCAGGCGCAAGCGGCAGCCTCGTGCCGGAGACGCTGCGCGGACTCGTCGATCGCCAGGGCGTACGGTTCCCTGACGCGCTCGCGGAGAACGGCGTGGACCTCGACCGCATGCCCGAGGCGCGCCAGGCGCTCGACCGCCGGCGTCCGCGCGCGTATCTCGAACTCCACATCGAACAGGGGCCCGTGCTCGAAGCGATGGGGCGCTCGACCGGCGCCGTCATCGGCACCTACGGCGTGGAGCGCCACGTGCTGCGCTTCGTCGGCCAGGCCGCACACTCGGGCTCGACGCCCATCCGCATGCGTCGCGACGCCTTCCTCGCCGCCGCCGAAACGGCGCTCGCCTGCCGCGAGATCGCGCTCGCCCACTCAACGCCCGAGGCCGGGATGGTGTGCACGGTGGGCACCGTGAAGGTCGAGCCGGCGATCGTCACGGCGGTGCCGGGCGTCTGTGAGATCGCGCTCGATCAGCGGGCGCTCGAACCGGCCACGCTCGCGAGTGCCCTCGCGGCCGCGCGCGAGGCCGCGGACCGCGCTGCCGCGGCCAATGGCTGCACGGTGGAGTGGCGTCACGTGTGGCGCATCGACCCGTGCCGCTTCGACCCGCGCCTGGTGGACCTCTGCGCCGAGGCCGTGCAGGAAGCCACCGGCCACGCGCCGCGCCTGCCGTCGGGGCCGCTGCACGATGCGGTCGAGATGGGGCGCATGATGCCGTCGGTAATGATGTTCGCGATGTCGTCGAACGGCCTTTCGCACTGCAAGGAAGAAGATACGTCTGAGCCGGATCTCGAGGTGACTATCGACGCTTTCCTGCGGCTGGTGGATAAGACGGTCGCGCTCGTGGCCGAAAGCGCGCAACCGGCTTGACTCGGGTCCGGCGATGGACGATAGTCCGCTAGACCAATCGGTCCAGTCGTCATGGCGGCCACCAGTCCCACCAAGCAGCAGCTCCTCCAGCAGGGCATGGCCCTGCTGCTGAAGAATGGCTACAACTACCTGGGACTGACCGAAATCCTGGAGTCGACCGGCATTCCGAAGGGCTCGTTCTACCACCACTTCCGGAACAAGGAAGACTTCGGACTGCAGGCCATCGACCTCTACATGACCGGGGTGCACGCCGCGCTCGACGCGTGCCTCGACGACCGCACGCTTCCGCCCCTGCGCCGCGTGCGGCGCTTCTTCGAACTGGTGCAGGACAGTTATCAGGGCGAAGGGTACCTGGGCTGCCTCCTCGGCGGTCTGGGGCAGGAACTGTCGGGCGTCAGTGACGCCTTCCGCCAGAAGGTCGAGGAGTGTATGTCGGCGATTGCCGGCCGCCTCGCCACCTGCCTCGACGAAGCCGTGCAGGCCGGCGACCTGCCCGCCGGCACCAACCCGCAGGCCCACGCCGAACTGCTCGTGAACTGCTGGGAGGGGGCAGCGCTGCGGAGCCGTCTGCGGCGCGACCCGAATCCCCTCGGGCAGATGCTCGACTTCTACTTCCGCCAGGCGTCCGCCTAGCGCCCCGTATGCCCCCGCTTTCATCTCATGAACCCGCTCGTTCAGTTCATAGACCGACCGGTCTACTCGCGGCGCCAGCCTCCATCACTCCATCTACCCACCCCGCCGAAGGAGTCCCACCATGGAAACGAAGTCTCTCTACGAACGTCTCGGCGCCGCGGCCGGCATTGCCATGCTGGTTGACGACATCGTCGCCCTGCACCTGCAGAATCCAGCCATCGGCGCCAGGTTCCGGCCCCTCCTCGACACGCCGGAACGACTGGCCGCCGCGAAGCACCATCTCTGTACGTTCCTCGAGGCCGGCAGCGGCGGCGCCCAGACCTACACCGGGCGGTCGATGCCCGAGGCGCACCGCGGCATGAACATCAGCGCCACCGAGTACATGGCGGCGATCGACGACATCCTCGCGGTGCTCGCGAGGCACGCCATCGATGCGCAGACGACCAAGGATGTGCTGGCGATCGCCTATTCGCTCAAGGACCAAATCCTGCACGTCTGACGGACTGCTAGACTCGGACCCATGAGCACTTCGGACACCGGCGTCCGCGTCGTGAAGGGCGCCTGCCCGCACGACTGTCCAGACACGTGCGCGCTCGAGACCACGGTGCAGAACGGCGTCGCCATCAAGGTGGCGGGGCAGAAGGACCACCCGTGGACCGACGGCGCGCTGTGCACGAAGGTGTCGCGCTACCTCGAGCGCACCTACGCGGCCGACCGTGTCGTGCACCCGCACCGGCGTGTGGGCGGCAAGGGCCCGGGCAAGGGCGCGTGGGAACGCATCTCGTGGGACGAGGCCGTGGCCACCATCGCCGCGAAGTTCCAGGCGATCATCAACTCGCCGGACGGCGCCGAAGGGATCTGCCCGTACAGCTACGCCGGCACGATGGGCCTGCTGAACTTCGCCGGCATGGACCGCCGCTTCTTCAACCATCTCGGCGCGTCGCTGCTCGATCGCACGTTGTGCTCGTCGGCCGGCAAGGTGGGCATCAAGCTCACGCTCGGCGGCGGCGTGGGGATGGACCCGGAACGGGTGGACGGCGCGAAGCTCATCCTCATCTGGGGCTCGAACCCGATCACGTCGAACCTGCACTACTGGTCGCGCGTGCAGGAAGCCAAGCGCCAGGGTGCGCGCGTGGTCGTGATCGACCCGTACCGCAGCCTCACCGCGGAAAAGGGCACCGACCACATCGCCGTCACGCCGGGCACCGATGCGGCACTCGCACTCGCCATGATGCACGTCATCATCGGTGAAGGCCTGCACGACGCCGACTACGTCGCGAAGCACACGGTCGGGTTCGACCAGCTGGTCGAACGCGCGAAGGAGTACCCGCCCGAACGTGCGGCTGCGATCTGCGGCATTCCCGCGGCCACGATCGTGCAGCTCGCGCGCGACTACGCCACCACGCGTCCGGCGGCGATCCGTGTGAACTACGGGCTGCAGCGCCACTTCGGCGGCGGCGCGGCGGTGCGCGCCATCACCTGCCTGCCGGCGCTCGTCGGCGCGTGGCGCTCGCCCGCCGGCGGTGTGCTGCTCAGCACGGGCGACTTCTACGGCATGAACACGGCCGCGCTCGAGCGTCCCGATCTGCTGGCCGGGCGGCGTCCGCGCACCATCAACACGAGTTCGATCGGCGACGCGCTGCTCGAGGCCACGCCGGCCATCAAGGCCCTCTTCGTCTACAACTCGAATCCGGTCTGCGTGGCGCCCGACTCCGAAAAGGTGGTGCGCGGATTCTCGCGTCCTGACCTCTTCACCGTCGTGCACGACGTCTTCTTCACCGACACCGCCGACTACGCCGATATCTTCCTGCCGGCCACGACGCAGCTCGAGTGCCTCGACCTTCACAAGTCGTACGGGCATCTCTACGTGCTGCTCAACCAGCCGGCGATTGCGCCCGTGGGCGAAGCGCTGCCGAACACCGAGGTGTTCCGCCGTATCGCCAAGGCGATGGGGCTCACCGAGCCGGCGCTCTTCGACGACGACGAGACGCTCATCCGGCAGACGCTGCAGACGACGCATCCGCGCATGGCCGGCATCACCTTCGAGACGCTGCAGGCGCAGGGCTGGCAGCGCCTGAATGTGCCGGAGATCTACGCGCCGTTCGCCGAAGGCGGCTTCCCGACGCCCTCGGGCAAGTGCGAGTTCTACAGCGAGACAGCGAAGGCGATGGGCCTCGATCCGCTGCCCACGTTCACGCCGCCCATCGAATCCGTGCAGAGCGATCCGGCGCGCGCGAAGACCTATCCGCTCGCCATCATCTCGCCGCCGCAGCGCCACCTGCTCAACTCGACGTTCGCCAACCTGCCGCTCTTCCTCGACGCCGAGAAGGAGCCGCATCTCGACATCCACCCCGACGACGCGGCGCCGCGCGGCATCAAGCCGGGCGACTGGGTGCGAATCTTCAACGACCGCGGTGCCTTCGGCGCCCGCGCGCGCGTCAATGACAAGGCGCGCCCCGGCTGCGTCGTGGCGGTGTCACTCTGGTGGCGCAAGCTCACGCCGGATGGCACGAACGCCAACCAGGTGACGTCGCAGCGGCTGGCCGACATGGGGAACGCCGCCACCTTCTACGACGCGCTCGTGGACGTGGCGCCGGCGCCGGAGCCGGCGGCGCGGGCTATCCTGTGACCCGTGACTGACCGCCCGACGGCCTCCCACGTACTGCACCGGTCCACCAGGCAGACCTTCGACCTCGCCGTTCGCGGCGACGGCATTACCATCACGCTCGCCGATGGCCGCACCGTGATCGATGCGTCGGGCGGCGCGGCGGTGGCGTGCCTCGGGCACGGACAGCAGCGCGTGGTCGATGCCATCACCCGGCAGGCGTCCGCGCTCGCCTACGTGCACACGTCGTTCTTCACGTGCGAGGCGGCCGAAGCGCTGGCCGACACGCTCGTGGGCCGCGAACCCGGCGGACTCTCGCATGCGTACTTCGTGTCCTCCGGCTCGGAAGCCGTCGAAGCGTGCATGAAGATGGCGCGCCAGTACTTCGTGGAGATCGGCGAGCCCGACCGCGTCCACATCATCGCCCGCCGCCAGAGTTACCACGGCAACACCTTCGGCGCGCTCTCGGTGGGCGGGCATCCGGCCCGGCGCGGCTTCTACGAACCGATGCTCATGCCGCACGTGAGCCACGTGGCGCCGTGTTTCGCCTTCCGCCACAAGCCGGCGGAGGAGTCGAGCGCGCAGTACGTGGCGCGGCTCGCGGCGGAACTCGAGGCCGAGTTCCAGCGGATCGGACCAGGGCGCGTGATGGCGTTCATCGCTGAGACCGTCGTGGGTGCCACGTCCGGATGCGTGGCGGCCGAGCCCGGCTACTTCGCCGCCGTGCGCGAGGTCTGCGATCGCCACGGCGCGCTGCTGATCCTGGACGAGGTCATGGGCGGCATGGGCCGCTGCGGCACGACGCACACCTGGGAGCAGGAAGGCGTGACGCCCGATCTGCAGGCGGTGGCCAAAGGCCTCGGCGCCGGCTATCTGCCGCTCGGCGCGATGCTGGTGTCGCGACGGGTGATGACGGCGCTCGCGCAGGGCAGCGGCGCCTTCGCGCACGGCCACACGTTCCAGGCGCATCCCGTGGCCTGCGCCGCGGCGCTCGAAGTGCAGCGGATCATCGCTGACGAAGGCCTGGTCGCCAACGTCCGGCGGCTGGGGGATTTGCTCATGGCCGCGCTGCGGGAACGCTTCGCGGCGCACCCCCACGTGGCTGACATCCGGGGCCGCGGGTTGTTCCTGGCCCTGGAGTTCGTGGCCGATCGCGACACGCGCGCGCCCTTCGCGCCCGCCGTGCAGTTCGCCGCCCGGCTGAAACGTGTCGCCCTGGAGCACGGGCTGGCGGTCTATCCGAGCAGCGGCACGATCGACGGTCGGTCGGGCGATCACGTGGTGATCGCGCCGCCCTACAACGCGACGGCCGACGACCTCGCCCGTATCACCGAGCGTCTCGGCGCGGCGGTGGACGCCACGGTGGCGGGGCTTTAGCCCGCGACGCCCGGGCCCTGGCGCGATTCGGCCGGTCCGTGACTGCCTCCGCCCTTGCGCCGCTGTTTGCTCTGGTAGAGCGCCGCGTCGGCGCGCGTGAGCGCGCGGTCGAACGTCAGCGGATCGCAGCGCACCCAGCCGGCCGACACGGCGGGGAACGCGGTGCGCACGCGGGTGAGCAGCGTCTCGCCGTCCGGCGCGTCGATGTGCAGGCTCAGGAACTCGTCGCCGCCGACGCGGAACGCGGCATCGCCGAGCCGCGCATCCGACGGCGTGCGCACGTGCGCCTCGAGCGCGCGCGCGAAGCGCCGGATGCAGTCGTCGCCGGCGGCGTGCCCCTGCTGGTCGTTCACGAGCTTCAGGTCGTCGAGATCCCAGGCCACGAGCAGCAGCGGACGGCCCGAGGCCCGCGCCAGCGCCTGCACGCGGTCGAATTCGGCCGGCAGCCGGCGCCGGTTGAAGAGTCCGGTGAGCGCGTCACGATTGGCGAGCGTCTCGAGCTGGTCGTAGGCCTCGTCGAGGCGCCAGAGCGCCGTGCTCACGATGTTGCCGGCCAGGGCGATGAGCGCCGGGAACGCCCACTTGAACGTGAACGGTTCGCGCACATCGAAGATGAAGAGGTAGTGGCCGGCCAGGCCGAGCGCCGCGCCCCAGACGCCGCCGAACATGGCGATCGTGCCGACGATGAGCGCCGAGACCAGGTAGATGATGAACTCGCGGTCGGCGGCGCTGCCGGTGGCGGAGTAGTCGCTGAGGGGCAGCCACGCCTTCTGCCAGACGAGCACGGCCTGTCCGAGCAGCAGATGGCCGACGATGAGCGCCACCTTCAGGCCTCGACTCGTGGCGGCGCCGCGGTAGTGGAAGAACAGGCCGAGCAACGCGGCCATGAAGAACACGCTGCTCGAGGCGATCGCCGCCGCCGTGCCGCCCCAGAGCATGAAGCCGCCGGCGAAGTACAGCCCGCCGAGCGTGCTGGTCCACCAGTAGCGCTCGACGGCGCTGGTGAAGCCTCCCGCGCGATGTGACGGTGCTGCCACGGCGGATGCGCTCGCGCGGCCTCAGCGGCCGAACGACAGCTCCTCCACGAGCCGCTGCGCCCGTTTGAGCTCGTCGCGCGCGGTCACGCGCTCCGCCTGCCGGGCCGCGAGGTCGCGTTCCGCCTGCTCGACCGCCTGGTCGGCGTCGGCGAGCGCCTGCCGCGCCTTCGCCAGCGCGGCGTCGGCGCTCTTCCGCCGCGCCTCTCGTTCGCGCGCCGCCTTTTCGGCCTCGCGGGCCTGGCGTTTGCGCGCCGCGTCCTCATCGGCCGCTGCCGGCTTTGCCCCCGGCTTCGCAACCGGCGTCGCGACCGGCGAGCGGGGCGCCGGCGCTCCAGGCGCGGCGATCGGTCCGGGCCGCGCCGCCAGCACGAGTCCGGCGAGCGCATCGAGGCCGCGCGGCGTGAGCGGACGCGTGAGCCGGCCGTTCGCGTCCGGCGAAGGCAGTGCCGAGAGGGTATCGCGCACGGCCTCGCGCGTGCCCGGCGTGAGGGCGTGTCCGCCGGCGGTGAGCACGTCCTTCGCGGCAGCCACGGCCTCGCGCAGCACCTCGCGGTGTGCCTGCTCGGCGCCGGCAATTGCCGCCTTCTCGCCGGCGAGCGCCCGCTGGTGTTCGGCGCGCACGGCCTCGGCGGCCGTCACCAGCCGATCGACGAGCGCGCGGTGATGCCAATGGAGCTGGTTCACGGCCCACGCCGGCAGGCTCGGCTTCACGAGCGTCTTCACCGCGGCCACTTTCGTGGCCTTCGCGAGCGCATTGCGCGCGTCGATGAAGGCGTCGAGCGGCCC
>CADEFD010000071.1:8648-25353 GCA_902826515.1 uncultured Acidobacteriota bacterium
GTAAGCTGCCGCCTCGTGTCGCCGGAACTCGTGCGCAGCGCCGCCGTGGCAGCCCTCGGCAGCTTCCTCTTCGGCTTCGATACCGCCGTCATCTCCGGCGCCACCGATGCGCTGCGTCAGCACTTCGCGCTCGGCAGCCAGGGCCTCGGCCTCACCGTCGCCAGCGCCCTCATGGGCACGATCATCGGCTCGCTGGCCGTGAGTGCGCCGCTCGAGCACCACGGCCGCCGCCCCGTGCTCCTCGTACTCGCCGTGCTTTACGTGGTCTCCGCGCTTGGCTGCGGCCTCGCCTGGAACTGGCCGTCGCTCGTCGCCTTCCGGCTGCTCGGCGGTCTCGCCATCGGCGGATCGTCGGTGGCGGCGCCCATGTACATCGCCGAGATTTCACCGGCCGCGCTGCGCGGGCGCCTCGTGGCGCTCAGTCAGCTCAATATCGTCATCGGCATCCTCGCCGCCTATCTCTCGAACTCGATCGTGGAGTTCGTCCTGGGCGGTCCGCAGACGGCCGCGTGGCGGATGATGCTCGGCCTGCCGGCACTGCCCGCGGCCGCCTTCTACGTGCTGGCCCTCGCCATCCCCGAGAGCCCGCGCTGGCTGCTCGCCCGTGGACGAGGCGAGGAGGCCGAAGCGGTGCTGACGCGCGTCGGTGCCGCGCAGCCACGCGCCGAGGCTGCCGAGATCGCCGCGTCACTCGCCTCCGAGACCACGGCCGCCAGCGAACCCTTCCTCACGCGCAAGTACCGCACGCCGATTCTGCTCGCGCTCATGGTCGCCACGTTCAACCAGGTGTCGGGCATCAACGCGCTCATCTACTACACGGCGGACATCTTCGCGATGGCGGGTGCCGGCCGCGCGAGTGCGCTCTGGCAGTCGGTCATCATCGGCGTGACCAACCTGGTCTTCACGCTGCTGGCGATGACGGTCATCGACCGGGTGGGCCGGCGGCGCCTGCTGCTCGTGGGCTCGTTGGGGCTGGCGGCGTGCCTGTTCGCGGCGGCGTGGGCGTTCGAGCGCAAGGTGGGCAGCGTGCTCCTCGTGAGCCTCATCGGCTACATCGCCTTCTTCGCGTTCTCGCAGGGCGCCGTCATCTGGGTGTACCTCGCCGAGATCTTCCCCAACCGCGTGCGGGCGCGCGGCCAGGCCCTCGGAAGCTTCACGCACTGGTTCTGGGCGGCGGCGGTGAGCTGGAGCTTCCCGATCGTGGCCGAGGCGTCGGGCGGGCTCGCTTTTGCGGTCTTCGGCGTGATGATGGTGCTGCAGTTCGTGCTGGTGCTGCTCTTCCTGCCTGAGACGAAAGGTGTGTCGCTCGAAGAGATCCAGAAGCGGCTGGGCATCGTATGAACCGCGCATCGCCCGTGCTCCTCGGCGGCGTCGAAGCCGGCGGCACCAAGTTCGTGTGCGTGGCCGGCACGAGCATCGACGACGTGCGCGCCGAGGCGCGGATTGCCACCACGACACCGGCGGAGACGCTCGGTGCCGTCGTGCGCTTCTTCGGGGACGCGTCGCGTGCGCACGGGCCGCTTGCGGCGATCGGGGTGGGTTCGTTCGGCCCGATCGACCTGCATCCGTCGAGCCCGACTTTCGGTGTCATCACGACCACGCCGAAGGCCGGCTGGGCCGGTACCGACCTCGTGGGCACCCTCGGCCGAGCGCTCGGTGTGCCCGTGGGCATTGACACCGATGTGAACGCGGCGGCCCTCGGGGAACTGCGACACGGCGCCGCCCGCGGGCTCGACACCGTGGTCTATCTCACCGTGGGCACCGGCATCGGCGGTGGCGGGCTCGTGAACGGACGCCTGCTCCACGGCCTCGTGCATCCCGAGATGGGCCACCTGCGGGTGCCGCACGACCGGGCCGCGGACCCGTTCCCCGGCGTGTGCCCGTTCCACGGCAACTGTCTGGAAGGGCTCGCGAGCGGCCCGGCGATGGCGGCCCGCTGGGGTGCGCCGGCCGAGACGCTCGACGCCGGGCATCCGGCCTGGGCGCTCGAGGCGCGATATCTCGCGCTGGCGCTGCAGAACATCGTCTGCACGCTGTCACCGGAGCGTATCGTGCTCGGCGGCGGCGTGATGGCGCAGCCGGCGCTGCTGCCACGCGTGCGCGCGGAGCTGGCCGCGCTGCTGAACGGCTACATCCAGGCGCCGGCCGTGCTCGAGCGGATGGACCACTACGTGGTGGCGCCGGCGCTCGGAAGTCGCGCCGGCGTGGCCGGCGCGCTCGTGCTCGCGGCTCAGCGCGCGGGCATCGACCGCGCGGCCGAGATCGCGCCGCGCAGCGCGTCGTCCACCTCGTCGGCGAAGTAAACCTTGGTGGCGTCGAACGGGTCGAACCCTTCGTCGGTGCCGCGCTGCAGGATCCACGCTTCCACGAACTCGCCGATCGTGCGCCGGGACGCTTCGCGGGCCAGCGCAACCCGACGCGCGTCGCGCGCCCGCGTTTCGAGGTCGGCCGAGATGCTCTGACGCAGGGCCGTCAACTGCTCGTCCTTGTCGAAGCGGGCCCAGCCGCTTTCGGTCTTCTCGCGCCAGGTCGCGGTGTCGATCGCCACCGGCAGACTGGGCTGCAGGTCCGGCGCCACCACGATCGTGATCGGGCCACGCGACACGATCTGCCAGCCCGCATCCGCCAGGGGCACACCGTACCGGTAGGTCGCGGCGACCTGCACGTGCGACACGGTATTCCCGAGGTAGATGCCCCACCACGAGCGGGCGTCCGACTTGTAGAAGTCTTCGCCCATGCGGATCGTGGCGGTTTCGAGCAGCCCGCCAGGGATCGTCGTGACCACGGGCGGGTCGGTCTGCCACTCCGCCGTCCAGTCGTGCGGCGCCGGCACGAGGCCGTGCTGCGGCCACAGCCGGTAGACCAGCGTCCCGACGAGCGCGACGAGCGCCAGACCCAGCAGCAGCACCGCCGCACCGGCGGCGCGCGACTTCGTCCCCATCGTCACCGTGGAGCCTTTCCCGCCATCGCCGCTACGGCGCGCCCGGCGGCGTCGCGCCCTTCATCCGGTATTCCTTCGGCGGGGTCGTGCCGAGCAGGTGGGTCACGAAGTAGTCCCAGCGGCGGCGCATCACGTACGGGCCATCGACGCCGAACCCGTGGCGCTGGTGCGGCAGCAGGATGAGATCGAAGTCCTTGTTCGCCTTGATGAGCGCGTCCATCACGAGATACGTGTTCTGCGGCGGCACGTTGTCGTCCATCATCCCGTGCATCAGCAGCAGCTTGCCCTGCAGGTTCTTCGCGTGCGTCTGGTTGGCTTCGGCTTCGTAGCTGTCGCGCGGTTCGCTCCCCGTGCCCTTGTGCTCGCCGCCCAGGCGGTGCAGCAGGCCCTGGTACCGTTCGCCCCAGTCGTCTTCGTAGAGCCGCTGGTCATGATTGCCGGATTCCGAGATGCCCACCTTGAAGAACTCGGGATAGCGGAACATCGCGTCGGCGGTGATGAAGCCGCCGCCCGAGTGGCCCCACATCGCCGCGCGATTGATGTCGATCCACGGGTGACGCGACGCCAGTTCCTTCATGCCGGCCACCTGATCGGGCAGCGTGTTGTCGCGGCCCATCGCGCCGTAATAGATGTCGTGGAACGACTTCGAGCGGCCGGGTGTGCCCATCCCGTCGATGGACACCACGATGAAGCCGAGCTCGGCGAGCGCCTGGTTGTCGCCGCGTGAGGCGACGAACGACCGCGGGCCCACGCTGCCGCTCTGCGGCCCCGGATAGGCGTAGTTGATGATCGGGTACTTCTTCGTGGCGTCGAAGTTCGTCGGCTGGAACATCAGGCCGTAGACATCGGTCTTGCCGTCGCGTCCCTTGACCGTGAAGGGCACCGGCGGCTTCCAGCCGGCGGCGACGAGCTTCGTGATGTCCATCTTCTCGAGCGGCATCACGACGGCGCCGGCGGCGTCGCGGAGCACGACGTCGGTGGGGCGCACGGGGGTCGATTCGGCCAGCACGAAGTACTTGCCGCTCGGCGAGACCTGCGCGGTGTGATGACCGTCGGCGGGCGTGAGCGACTGGTAGCCCTTGCCGTCGAGGCCGATGCGATAGAAGTGGGCGAAGTACGGGTCCTGCTTCGCCTCGCGGCCGTTGGCGAGGAAGTGCACCGTGCGCGTCTTCTCGTCCACGTGCAGGATGCGCGTGACCGGCCCCGGGCCCGACGTGACCTGCTGCTTCAGCCGGCCGTTCGCCAGGTCGTACAGATACAGGTGGCTCCAGTCGTCGCGCTGCGAGTTCCAGAGGATCTCGTTCGTGCTCCACAGCACACGCCAGCCGGCCGGCGCCTCGAAGTGGGTCGAGACCTTCTCCTCGAACAGCGTCCGCACGTCGCCGGTCGCGACATCCGCCAGGCGCACCGTGGCGGTCTTGTGATCGCGTCCGGTCGAGACGAACGCGAGCCGCTTCGCGTCCGGACTCCACGACATGTCGTCGGTGTCGAAGTCGTCGCCGTTCATGGCGCGGTGATAGTCGGGCGCCATCCTGAAGCGCACGACGACGCCGGTGTCGGTGTCCACGACCACGCGGTGCAGCATGGCAATCGACTCGTCACCCGGCAGCGGATACTTCCAGGCCCTGAGCACCGGATGCCCCGTGGTCGTCTCGACCAGATACATGTCGCCGTTCGTACGTTCGTCCTGCTGGAAGGTCGCGACCTTCTTCGAGTCGGGCGACCACAAGACGACCGGGCGGGCACTCTGCCGCCAGCCGGCGTTGTCGGTGGCGTAGCCGAAGTGGGTGACGCCGTCGGTCGTGAGCGGACGTTCCACCTTCGAGGCGAGATCGCGCACCCACAGGTTCCAGTCCTTGATGAAGACGGCGCGTGTGCCGTCGGGCGACACCACCGCGTTCGGGTCGCGCGTGGTGTCGGCGGCCGTGCAGGCCGCACCCTTCACGTCACAGGTGTAGCGCTTCGCGCCGACGTCGAACGACACCGACTGCGCGTCGGCCGCGAGCTCGATCGTCTGGAACGGCAGCTTCGCCGGATCGACCTTGGTGCCGGACGCCGTGGCGAGCGACGCCGCGAGGCGGGCGTGGTCGAAGGCCGGCACCCGCGTTTTCGCCACCGGGTCCACGAGCAGGAACTCGGCCTGGCCGTCGCCCTTGTTGCTGCGATAGGTGAAGCGGTCGTCGGGCAGCCAGGTGGCGTTCACGGTGCCGCCCACGATGAGCGGATTGGTGGAGGCGGCGAGGAACTTCTCCGCCCGCGCGTAGTCGGCGGCCGTGACCACCGGGGGCGGTGACGCCACGGCGGGCTGGGAGAAGGCGGCGTCCGGATGCAGGCCGAATACCAGCACGACGCCGAGCAGACCGGCAGCTCGGCCGGGGGCGGCCATACGCAGATTCATCGAGGCACTCCTTGAGTTCCCGAGTCTACAATGCCGCGCATGGCCGATTGGCTCTCTGCGTTCAGATACGCCGCTCGCGGGCTTCGCCGCCAGCCCACGTTCCTGCTGGTGTCACTCGTCACCCTGGCGCTGGGGATTGGCGCCACCACGGCCATCTTCAGCGTCATCAAGGCGGTAGTGCTGAATCCGCTGCCCTACGACGCGCCCGAGCAGATCGCCGTGCTCTGGGAGGTCAGTCCCGAGGGCAATCAGGAGCGGGTGGCCGTGCCCACCTTCGAAGACTGGAAGCGCGAGGCCACGCGGTTGCAGTCGGTGGCGGCCTATCGCCAGGTGGATTTTTCCTATGCGGGCACCGGCGACCCGCGGAATGTGCCCGGCGTGCGCGCCACGCCCGACCTTTTCACCGTGCTCAAGGCACAGGCGATCGTGGGCCGCACCTTCACGCCCGACGAGTCGATCGTCGGGGCCGACCGCGTCGTGGTCGTGAGCCACGGCTTCTGGACGCGCGAGCTCGGCGCCAGTGCCGCCGCGATCGGACGCACCATCCAGCTCGACGCGGTGCCGTTCACGGTCGTCGGCGTGATGCCGGCGGCCTTCGAGTTCCCGACCAGCACGAACGTCGAGGTGTGGACGCCGCTGGCCTTCGACCCCAAGGACCTGCACGGCGCCTCGCGGCGCGCGCGGTCGCTCACCCTCGTCGGGCGCCTGGCGGACGGGGCCACGATGGCGCAGGCGCAGGACGAGCTCTCGGTGCTCTCGGCGCGGATTGCGGCGGCGCACGCCGACAGCAACGCCGGCTGGGGCGCCCGCGTGGTCGCGGCGCACGAACAACTCGTGGCGCAGTCGCGCTCGGCGCTGATGGTGCTCATGGGCGCCGTGGCGTTCCTGCTGCTCATCGTCTGCGCCAACATGGCGAACCTGCTGCTGGCGCGCGCGTCGAGCCGGCGTCGCGAGATTGCCGTGCGCGGCGCCCTCGGCGCCGGACGCTGGGAAGTGGCGCGGCCGATCATGGCCGAAAGCCTGCTGCTTGCCGCCGGCGGCGGCCTGCTCGGGCTGGCCGCGGCGTTCGGCGGTCTGCGCCTGCTCGCCACCCTGCCCGACAGCCAGTTGCCGCGCCTGGATCAGATCCAGCTCGACGGCGGCGTGCTCGTCTTCGCGATGGCCGTCACGCTCGGCGTGGCCGTCGCCTTCGGCGTGCTGCCCGCCCTGCGCGCCGCCGGTGACCTGCGGAACCAGATGCACGAGTCGTCGGGATCCACGGGCAGCCCCTACGCCCGGCGGCTGCTGAGCGGCCTCGTGGTGGCGGAAGTGGCGCTGGCGCTCGTGCTGCTCGTCGGCGCCGGCCTGATGACGCGCAGCTTCCAGAAACTGCTGCAGGTCAGCCCCGGCTTCGACGCCACGAACCTCGTGGCGGCGCGGGTGCTGTTGCCGTCCACGAAGTACAACCAGCGGCCGGCGGTGGCGCGGTTCTACGAGGACGTGGTCGAACGGCTGCGTCGGTCGCCGGGTGTCACGTCGGCCTCGGCCGTGTCGGCCATGCCGCTCCATAACGTCGGCGCCGCGGGGGCGCTGCCGTTCACCGTGGCCGGTCAGCAGCCGCCGCCCACCGAAGATCCGCTGGCCGACGTACGGATCGTGGCCCCGGGCTACTTCCAGACGATGAAGATCGCGCTCCTCGAAGGCCGGTTCCTCGACGAACGCGACATCGAGACGGGGCCGCGCACGAGCGTCATCAATCAGACGATGGCGCGCCGTTATTTCCCCGACCGCAGCCCGATCGGCCAGATCATCCAGAACCCGCACGGCAGGAGCGAGGTCGTTGGTGTGGTGGGTGACGTGCGCAATCAGGGGCTCGAGAGCGAGCCGAAGAAGCAGGTCTATCTGCCGATGCGCCAGAGCCCGTCGGCCGGCATGGCGCTCGTGGCGCGCACGAGCGGCGACCCCGGCGCGTTTGCCGGCACCGTGCAGCGTGTGATCTGGGAGGTGGACCCGCAGCAGCCGATCTACGAGCTCAGCACCGTGGACCAGATTCTGGCCCGCGCCGTGTTCCTGCCGCGCCTCAGCACCACGCTGCTCACACTCTTCGCGCTGGCGGCGCTGCTGCTCGCAGCCCTCGGCATCTACGGCGTGTTGTCGTACTCGGTGAGCGAACGCACGAAAGAGATCGGGCTGCGTCTGGCGCTTGGATCCACCGTGTCGGAGACCGTCGGCCTCATCGTGCGGCAGAGCATCACGCTCGTCGCCGTGGGCGGTGCCGTGGGACTGCTCGGCTCTCTGCTGCTCGCCCGCTCGCTCGCCGGCGTGCTCTACGGCATCGGGCCGTTCGATGTGCCGGCCTTCGTGATGGCGACACTCGGTCTGCTGGTGGCCGGCGTGGGCGCGAGCCTCGTGCCGGCGCTGCGCACGACGCGCGTGGACCCGATGATCGCGCTGCGCGAGCAGTAGCCCGCACCGAGACGCGGCGGGTCAGCGCGCCGGCAGGCGCAGGGCGAGCAGCTCGCCGCTGTAACCAGGGCCGCTGATGGCGATGACCAGATACTGGCGTCCGCCGAGCATGTACGTCATCGGCGAACCGGTCTGCGGCGCCGGCATCTGCACGGCCGCCACCTCGCGGCCGGTACCTTTGTCGTAGGCGCGCAGCATGGCGCCGCGCGTGCCCGAAGCCGTGGGCCCGTAGTTGCCTTCGCCGGCAATCACGAGCGTCTTCGTCACGAGGGTGCCGACGTTGTTGCCGGGCCGGCCCGTAGGAGGGAGCTCGAGCCCCTTGAGCGCGGGGTGGTTCTTCACCAGATCCGGCGTGGCGCCGTGCGGCACCTGCCAGCGGATCTCGCCCTTCGTGAGATCGATGGCGCTGATGCGGCTGTAGGGCGGCTTCACGAGCGGCAGGCCTTGCACGCTCAGCGCGGGATTGGCGCCGCCGGCCTCGGCCGTGGATGATCCGGAGCCGCCCGATCGGCGAGCCCCAGAGAGCACCGTGCCCTGGTGATACGGCAGGTCGGAGGTGCCAGGCGGCGCCGGCACCAGGCCCATCGGCCGCGGCGAACTTTCAGAGGCGACGTAGAGCAGCCCGGTCTCGGGGTCGAACGATCCGCCGGGCCAGTTCGTGGCGGCGCCCTGCGCGCCCATCATCAGCGTGGCGATAGGGCCCTCGGCACGGCTGAGCGACGGCGGGGTGAATATCGGGCCGATGCGGTAGTTCGCAATCGCCGCTTCGCCCTGCCGGCGCAGCTCCGGCGTGAAGTCGATGAGGTCGTCCACCGCGAAGCCCTGCCGGTCGTAGGCGGGCGGCTTCGACGGGATCGGCTGCGTGCGCGAGTAGTGTTCCCCGGGCACGTCGCCTTGCGGCACCGACTGCTCCACGATTGGCCAGATCGGTTCGCCGGTGATGCGATCGAACACGTAGAGGAACGCCTGCTTCGTCGGCTGCGCGACGATCTTGCGCAGACGTCCGTCGATGACCACATCGGCCAGGATCGGCGCGCACGGGATGTCCATGTCCCACACGCCGTGATGCACGAACTGGAAGTGCCACTTGCGCGCGCCCGTCTTCAGGTCCACCGCGACGAGGCTCTCGCTGAACAGGTTGTCGCCGGGGCGCTGGCCGCCGTAGTAGTCGTGCGTCGGCAGCTCCACGGGCAGATAGGCGAGGCCGGCCTCTTCATCCACCGAGATCTGCGCCCATACGCCGGTGTTGCCGGTGTAGGCCCACGAGTCCTGGCGCCACGTGTTGTTGCCGAACTCGCCCGGACTCGGAATCGTGCGGAAGATCCACAGCCTCTTGCCGGTGCGCACGTCGAACCCGCGCGCGTAACCTTTCACGTTGATCTTGCTCTTCGGATTCGCGCCGGTCTCGAAGGCGGCGCCGACGATCACGACGTTCCCGGCCACCATCGGCGTGGCATGCAGGCCCACGGCCGCGGTGTCGAGCTTCACCTCCTGGTCGAAGTTCTGCTTCAGATCGACGATGCCCTGATCTCCGAACCCGGGTACGGGCGCGCCGGTGGCTGCGTTGAGCGCGATGAGGCGATAGCCGGGCGTGACGTAGAGGATGCGTTCTTCGGTGCCGTCGGTCCAGTATGAGAGGCCGCGTCCCGAAAGCTGGCGTGGGGCGGCGGCGCCGCGGGCGCCTTCGTCGAGCGAGTAGCTCCACTTGAGTTCGCCGGTGCCGGCATCGAGCGCCACGACGGCGCGCCGTGATCCGGCGGTGGAGTAGAGCCGGCCCTTCACCATGAGCGGCGTGGACTGGAACGTGAACTCCGGCCGCGGGCCCAGGTTGTCGGTCTTGAAGCGCCACGCCACCTCGAGGCTGCCGAAGTTGGCGGCCGTGATCTGGTCGAGGGGCGCGTACCGCGTGTGGCCGAGATCACCGCCGTAGGTGCGCCATTCGCCCGATGGAGCGCCGCGCTGCGCGGCAAGAGGAGCAGAGGCGAGCAGCAGGATGACGGCGACGCGGAGCCACGAACGGGGCAGGGACATGCGCGGGAGTATACGGCGAGGACGGCCGGCTCACGTCAGCCCCAGAGTCCAGCGGCGCAGCCGCTGTGCTGACGCGGCATCCGGTCGTCGGCTCCGATGAGTCGCGTCGGTCACTCGCGCCTCCCGGCGACTTGTTTTGCCGTCCAAAGCACTTCTGGGGGCCCCCATCCCCTACCCTGCGTGTCGCCCGCACTCCCGGCGCGAGTGTCGGTCTCTTGTGCGACGACGACTCATAGTCGCTCGCCGCCCGGACACCGCATCAACACAGCGGCTGGTGTGTGCTGAACGCCTGTCACGCTCTCCGCTCTGGTCACCTGGCGCTTACGCAGTCCCCGGAAGGAGCACGCGCCTGAACAGGCCGGGGTAGTCGAGCACGAAGCCGTCCTCGTCGACCGGCAGCGACGCCTCGAAGCCGGTTCCATCCAGACTCTCGAACCGGTAGAGGCGTTCGTCGAGTTTCGTATACGCCTGGCGCCTGACGTCGACGGTGAGATCCGGAGCACACACCCAAGCCATGCGAAACTCGCGGCGCTCACCGATCCGAAGCGGGCTGCGCCAGAGGGGGAAGCTGTTTGTCAGCGGTGTGGGCCAGATGTCGATGTCCAGGCAGCCGTCGAGATGCGCGAGACGTGCGCCGTCCGCGCCTGTCCAGTGACCGGCATCGTCGATGCGAAGTGACAGGACGCGAGCCTGCGACCCGCGTCTGGCGTCCAGATCGGCGCGGCGGAGCCGACGCTGTACATCCCACTCCAGACGGTACGCCAGCCGGAACGGCGTGCCGTCGTCATCGATCGCGAGAAGGACGCTGTCGGCCGTGCCCGCGGTGACCAGCACGTGTTCCAGCCCGGTGTGCGGGTGGTGGGGATTCCATGTCGCCGCCCAGCAGACGCTGCGCGGCGCGTCGGCCGCGGTGCCGTTCAGGTCGTCCATCGCGCCAGCATACCGCCGCGGCTCGAGGTCACCGGGGTATCCTCTCCCGCGTGACTCGTCCATTGCGCTCGCTCGTCGCCCTTCTTGTCGTCGTCTCCACCGGCTGCAAAGATGCGCCGCCACCCGCGGCATCCACGCCGGCGGCCACGGCACCTGTTGCTTCCGCGCCCGTCGTGCCGGCCGTGCCCGAGGCGTGGCCGTATCCGCTCACGGCGCCGGCTGCCGAAGGCGCGAGCGGCATGGTGGTGAGCGACCAGTCGCTCGCGACCGAGGTGGGTGTGGCGGTGCTGAAAGATGGCGGCAACGCCGTAGATGCGGCCGTGGCCACGGCCTTCGCGCTTGCCGTCGTGCTGCCGAGCGCCGGCAACATCGGCGGCGGCGGCTTCATGGTGGCGCACGTCGGCGGTGAGCGGTATGCGCTCGACTTCCGCGAAACGGCGCCGGCGGCGGCCAGCCGCGACATGTATCTCGACGCGCGGGGATCGACGGGCGATCGATCGATCACCGGGCACCTGGCGTCCGGCGTGCCCGGCAGCGTCGCCGGGCTGTGGGCGGCGCATCAGAAGCTCGGCTCGAAGCCGTGGGCGTCGCTCGTCGCGCCGGCTATCCGCCTGGCGGAAGACGGCTTCGCCATCGACGACTACGCCGCGATGGTCATCCGCTCCGAGGCCGATCGCCTGCGGAAGTTTCCGGCCTCGGCCGCGCTCTACACACCCGGCGGCACGCCGCTCGCAACAGGTGCGCGCCTCGTGAATCCCGACCTCGCCCGGGCGCTCCGCCGCATCGCGGAGCAGGGCCGCGACGGCTTCTACAAGGGCGAGACGGCGTCGCTGCTCGTGGCCGAGATGAAGCGCGGCAAGGGCATCATCACCGCGAAGGATCTGGACGGGTACGAACCGAAGTGGCGGACGCCCGTGGGCTTCACGTATCGCGGCCACGAGATCGTCTCGATGCCGCCGCCTTCATCCGGCGGAATCACGATCGCCCTCATCGCGCAGCAGCTCGCCGCCTACGATCTGAAGGCGGCCGGCTGGCACAGCGCGCGGGCGCTGCATCTGCAGGCCGAGAGCATGCGGCGGGCGTTTGCCGTGCGCAACGAGGTCATCGCCGATCCGGATGTCGTGACGTTCGATCAGGCGGCGCTGCTCGCGCCGGCGTTCAGCGACGCGCTGCGCACGACCATCACGGCGGATCGAGCGACGCCGTCGAGTGAGGTGAAGGGCCGGCCCGGGCCGGCCGAGAGTCGCCAGACCACGCACTTCTCCGTGACCGACGCGCAGGGCAACGCCGTGGCGCTCACCACGACCATCAACGGCTGGCATGGTTCCGCCGTCACCGTCGCCGGCGCCGGCTTCCTGCTCAACAACGAAATGGACGACTTCGCCGCCAAGCCCGGCACGCCGAACATGTTCGGCCTGGTGCAGGGCGAGGCCAACGCGATTGCGCCCGGCAAGCGCATGCTCTCGGCGATGTCGCCCACGATCGTGCTGGGCGACGACGGCAAGCCGCTGCTCGTCACCGGCGCGAGCGGCGGTCCGTTCATCATCACCACCGTGTTCCAGGCGATCTCGAACCGGCTGGACTACGGCCTGGGCGTTTCGGCGCTGATGCGCGCGCCTCGCATGCATCACCAGCACCTGCCCGACGCCCTCTTCGTGGAAACGCAGGGCTTCGCGAAGGCGGACCTGGCCGAGCTCACGCGCCTCGGGCACACCGTGCGCGACGTGAAGGACGTGGACGGCGGCAGCATCGGCGCCACGATCGAGCGCCGCGATGGCCGCTGGTTCGGACAGAGCGACCCGCGGCTCACCGGTCTCGCGAAGGGTTACTGAGGCGCGCGCCGCGCGCCGGCCACTAGCGCAGCGGCACCAGCACCACCAGCGGGCGCGTCAGCGTCGTCGTGAGCGACGTGCCGGCGGCGAGTGTCACCTCGTCGCCGCGTGTCGCCAGCACCACGCCCGTGCCGGCGCCCGCGCCGACGGCGCCGCCCACCGCCGCGCCCTTCTTGCCGCCGGTGATGGCGCCGATGACGGCGCCCGCACCCGCGCCGATGCCGATCTTCGCGGCGTCTTCCTTCTTCGTGCCTTCCGCTTCGCGCGCGATCGCCGCCGTGCCGATGGCCGTCGGCGCGTCGTCGATCGTGATCGAGTTGAAGCGCAGCGCCAGCCGCGCCCGGCCCTTCACGCGGGCGGACCGCAGCGCTTCGGTGACCACGCCGCCCATCTGCGCGCCAGCGGGCACCACCTCCACGCCGTCCACCACGATGGCGCGGCGCAGCACGCCCTGCACGCGGTCTTCGACGGCGCTCGTGTCAGACGCGACGGCCGTACGAAGTTCCACCGCGAGTGTGGTGCCAGACGGAATCGTGACCTCGCGGAAGGTCGGCGCGGGCGGCGCCGGCGGAGCGGCTGGGGCCGGAGGGGCCGCTGACATCGCCGGTGGGGTCGAGGCCGGCGGTGGCGCTGCCGGTGCGGCCGGCGCGGGACGGGCCGGTGTCGCAGCCGCCGGGGTGGCCGGTGCGGCGCCGACCGTCGCAGGCGCCGCGGGTGCGGCGGGAACCGCGGCTGCCGCGGGTGTGGTTGGAGCGGCTTCCGGCGCGGTGGCGGCCGGGGCCGCCGTTGAGGCGGGGGCCGGTGTGGGAGCGGGAGACGAGCACCCGGCGCCCGCAACGAGCATTCCCGAGACGATCCAGCATGTGGCGCGCATAGACAACTCCTCGGGGCGCAAGCCGCCGCCCCCACCTCTGATTGTGCGTCAGACCGCGGCCTGGGGACTGACGCACGCACTCGTCGTACGGCGTGAGGACGTTGTTAGCGCATGGCACGGGCCATCGCCGCCAGCGAATCCCGCCGGAATCGCGCCTGCAGGTGCCGCACGATCGGCTGGCCCAGATGCGCGAGCGCGGCATGGGGCCACGACGTCGCGCGGATGCGGTAGGTAACGACGAGCGTGCGAGGGTCCATCGCGACCTCGAACAGTTCCTCGCCAGCCTCGGCATGATTGGGCAGCGTGCCGTAGGCGTAGCCGAAGCGCGTGCCCGCATCGCGCGCGTCCACCTGATAAACGACGCGACAGCCGTTCAGCGACCAGAAGCCGAGGTGCCGGATGAGCACCGCGACGCTCGTGCCTGCCGCGACGGGCGCCTGCCGGGGATAGGTCGTGACCCAGCCGACATCGAATTGCTGCCAGCGGCCGAGCGCCGCACACGCGCGCGCAAAGTCATCGGGTCCGTAGCCGATCGCCACCTGGGCCTCGTCGACCTGTCGTGCACCGGGCGCGTCGAGCAATCCGACCGGGCCGTACGACAGCGGCAGCGTCTGCGAGTTGCGCAGGAAGGTGGCGATACGTTCGGGCGAGGGGCGCGTGGCAAAGAACATGTTGTTATCGCTCCGGCGCGTCGCCCGTGAGCGCCTCGCGCACGAGTCCATCGAGGCCGACCACGAACGTGCCGAGTGACGGCAGACGCAGCGCCAGCGCCGCCGACGGCAGGATCCCGGCCATCAGGCTCACGAGCGCCCCGGTGGCCCGCTGCTCGTGGCTGCGGTCGAGCAGCCACCAGAGCAACACCCCGAGATGCACCAGGTAGAGCAGCCGGCCCAGCGCCGCGGCCAATGCCGCCTTCGGCGCATCGCTCGCGGACGTGACGGCCTGCACGAACACCTGCTGCACGCGGCGCCGGGAGAACGCCGTGCCCGGCGCGAAGACGCCGTCGGCCGGGTCGGCGACGAGTATCGGCGTCAGGCCTTTCAGCGCCACCCGGTGCGGTGCCAGCGTGCCGAGGCTGGCGCGCAGCGCGAACACGAAGCGGTCGCGCCAGCGTCCCTTGGGCAGGTCGGCCGCCTTGCCGGCGAAGTCCGCGGACAGGTCGTCGTAGAGGGCCAGTAGTACCGCCTGTTTGTTGGGGAAGTAGCGATAGAGCAAGCCGACGCTCACGCCGGCCTCCGCCGCGATGTCCCGCAGGGTGGTCGCCGCGTAGCCCCGCTCCGCCACCAGCCGCAACGCCACGGCATAGAGCCGCTCTCGCGTTTCCGCGCTCTGCAGCGTCGGCCCCGCGGGACGGCCCCGCGGGCGCCGTTTGACATTATCAGTGAACATGTTCATTAATATTAGCACGCCGCTGCGAGCAACGACCGGCGGCGAGAAGGGCAGTTATGAAGATCGTGATTCCGGGCGGGTCGGGGCAGGTGGGCACGCTGCTGGCGCGCGCGTTCACAGCGGCGGGCCATGACGTGGTGGTGCTGAGCCGTCGTCCGGCCCCGCAGCCCTGGCAAGTCATGGGGTGGGACGGCGCGTCAGACGGCGCCTGGCAGCAGGAGGTGAACGGCGCCGACGTCGTCATCAACCTCACGGGACGCAGCGTGAACTGCCGCTACACGCCCGAGCATCGACGCGAGATTCTCGAGTCGCGGCTGCGTTCGACCGACGCCGTCGGCCGCGCCATTGCCCGCGCCGCCTGTCCGCCCAGGGTCTGGCTGCAGGCGAGCACGGCCACCATCTATGCGCACCGCTACGACGCGCCGAACGACGAGCTCACGGGAGTGCTTGGGGGCCACGAGCCCGACGCGCCGGACTCCTGGCGCTTCAGCATCGAGGTGGCGCGGGCGTGGGAACAGGCCTTCGATGCCATCCCCACGCCTGACACCCGCAAGGTGGCGATGCGGTCAGCCATGACGCTCAGCCCAGACCACGGCGGTGTCTTCGACACGTTGCTCGGGTTGGCCCGCCGTGGACTGGGCGGACGCGCCGGCACAGGCCGTCAGTACCTGTCGTGGGTGCACGCCGCCGACTTCGAGGCCGCCGTGCAGTGGCTCATCGACCACGACGACATCGCGGGCGTGGTCAACATCGCATCGCCCTACCCGCTGCCGAACGCTCACTTCATGCACGGCCTCCGAGAAGCGGCCGGCATCCGCATCGGCTTGCCCGCGGCGCCTTGGATGCTGGAGGTCGGCGCGGTGATGCTGCGCACGGAAACCGAACTCATCCTGAAGAGCCGTCGCGTCGTGCCGGCGCGGCTGCTCGCCAGTGGGTTTGTGTTCCGCTATCCACACTGGCCCGAAGCGGCAGAGGCACTCTGTCGAGCCTGGACCCGCAGTCGGGAGACGGCGGCGGCCTGATCTGGTCAGCCGACGCCGTCCCCGTCGTGTTGCCCGCGCCTACTGCGGCGAGTACTTCGTGAACGCGCCGCCGGCCTGCACGATCGAGTTCGGACCTTCCGCCGCGAAGACGACGCCGTCGGCATCGACGGCCACACCTTCGCCGGCCGTGCCCTGATACACGCGATCCTCGCGTTCGAAGCCAGGGATGAACGCGGTCACGCGATCCTCGTCGAGCGGCCCGATGCGCACGCCGTTCCGCCAGCCCACGTGGTTGTACGGACCGGATTCCGAGTCGATGGCGTAGACCTGATCGTCCTTGATGAAGATGCCGCTGATGCGGCCATAGGCGTAGCGCGACTCGAGGTAGGTGCCCTCCTGGTCGAAGATCTCGAGGCGGTGATTCCCGCGGTCGGCCACCCACAGCCGGCCCTTGCTGTCGAACGCCATTGCGTGCGGCGTGCGGAACTCGCCGTGACGCACACCGAGTTTGCCCCACGACTTGATGAACTTGCCGTCGGGGGTGAACTTGCTGATGCGGGCCGTGGCGCCGCGTTCGATCCCGGCGGCCACCGCCGCCGCGGTGATCATGCCCTGGCCGTCGTGGCCGTCAGACACGTAGATGCTGCCGTCGGGGCCGGTGATGACGTCGTTCGGCTGGTTGAACTGGCCATCGGCGTTGCCGGGCTTGCCGGCGATGCCGAGGCTCAGGAGCTTCTCACCCGTCGGGCTGAACTTGTGTACCTGGTGGCCGCGGTCGCCGGCCTTGTTGCCGGCGAAGTCGGCAATCCACACGTTGCCGTCCTTGTCCACGTGGATGCCGTGCGGCGTGACCATCACGCCCTTGCCGATGTTGGCGAGCAC
>CADEFD010000072.1:0-10623 GCA_902826515.1 uncultured Acidobacteriota bacterium
GCTGCTCGACCTTGAAGTTCTGCTGAATGCGCGTCGCCGAGGTGTCGATGACGGGCGATTCGCCGGTGACCGTCACGGTCTCCTGCAGGGTCGCAAGCGCGAGCTCGATGTTCAGGTTGGCCGTGAAGCCGAGCGAGAGCTGAATGCCTTCGCGCTTCACCGTGTTGAAGCCGCCCAGCTCGTAGGTCACCGTGTAGGTGCCGGGGGGCAGCGCGGGGAAGCGGTAGTTGCCGGTCTCCGAGGTCACCGCCGTCTGCGCGCCGAGGGCCGACGGGCTGGTCGCCGTCACCGTCACGCCGGGCAGCACCGCGCCCTGCGCGTCGGTCACGCGTCCTTGAATCGTACCTGTGCTGCTGGCGCCGCCGCCCTGCGCAAATGCCGACGACGCCGCGAGCACGCCGGCGAGCAGCAGTGCTGCCACCATGGGGGTCTTCATCACCATCTCCTCCTCGAGCGAGCGTCCGCACCGGCGCTCGGCCCTTGCAGTCCAACCACACACCACCGAGCCGCGCGCCGCGTTCGCGCTCAGCCGGCGGAGAACGGCCGTAGCCTGACGTTCGGAGACAAGCCGGGCAATACCGCCTCGCGGGCCGGCCGGCTACCGAAAAACATGACCCCGTCCGGCGGCGCGGATGGTCGCGTACGTAGAAACGGGCGGCCCCACCTCTGGTGGAACCGCCCGTCCGATGTCGTCGTTCAGGCCCGAGCCCCGAGTTTTATTGCCGGGCCCCGTCCTCTAGAAGTCCCAGCGGAAGCCCACGCGGAAGATACGCGGCGCCAGCAGCTCGGTGACTTCGCGGTAGTTGACGGTCGTCGTCCGGAAGGCCGTCGCCACCCCGCTGTTGACGAGGTTGAAGCCGTCGAACTGGAAGGTCACCTTGCCGGCCTTGCTGGGGAGGGTGAACGACTTGTCGAACCGCAGGTCGAGGATCGACACATTCGGATAGCGATTAGCCGTGATCGGCTCGACCCGCACGGTCCGCGCGCCGTCGTTGGGGAACGGGACGTTGATCGTGCGGCCGTACTGCTGGCCGCTCTGCACCCGCCACGACCCCGACGCGCCGACGCCCCACGGCATCTGGTAGCGGCCGATCACCTTGTAGTTCCACACGTTCGACGTCTCGCGGCCGAACTCGTCACCGAACAGCCTGTCGGCCGGGCGGAACGAGTAGGCGCGGGTGTAGCCGGTGGGCGTGGTGGTCGAGAAGTGCTGCATCTTCGACCAGGTCATGCCCGCCGAGGTCAGCAGCATCCACTTGCCGAGCATGCGGCGGTTGAGCGCGACCTCGACGGTGTTGAAGTCGGCATCGAACCCTTCCGGGTTGGTGTAGACACGATCGAGGCCGATGCCGCCCGGGCGATCGAACGACTGGAAGGTCTGCTCGTCGCCCGTTCCGGCGACGCCGTCCGGCCCCGGGTCATTGATCGTGAAGGGCACGGTGTAGGCGCCGGCGCGAATCGTGTCGCTTTCGGCCCAGACGTCGCGCATGTTCTTGTAGACGTAGGAGACACGCGCCGAGAGGCCGGTCGTGAGCTCGCGTTCGAGGTTGGTCGAGAGCTCGTTGCTCACCGGACGATTCAGGCCGCGGTCGATGCGGACGAAGCCGGCGCCGCCGACCGTGGTGTTGAAGGCGCCGAGTTCGGCCGGGCTGTCGAGCAGCCGGTTGCCGTTGAGGTCGCACCCCGTGGTACGGGTGGCGGTGCAGTCGAGGAACGCGTAGCGGAGCTGCGCGAGCCCGACGGGGTTTTCCTTGTCGGCGAGTTCGTCGGCCGAGTTCCAGCGCGACTGGCCGAAGTAGGCCTTCACGACCGTGCGGTTGTCGCCGGTGAGGTCGTAGGCGAAGCCGACGCGGGGCGAGAGGTCCTTCGTGTTGGCGACGACGCGCGCTTCGACGGTGCGCGGCGAGATGAACGCCTGGAAGCGCGCGTCATTCCACCCGGCCAGCGCCGGAATGCCGTTCGGCGCGAACTGCTGCTCCGGCCATTCGTCCTTGTAGTACTCGAAACGCAGGCCGACGGTGGCGGTGAGGCGGTTGGTCAGCTTCCACGTGTCGTTGATCCACGCCGCCTGGTAGTTGACGTCGTTCGTGCCGGTCACCGACGTGTTGTAGATATCGACCTGCGAGAGGGCAGCGCCGTTGTCACGGTAGAAGACGTCGAACGGCTGATCGCGGAAGAGCTCGCGGCGGTCGCGCTTGATGTCGTAGCCGACCTTGAAGTCGTGGCTCCCGGCCCAGCCGTCCTTGAAGTACGACAGGCTCACGTAGCCCTGCGGCTTCCAGCGCTTCTGGTCCTGGTAGCCGTTGTTGGCGCCGCCATCGAGGATCTGGTTGTCCCGCAGGTTGATGCGGCCGGGGCCCCACGGGCCGTCGTAGAGGTCGAAGTCGCGGACCGGGCGCAGCGGGAAGAAGTTCCACCAGTTGCCGACCAGCACGTCGAGGAAGGCGCGGCTGCCGAGGATGCTCGTCCACTCCGCTTTCATCGGGGTGTTCTCCGACGACTGGTAGTAGGCGGCCGAAAGCGGCGTGGTCAGGCTGATGCCGCGCTTGTCCTGCAGCTTCTGGCGCTTGTTGATGAAGCCGATGAGCTGATTGTTCTGCGACACCTGGTAGGTGAGCTTGAACGTGTAGGGGTTCGTGAGCTTCGACTGCTCGATGTTGCTCGGCAGGCCCGTCGTGTACTTGAACTGATTGTTCAGGCGATAGCTGTAGAAGCCCCACGCCTTGCCGCGCCAGATGGGGAAGCCGACGTTGCCGTTGAGGTCGTACTGCTTCTGGATCTGGTTGCCGCGGGCCAGCGGCGTGCGCGTGAAGAACCCGTCGCCATCCCTGGTGTTGGCCGTCTGGAGGAACGAGGGGACGTTATTGGCGATCATGTCCTCGGTCTGGTAGTCGCTGTACCAGTTGCCCGACAGGCGATCGCTGCCCGACTTGACCGAGATGCTCAGGACCGCGCCGCCGGCAAACGCCGAGGCGTCGGCGCCGGCGCCGCCGACCTGGAATTCCTCGAAGCTGCCGAAGTCGAAGTAGCCGGCGTTGGCGCTGGCGCCTTCCGTGGTGTCGATCCCTTCCAGACGCGTCTGGTTCTGCACGTCGAAGCCGTAGGTGCGGAAGCCGGTCTGGTTGCCCGTGCGTGAGCCGCCGACGTCGTACGCTGTCATCTGCATGCCCGGCGCCTGCGCCATGGCCGCCCAGACGTCGCGGGCATTCGGAATCTCGGTGAGCAGTTCCTTCGTGAAGTTCGTGCCCATCGTCGTCGTGGACGTGTCGACCACCGGCGATTCACCCGTGACGGTCACCGTTTCCTGCAGTGTGGCGACCTGCATCTGCATGTCCACGGACAGCGTCTGGTTGATGACGACCCGGATGCCTTCGCGGTTGACCGTCTGAAAGCCCGTGAGCTCGAAGTTGAGCGCATAGACCCCCGGTGGCAGCGCCAGGAAGCGGTAGTCACCTTCGGCGCTCGTGACCTGCACCTGCGGCTGGATCAAGGTCGGCCCCGAGGCCGTGACGGTGACGCCGGGCAGAACGGCGCCGGTGTTGTCGGTGACGGTGCCGTTGATGCGGCCGCGGAAGTCCTGGGCGTGAACTGCGGGCGGCAAAGCGAACAAGCCGACCAGACTCAGTACGAGTCCTGTCGTGAACTTCATGGACGTCTCCCCAGAGCCGCGGGTCTCGCGCCGGGCTCCATCGCGCCTGGGCCGCGTGGCGGACAGGCTGATGCGGATGTGGACGCCACCGGGAATTGCCCCGGTGACGGACGTGCAGATGAAGTCAAGTGCTGCGTCCGGCGCCTGACGTGAACGCCCGAGCGAAACGTGTCCCCATCGCGGGACTCGGACGCGGCCGGAGCCGGACGGATGCAGCGAGCGGATTCTAGCAGGAATCACGGCCCCGGAGGTGCGCCCGCACGCGGCGACGCCCGGGCGGGCCGGCCACAGTCGTCGAGCCCGGCCGGGTAGAATGCCGCGTCATGCGCATGGTGGTCCTGGCTCTTGTCGTTCTGCTCGTCCCCGCGACCGCTCCGGCTCAGCAGGGAGCCGCGGACATCGGCGCCCGCCTCATGCAGGACGGCAGCATCACGGCGGCGCTCGACGCCGCCCGGGCCGACGAAGCCCGCACCATCGCCGAACAGGTCGAAATCTGCGAGGTCGAGGCGCCGCCGTTCAAGGAGTCGAAGCGCGGCGAGCTCTACGCCCGCAAGTTCCGCGAGCTCGGCCTGCAGAATGTCCGGATCGACAAGGTCGGCAACGTCCTCGGCGAACGTCCGGGCACGGCCCGACGCCCTCACCTCGTGCTGGCGGCGCACCTCGACACGGTGTTTCCCGAAGGCACCAACGTGAAGACCACGCAGGAAGGCACCGTCATCCGCGGCCCCGGCATCGGCGACGACTGCCGCGGCCTGGCGGTCGTGCTGGCGGTGATTCGCGCCCTCAAGGCCGGCAACGTGCAGACGCCCGGCACCATCACCTTCGTGGGCAACGTGGGGGAGGAAGGCCTCGGCGACCTGCGCGGAGTGAAGTACCTCTTCAACGAAGGCCTCAAGGGCCAGGTGGACCGCTTCGTGTCGATCGACGGCACCGGCCTCGGCATCACGCACATCTCGGTGGGCAGCCTGCGCTACCGCGTGACGTTCAAGGGGCCCGGCGGCCACAGCTACGGCGCCTTCGGCCTGGTGAACCCGATTCACGCCCTCGGGCGCGCCATGGCCGCCATCGGCGACTTCCAGGTGCCGAACGAACCGAAGACGACCTTCAACGTGGGCCGCGTCGGCGGCGGCACGTCGGTGAACTCGATTCCGTTCGAGGCGTGGATGGAAGTGGACATGCGGTCGGCCGATCAGGCGTCCCTGACCTCGCTCGACGCCAAGTTCCACCGCGCCGTGGACGACGCGGTCGCGGCCGAGAACGCCCGTTGGAACAGCCGCGCATTGACCGCCGACAAACAGGTCGTGGGGAACCGGCCCGCCGGCCGCGCCGCGGCCACCTCGCCGATCGTGCAGGCGGCGGCCTCCGTGACGCGCGCGCTCGGCTTCCCGGTCACGATGGACGAGGGGTCGACCGACGCCAACTACCCCCAGAGCCTCGGCATTCCGGCCATCACGATCGACGGCGGCGGCCGCGGCCGGAGCGCGCACGCGCTCGACGAGTCGTTCGACACGACCAACTCGTGGCAGGGCACGCAGCGGGCCCTGCTGCTGGCGATCGCGCTGGCGCAGCCGTAGTGAGGGAGCGGGCGGAACTTCGCCGCTCTGCAGGGAAACGCGCAATTACACTCTTGCGCGCTAAAGGTCCTCGGTTACAATGCCGACACCTTCGGTAACGCGAAGTGCGTCCTCGCAGGGGGGACGGTTCGTTTCATACTCCCATGCATGTGCTGAGCTCTCGACGCCGTCGAATGCTGGGCGGCGTCCTCGCTGCCCTTCTGACATTTGTCTGCAGCCAGCCGCTCGATGCGGCAGCGGGCGCCACTCGCACACGCACCCGCGCGGCCAAGGCGACCCGCCAGGCCAGCACGGCCCGCAAGGCACCGGCCCGCGTGACCCGCACGGCCGCCCGCAAGACCACGGCGACGCGGGCCACCGCCAGCAGCAAGTCCCGCACGATCTCGGCGGCCCGCCGCCGCGCCATCGCCCGCTCGCGCGCCGCGGCGCGCGCCCGCGAGGCCCGCGAACTGGCCACGCCGCGCTTCAAGCTCGACGACTCCGGCCGCGAAGTGCCGGCGCCGCGCGCCGCCGCGGCCATCATCTACGACCCGGAAACCAACGAAGTGCTCTTCGAGGAGCACGCGCTCGAACAGCGCTCGATCGCCAGCATCACCAAGGTGATGACGGCGCTCGTCTCCCTCGAGGCGATGACCGACCCGTCGGCGGTGGTGAAGGTCGAACGCGCCGATGTGCTCCGCGCGTCCACCACCTACCTGCGCGCCGGCTACACCGTGACCGTGGACGAGCTGCTGCACCTGCTGCTCATCGGCTCCGACAATGCCGCCGCCCGCGTGCTGGCGCGCGTGTCGCCCTATGGCAGCGAGGGATTCGTGGCGCGCATGAACGAAAAGGCGCGCGAGCTCGGCCTGCAGCAGACGCACTACGAAGATCCGTCGGGCCTGCTCTCGGGCAACGTGTCCACCGCCTACGAGATGGCGCGGCTCATCTCCTACGCCGTGGCCGACGAACGCGTGGGCAGCGTGATGCGCAAGGCCGAATTCAACTTCGTGCCCGGCAAGCGCAACGTGCACGTGAACAGCACCAACCGCTTCGTGCGCTCGGGCGAGATTGAAGTCATCGGTGGCAAGACCGGCTTCATCAGCAGCTCGGGCTACTGCCTGGCCACGCTCGTGCGCCTGCCGCAGACCGGCCGTCAGGTGGCGATGGTCGTGCTCGGTGCCCGCTCGAACGCCGCCCGGTTCGCCGAGACGCGCCACCTCTTCAACTGGCTGAACGGCAGCACGCTCGCCGCCGCCGGCCCCGACGGCGGTCAGCAGTAAGTCCGGCGGGCGCGTCCGCGCCTGCCGTCTCCGTCCCGCCTAGTCGGCTTCGAAGCCCTGCGCCGCGATCGCCTGATCGAGGGCCAGCGTGGCGACGGTGTCGACCGACATGAGCAGGGGCCGTCCGGCCCGCCTGACGTCAATCGCCTTCAGATACCGCTTGCAGGCGTCGCACGCGGCGACCTGATACAGGCCGTCGTGCGCCGAGAACACGCGCTGGCGATCGCTTGCGAGGCAGCGCGGGCAGGTGCGCGCGTCGAACAGCCACCGGCCGTGGCAGCGGCCGCACACCAGGTGCCGCACGCCCGGGGCGCTGACCACGGCAAATCCGGGCCGGGCGCCGCACATCGGGCAGGTGCCGCGCGGCCAGGCGTCGGTCGAGACCCGCTGCTGCACCACCTCGGCGGCGCGCGTCAGGAAGGGCCGCACCGTTAGGCCCAGCACGTCGGCAAGGCTCGTGTCGGCTGCGGGGCCGCCATCGGCGCCGTCGTCGTACCATCGTTCGACCGTCAGCGGCAGACCCGGATCGCGTCCCGCCTCGTGCAGGCGCGCCGCATCCGTGGCATCGAGGATGTCGTGGCGGCGCAGGATGTCCACGACCTGGCGCAGGCGCAGGCGGAACTCCGGCCAGTCGATGCCGAGCTGCGCCCACTCGATGAGCCGTTCACCGCGGCCGAGCCGGGCGGCGAGATCCTCGTTCGACACGTCGAGCCACGGCGTGCCGAGGCGGCGCTGCAGCCGCCGTTCGCCGTCCACGATCTCGCGCTCGAGGGCGACGGCGGGCGCAAGTTCCGGCTGTTCGTCGGCCAGCGCCTTGAGCGCCGCCATTTCGCGGGGTTCGATGCGTTCGCGGGGCGCGTCGGTCCGATCGCGGGGAGGAAAGGTCACGGTGTGCAGAGATTCTACACAACGCTCGCGCCGGCTCGCCGCCGGCACGGTATGGTAGGTCCATGGCCCGCCGCCGTCCCGCCGCTCCGCCCCCGCCGCCCGGCCCCCCGATCCGCGCGCCCCGGTCCACCGCGCCCGCGCCCCTGCGGATCATGATGATCGCGTCGGAAGTGGCCCCTTTCTCGAAAACCGGGGGCCTGGCCGACGTGGCGTCGGCACTGCCGCGCGCGCTCGGGCGGGCCGGCCACGACGTGACCGTCGTCACGCCGCGTTACCGCGGGCTCGCCTCGGGCCAGTGGATCGCCGACGTCAGCGCCACGGTCGCCGGCACGACCTTTACGGCCGGCCTCTTCGCCGAGCCGCTCGGTCCCGGCGCCCGCGTGCTCTTCGTGGACTGCCCGCCGCTCTACGACCGCGCCGGTCTCTACAACGCCGGCGGCGTGGACTTCCTCGACAACCCGCTGCGCTTCGCCTTCCTCACGATCGCCGCGCTCGAATGGGCGGCCGCCGAAGCGGTGCCGATGCAGGTCGTGCACGCGCACGACTGGCAGGCCGGACTCACCGGCGCCTATCTCGCGCAGCACTTCGCGCGGCAGCCGGCGCTCGCGCGCGTGCCGACGGTCTTCACCATCCACAACCTCGCCTACCAGGGCATCGCCGACAAAGCCTGGCTACCGCGCCTCGGCCTCGGCTGGGACCTCTTCACGGTGGACGGCCTGGAGTTCTGGGACCGCCTCAGCTTCCTCAAGGCCGGCGTCAATTTTTCTGACGCCGTCACCACCGTGAGCCCCACCTACGCCGAGGAAATCCAGCGCCCGGAGTACGGCGCCGGATTCGACGGCGTGATCCGCCGCCGCGCCTCGGCGCTCACCGGCATCCTGAACGGCATCGACACCGACGTGTGGAATCCGGCCGCCGACCCGCTGCTGCCGATGGCCTTCACGGCGAAAGCGCCGGCAGGGAAGGCGCTCGCCAAACGTGCCGTGCTCGAGGCGTTCGGCCTGCCGGTGACGGATGAGGCGCTGGCGCGTCCGCTCGTGGGCATCGTCTCGCGGCTCGTGGACCAGAAGGGCTTCGACCTCGTCGCCCAGGTGGCCGACTCGCTCGTCGAGATGGGGCCGGCCTTCGTCGTGCTCGGCAGCGGCGATGCCCGCTACGAGCAGCTCTGGCGCGCGCTCGCGGCGCGGCGCCCGGCCTCGGTGGGCGTACACATCGGCTTCGACGAGCGCCTGGCGCACCTCGTCGAGGGCGGCGCGGACCTGTTCCTGATGCCGTCGAGATACGAGCCATGCGGCCTCAACCAGATGTACAGCCAGCGCTACGGCACCGTGCCCGTCGTGCGGGCCACAGGCGGCCTCGTGGACTCGGTCGTGCCCTGGGACCCGGCCACCAGGAAGGGCACGGGGTTCCTGTTCGCCGACTACTCCGGCGATGCGATGCTCGGGGCCCTGGCGCAGGCGCTCGACGTGTTCGGGCGTCCGGCCGACTGGAAGCGCCTCCAGCAGAACGGGATGAAAGCCGACTTCTCGTGGGACCGCTCGGCGCGGGCCTATGTCAAGGTGTATAAAGGAGTGATCGCCGCTCGACGAACGCGACGCCCGAAGGCCCCCGTGGCCCGGACGTGAACCCGCCGACCCGGGGCTGGCATCGAACAGACGAGGGACACATGGCTTCGGACAAGATCAAGACGCTCGGTGACGGGGACTTCGACGCGGCGGTGAAGAACGGCGTGGTGCTGGTGGATTTCTGGGCCGAATGGTGCGCGCCCTGTCGCCGGCTCGCCCCCACCGTGGATCAGCTGGCCGAAGACTATGCCGGCAAGGTCACCGTGGCGAAGATGAACATCGACGAGCATCCGGCCACCCCGAGCAAGTTCATGGTGCGCGGCATCCCGACGCTCCTGCTCTTCAAGAACGGCGATCTGAAGGAAACGATCGTGGGTCTGGCGGCCAAGGACGACCTGGCCAAGATGATCGACAAGCACCTGTGAGCGCCCCGGTCAGCACACATCGCGCGGTCGTCGTCATCGGCTCGGGCCCGGCCGGGCTCACCGCCGCCCTGTATTCGGGTCGCGCCAACCTCAACCCGCTCGTCATCGAAGGCATCGAAGCCGGCGGTCAGCTCATGCTGACGACGATGGTGGAGAACTGGCCCGGCTATCGCGACGGCATCCTCGGACCGGACCTGATGACCGAACTGCGCGCACAGGCCTCGCGCTTCGGCGCCGAGTTCCTGCAGGGCGACGTGGCGTCGGTGGACATGTCGGCGCGGCCGTTCCGCATCCAGGTGGGGAAGACCACCTACACGGCCGATGCCCTCATCGTCGCCACGGGCGCCTCGGCGAAGTGGCTCGATCTCGGCGTCGACAAGCAGCTCTCGGGGCGCGGCGTCTCGACGTGCGCGACCTGCGACGGTTTCTTCTTCAAGGGCAAACACGTGGCCGTCGTCGGCGGCGGCGACACCGCGATGGAAGAAGCGATCTATCTCTCGAAGCTCTGCTCGAAGGTCACGGTGATTCATCGCCGCGACTCGCTGCGCGCCTCGAAGGTGATGCAGGACAAGGCGCTGAACGACCCGAAGATCGAGTTCCTCTGGAACAAGGCCGTCACCGACATCAAGGACGTGACGAAGGGCGAGGTGACCGGCCTCGTGCTCACCGACACGGTCACCGGCGCGGTCAGCGAGTTGCCGATCGACGGCGTGTTCATCGGCATCGGCCATACGCCGAACACGACGTTGTTTCAGGGCCAGCTCACGCTGAACGAGTCGGGCTACATCGAGACCCACCACGGCTCGAGAACGAACGTGCCGGGTGTGTTCGCGGCCGGCGACGTGCAGGATCACGTGTACCGCCAGGCCGTCACCGCCGCCGGCTCCGGCTGCATGGCGGCGATCGACGCCGAGCGCTTCCTGAGCGGCGTCGGGCACTGAACGACAGGGAACAGGGAACAGGGAACAGGGATTGGTAACGGGCTCGGCCGCATGCCGCGCCCGTGTTCTTTGTACGCGGCCGCGCTTCGCGTTCCCTGGTCCCTGGTCCCTAGTCCCTAGTCCCTGTCCTAGTCGATCCAGCCGCCACCGAGCACCTCGTCGCCGTCGTAGAACACGGCCGCCTGGCCGGGTGTGACGGCCGACTGCGGCGTGTCGAACAGAATCTCGGCGCGACCGTCGTCGAGGGCGCGCACGCGCGCCGGCGCCGCCTGATGACGATGCCGGATCTGGACGTCGGCCGCGATCGTGCCGGCCGGTG
>CADEFD010000072.1:10723-13378 GCA_902826515.1 uncultured Acidobacteriota bacterium
GCCGCCTGATGACGATGCCGGATCTGGACGTCGGCCGCGATCGTGCCGGCCGGTGCGGCGCCGGCGATCCAGTTCACGCGTGACACGGTGCACGCGGCGCGATCGAGCGCTTCGCGCGGGCCCACGGTGACCTGCTGGCGCTCGGCGTCGATGTTCACGACGTAGAGCGGCACACCGGCCGAGAGGCCGAGCCCCTTCCGTTGCCCGACCGTGAAGCGGTGCACGCCGCCGTGGGCGCCCACGGTGTCGCCCTGCTGGTTCACGATCGCGCCCGTCGTCGCCAGCGCCGGCGTGTCGCGTTCGAGGAACGCGGCGTAATCGCCGTCGGGCACGAAGCAGATCTCCTGGCTGTCGGGCTTGCCGGCCACCGCGAGGCCCATACGCGCCGCGGCGAGCCGCACGTCGTCCTTGGCGAGATCGCCCACGGGGAAGAGCGCCTGCGCCAGCTGCGCCTGCGTCAGCGAGAAGAGGAAGTAACTCTGATCCTTGCCGCGATCGCGGCCGCGGCGCAGATGGACGCGTCCGCTGTCGTCTTCCGTGATGCGCGCGTAGTGCCCGGTGGCGAGGTGCGAGGCGCCGTAGCCGGCGGCGCGCGTCAGCAGCTCGCTGAACTTCACCTCGCTGTTGCAGTGCGCGCACGGAATCGGCGTGCGGCCGCGCGCATACTCGGCGACGAAGTTCTGCTGCACGTGCCGGTGGAAGTGCGACTCGAAGTTCACGATGTAGTGCGGGAACCCGAGATGTGCGGCGACGCGGCGGGCATCGTGCAGATCGTCGATGGTGCAGCAGGTGCCGAAGCCGCTGCTGTTGTCGTAGAGCTGCATCGACACGCCGACCACCTCGTGCCCGGCCTCCGTGAGGAGCCCGGCCGCGACCGACGAATCCACGCCGCCCGACATCGCTACGACGATCCGCATGTTGGTGTTCTTCAATCCTAGCCCTGAGCCCGGAGCCCCGACTATGCGCGCGAGGCCAGCCCGCGGAGTTTCGTCACGAGGGCTGGCAGCACCGACACCACGTGATCCACCTCCGCCTCGGTGGTCGTGGCGCCCAGGCTGAAGCGCAGCGAGTTGAGCGTACGCGCGTGCGGAAAGCCCATCGCCTTGAGCACGTGCGACGGCTCGAGCGTGCCGGAGGAACACGCCGACCCGGACGACACCGCGATGCCTTCGAGATCGAGCGCGATGAGCAGGGACTCCGACTCCACGCGATCGACGCTGATGTTGGTGGTGTTCGGCACGCGCGGACCGCTGCCGTTCACGGCGGTGTTCGGCACACGCGCGAGGATGCCCTGCTCGAGCCGGTCGCGCAGCGCGGCCACGCGCGGCGCCGTCGCCGCCATCGTCTGGCGCGCGTAGTCGGCCGCGGCGCCCATCGCCGCGAGCGCGGGCACGTTCTCGGTGCCGGCGCGGCGGCCGCGCTCCTGGCGGCCGCCGGTCATGGACGGCACGAGACGCACGCCGCGGCGAATCCACAAGGCGCCGGCGCCCTTCGCGCCGCCGAACTTGTGCGCCGAGATCGACAGCAGATCGATGCCGAGCGCGGCGACGTCGAGCGGCAGCTTGCCGGCCGTCTGCACGGCGTCGGTATGGAAGAGCGCGCCGCGGCTCCGCGCGAGGGCGGCCAGCGCGGCGATCGGCTGCAGTGTGCCGATCTCGTTGTTCGCGTGCATCACCGAGACGAGGGCCGTGTCGTCGGTGAGCGCGGCGGCGAGCGCGTCGGGTTCCACGACGCCGCTCTCGCCGACCGGCAGGTGGGTCACGCGGACGCCGCGGCGGGTGAGTGCCTTCGCCGTCTGCAACACCGCCTCGTGTTCGATGCTCGAGATGATGAGGTGGCGGCGCCCGGCCGCCTCGAGCGCGTCGAGCGCGCCCCGCACGGCGGCGTTGTCGCCGTCGGTGCCGCCCCCGGTGAAGACGACCTCGGACGGCTCGGCGCCGAGCAGGGCCGCGACCGACGCCCGCGCGCCGTCGAGCACGGCCTTGGCCTGCTGGCCGAAGTGGTGGACGCTCGACGCATTGCCCCAGATATCTTTCGCCACACTACAGAAGCGATCGAGAGCGGGCGATACAAGGGGCGTCGTGGCGTTGTGATCCAGGTAGATGCGCGGCACGACCCCATGATCGTAGCAAACGCCCTAACCCTCAGCAACAAAAGGACTAGACACCTATTTCGAGCGACGCCTATACTGGCAGGGCTTCGGTCCGGAGCCCATCTCCCAGGTGAATCACGGCGAGCAGCGCGGGCGTAGGTGTGCCCGTTTTTCGGGGAGGTTTCAGCAATGTGGAAGCGTGACGAGTCGCCCAAGCCGGCAACACCGGCTCCGGCACCCGCGCCAGCAGCGACGCCGGCGCACACACCTGCCGTCCCCAGTGGCGGCGATTTTCGCCCGCAGACTGCGAGGGACAACGTGAACATCGGCAAGTCGGTCTTCATCAAGGGAGAGCTCAGCGGCAGCGAAGACCTCACGATCGAGGGCAACGTCGAAGGGCGCATCGAGCTGAAGGACAACACGCTCACGATCGGGCCGAACGGCAAGATCCGCGCGGAGGTGTTCGCCAAGCAGGTCATCGTGCTCGGCGAAGTCACCGGCAACGTCACCGCGTCGGAGAAGGTGGACATCCGCGACAACGGCTCGGTCGACGGCGACGTCAC
>CADEFD010000072.1:13478-25324 GCA_902826515.1 uncultured Acidobacteriota bacterium
CTGCTCGGCTTCTTCAGCACCGCCACCGATCCCGGGCGCGCGCACTACACGAAGTACATCGTGGTCGATCAGGGCAACCTGCGGTACCGCACGTATGCGGGCACCCGCGTGCGGCAGCGCAGTCTGCAGAATCGCGACATCATCAAGCTCTTCGAGAGCCTGCGCGTGTCGGACTCGTTCCTGATGAAGACCAACATCCGCGAAATCATCTTCCGCAAGCCGGCGTATCTCGCCGGGCTGTGACCGGCGCCCGCCGGCAGGAGGATGCCCGTGGCGCGTCCCGTCGTTGCCCTGCTCACTGACTTCGGCACCCGTGATCCGTACGTCGCGGCGATGAAGGGCGTGCTCCTGTCGATCTGCCCGGACGTGACGCTGGTGGATCTCACGCACGACATCCCGCCGCACGATGTCCGCGCCGGCGCGCGCACGCTGGCCGCGTGTTGCGCGTACTACCCGCCCGGCACTATCTTCGTGGCGGTGGTCGATCCCGGCGTCGGCACGACGCGCCGCGGCGTGGCGGTGGACGTCGGCGACTATCGGCTCGTCGGTCCCGACAACGGCGTGCTCGGCGCGGTGTGCGACCGCTTGCCGCCGAAGAAGATCGTCGAGCTCACGGACCGCAAGTTCCAGCGCCCCACCGTGAGCCGCACGTTCGAGGGCCGCGACCGCTTCGCGCCGGCGGCCGCGTGGCTCGCCAAGGGCACGGCGATGACGGCCCTCGGCCGCGCCGTGCACGACCTCACACGTGTCACGTGGCCCGCGCCGGTCGTGACCGACGGCCTCATCGCCGGGGAAGTGGAGGCGGTGGATCGGTTCGGCAATCTCATCTCGAACATCGAACGGACGGCGATCGAGGCGCTGCTGCGTGCCGGGCCGATCGCGATCCGGCTCGGCGACCATGAGATTCCGCGCCTCGTCGCCACCTACGGCGAGGCCGGCCCCGGCGATGTCTGCGCGCTCTTCGGCAGCACCGATCACCTCGAGATCGCGGTCAACGGCGCGAGCGCCTTCGGGCACTTCGCGGCAGGGGCGGGCACGCCCGTCACCGTGCGCCGCCAAGCGGGCGTATGATACGATTCTCGGTCGCCCGCTAAGTCTTTGTTCCGCACGGGGTTGGCCCGCGCCGATACCAAGCGTCCGACACCGGGTCAATCCCATGGAATCAGATCTCTCCCTCGAGTTCCTCCGCGTGGTCGAGCAAGCCGCGATTGCCTGCGCCCACACGATGGGCCAGGGCGACCGGCACGGATCGGATCAGGCGGCCGTCGAGGCGATGCGCCGCGAACTCGACACCGTGCCCATCGACGGCACGATCGTCATCGGCGAAGGTGAACGCGACGAAGCGCCGATGCTCTTCATCGGCGAGAAGGTCGGCCTGGCGGGGAAGAGCAACGGCGACCGTCGCAACTACGACAAGGTCGACATCGCCGTCGACCCCCTCGAAGGCACGAACCTCTGCGCCACCGGCGCCGCCAATGCCATCGCGGTGCTCGCGGCGTCGGATGAAGGCGGCCTGCTGCACGCGCCCGACCTCTACATGGAAAAGCTCGTCGTCGGGCCGAGCTCGAAGCACCTCGTGGACCTCGACGCGCCGGTGCGCGAGAACCTGCGGGCCATCGCCCGCGCCCTCGGCCGCCAGGTGGACGAGCTCACCGTGGTCGTGCTCGACCGGCCGCGCCATGAAAAGCTCATCGGCGACATCCGCGCCACCGGCGCGCGCATCCGCCTCATCGGCGACGGCGATCTGTCGGCCGGCATCGCCGCCGCGGTCTCGGGCAGCGGCGTCCACGCCGTCATGGGCACCGGCGGCGCCCCCGAAGGGGTGCTGACGGCCGCCGCGATGCGCTGCCTGAACGGCGAGATCTTCGCCCGCCTCGTCATCGCCAAGCCGGAAGACGAAGAACGCTGCAAGGCGATGGGCATCACCGACACCAAGCGCATCTACCGCTCGGAGGATCTGGCGCGCGGCAAGCACATCATCTTCGCCGCCACGGGCGTCACCGACGGCAGCCTGCTCAAGGGCGTGCGTTTCTTCGGCGACGGCATCCGTATGAGCTCGATCGTGATGCAGAACAACCCGCATCGTATCCGTTTCATCGACAGCATCCAGGTCTACGCCGGCCCGTCGGTCAAGATCCGCTTCTAACGGCCGGCCGGTGACTGCGACGCCCGATCCCGTCGCGGCCGGGGGGGTCAACCCGCGGCGGAACGTGCTGGCCGCCGCGGCGGCCAACGGGATCGGCTTTGCCGGCTTCACGCTCGTGATGCCGTTCCTGCCGCTCTACATCCGCGAGCTCGGCGTGCAGGACGTGGCCGGCATCGCGCTCTGGACCGGGCTCACGCTCGGCGCGACGCCGGCGGTCACGGCCATCAGCGCGCCGCTCTGGGGCCGCGTAGGTGATCGCTACGGCAGCAAGGTGCTCGTCATCCGCTCGCTGCTCGCCTTCGTCGTGACCAAGGCGGCGATGGGGCTGGTCACGGCGCCCTGGCAGCTCTTCGCGCTGCGCGCGCTGCTCGGCGTGTTCGCCGGCTACGGCTCGCTCACCGTGTCGATGGCGGCCGAATCGGTGCCGCGCGAGAAGATGGCCGCCGCCATCGGCACCGTGCAGGTCGCACAGCGGCTCGGCCCGGCCATCGGCCCGATCGTCGGCGGACTGCTGGCGCCAATCGTCGGCCTGCGGGCCACGTTCTTCTTCGCCGCCGCCTTCTATTTCGTGTCGGTCCTGCTCATCGCGGCCGTCTACCGCGAGCCGCGCACCCGGCAGGCGCGCGCCGCCTCGCGCGGCCTGCGCGAGGTGTTCCGTGAACTGTCGAACACGCCGGGTTTCTGGATGGTGTTCGTCACGATCCTCGGCCTCCAGCTCGTCGATCGCAGCTTCGGTCCGATTCTGCCGCTTTATGTCGAACGGCTCGTGCCCATTGCACAGGTGCCGTTCGTTTCCGGCGTGCTCTTTTCGGTGGCGGCGTGTTTTGCCGCGCTCGGCCACCGGGTCGCCGCGCCGCTGCTCGAACGCCACGCCCCGCGGATGCTCATCGCCGCGTCGTCGCTTGCCACGGCCGCCGGGCTGCTGCTGCTGATTCTTGCGCCATCGATTGCGGCCTTCGGGGTGGCCCTCGCGATTGCCGGCGTCGCCATCGGCATCGGCATGACCGCGGCCTTCACCTCCGGCGGCGCGCTGCTGCCGCCCGACGCGCACGCCACCGGCTTCGGCCTGATGATGACGGCCTCCCTCATCGGCCTCGCCGCGAGTCCGATCGTGGCCGGCTTCATCAGCGGTCCGGAACTGGCCGTGGTGTTCGAGGCCGACGTCGCGCTGCTCGTCGTGCTGGCGGCGTCGGTGTGGGTGTGGATGGGCCGCGGCCGCGCCGCCGCCGCGCACTAGCGCCTACTCGTCGGCGGCCGGCGGCGGCCGATGTTTCTGTTTGCGGATCGGCCGCTTCGTCTTGTCTTCATGCCGGCCGCCGGTCTGGCGGGGCAGCGGCGCCCGCGGCAGCTTCGGCTTGCGCGTGGCGGTCTTCGCGCGCGCCATGGTCAGTGGGCCTCGACCCCTGCCGCGCCGGTTGCCGGCGCGCGATGTGGTTCGTGCGGCTGCCAGCCCCACAGGATCATCAGAACGGCGAAGCCGACGACGTAGGCCAGGGCGACATGCCAGCCCTGGCGAATCCACTGCGCCACCGATTTTCCCTCGGGGAACACGTTCGTGACGGCGACACCCGCCGAGGAGCCGAACCAGACCATCGAGCCGCCGTAGCCGACGGCGTAGGCAAGGACGCCCCAGTCGTAGCCGCCCTGGCGCAGCGCGAGCGCCGTGAGCGGGATGTTGTCGAAGACCGCCGACACGAAGCCCAGCCCGAACGCGGTCTGCCACGACGCCGCCGGCAGGCGTTCGACCGGCATCATCGACGCCGCGAGCACGAGCGAGAGCAGGAACACGGCGCCCGTGAACGCGCTGGGCAGCGCCGCCCAGTCGGGCTTCCGGTACGCGGCCGTGACGAGGATGGCGGTCCAGAGCGCCACGCCCAGCACAGGGAACTGGTTGGCCAGATCGGGGGCCGTGGCGTTCACGCCGATGTTGGCGGCAAGCGCCGCGCCGAGCAGCACGGCCACGACGCCAATCCGCCCCCAGTCGACCGGGTGGGCATGGTCACCGGCGACGCGCATCGGCGCGTGCGCGTGCTGCTGACGGGCCGCGATGAGTCCAACTGCCGCCAGGGCGGGGAAGGCTGCCAGGTAGGCATGCGTCACGTCGAGCGGCGACACGCCGTCGATCCACATCATCGTCGTGGTGGTGTCGCCGACGACGCTGCCCGAGCCGCCAGCGTTGGACGCCGCCACGATCGCCGCCAGATAGCCGATGTGGACGGACGGGAACACGATCTTGGCCACGGTGGCGCCGATGAGCGCCGCGGCGATGTTGTCGAGGAACGACGACAGGACGAAGACCAGGCCGAGCAGCGCGAAGCCGCCGCCCCAGCCCGACGGCAGCACGCGCGGCAGCGCTTCGGGCACGCCGCTCTCCTCGAACTGCCTGGCGAGCAGCGCAAACCCGGTCAGCAGCAGCCCGAGGTTGGCGATGACCACCCACTCGTGCACGAGGTGCGTGCCCAGTCCGGCCAGCCCGGCGCCGTCGCGGAAGGGCGCGAAGAGCACCTTGTAGACGGTGATGACGGTGAGGCCCGAGACCGCGACCTTCAGCGTGTGGTGATGGAAGAGCGCCACGCCGGTGAGCGTGAGGGCGAAGAGCACGAAGTCGATCGGGATCGGTGGCACGCAGGCTCCGCGGATGCCCGCCGACTGGCGGTCAAGTGTGCGATTATACGCTGCAGGATCCTACCCATGACCGAACGACGGCTCGCCGCCCGCGAACGCGCGGCGCTCGTCGGGCTCGTCACCGGCGCGATGCGCCGGGCCGACGCCGAACAATCACTCGACGAACTGGCGGGGCTGGCCGATGCGGCCGGCGCCGATGTGGTCGTGCGCGCCCTGCAGGAGCGGCCCACGCCCGACCCCGGTACGTTCATCGGCCGCGGCAAGGCCAAGGCGCTGGCGCTCGCCTGCGCCGAGGCGCGCGTCGATCTCGTCATCGTCGACAACGAGCTGACGCCGGCGCAGCTGCGCGAACTGCAGGATGTCGTCGCCTGCAAGGTCGTCGATCGCACGCAGCTCATCCTCGACATCTTCGCGAAGCGCGCCCGCACGCGCGAGGGCAAGCTCCAGGTCGAGCTCGCGCAGCTCAAGTACCTCCTGCCGCGGCTCGTCGGCGCGAGTTCCGCGCTCTCCCGCCTCGGCGGCGGTATCGGCACGCGCGGCCCCGGTGAAACCAAGCTCGAGATGGACCGCCGGCGCATCCGCACGCGGATCAAGGTCATCGGCGACGAAATCGAGCAGGTGCGCAAGCGGCGCGGCCAGCTCCGCGAACGCCGCGACAAGGCGCTCGTACCCACGGTGGCGCTCGTCGGCTACACCAATGCCGGCAAGACCACGCTGTTCAATCGCCTCACGAAGTCCGAGGCGGTGGCCTCCGACGCGCTCTTCGTCACCCTCGACCCGCTCGTACGGCGCATGCGCCTGCCCGACGAACGCGAACTGCTGGTCTCGGACACCGTCGGCTTCATCGACCGCCTGCCGCACGCGCTCGTGGCGGCCTTCCGGGCCACGCTCGAGGAAGCCGCCGAGGCCGACCTCATCCTGCACGTCATCGACGCCTCGCATCCCGAACGCGAGCGCATGATCGGCGCCGTGATGCGGGTGCTCGAAGGCGTGCATGCGCTGACGGTGCCGCGTTTCGAGGTCTACAACAAGATCGATCAGATGACGGCCGGCGAGCGCGCGGCGCTCGAGCGGGCGGATCCGGCACGCTTCTGCATCTCGGCGGTGACCGGCGAGGGCTGCGAGGCGCTCGTGGAGGCGGTGGCCGCCGCCGTGGCCCTCGATCGGCAGCGGGTCAGCGTGGAACTCGACCCGGACGATCCGGCCGACAACGAACGCCTCCGCTGGATCTTCCGGCATGGCCGCGTGGTGTCGCAGGTGACGATCGGCACGCGGACGCGCATCGACGCCGATGTGCCGCGGCGCCTGGCCGGGCACCTCAAGCCTGCGGAGACGCCGCATGCGTAGCCGGCTCACGGGGCTCGCCGCGCTGCTGGCGCTCATGGTCGCGTGCGCGCCGCCGCCGGCGGTCGTGACCACGCCGGTCACGCCGCAGCATCCCGACTTCATCTTCCCGGCCACGCCCGCCGGCACGCCGCAGACCACGGTCGACCGGCTGGCGCGCGGCTGGCGCCTGCTGCAGGCCAACGAACTCGCGGCCGCCGACCGCGAGTTCGCGGCCGTGCTGTCGGCGAGCCGCGACTTCGCGCCGGCGCGGGCCGCCGCCGGCTACACCGCCCTCGCGCAGAAGCGGGTTAGCGACGCCGTCGCCCACTTCGACGCCGCCTCGCCGGCCGGCCGCCCGTATGCGCCGGCGCTCGTCGGCCGCGGGCTCGTGCTGCTCGATCTGTCGCGCGAGGAAGAGGCGCTCGCGAGTTTCGAGGCCGCGCTGGCCGCCGACGCCTCGATTCCCGTGCTTGCCGAGCGGGTCGCCACACTCCGCGTCCGCGTGGTGCAGGATCGGATCGGCCGGGCTGAACGCGCCGCCACCGCCGGCCGGTGGGACGAAGCGCGGGCGGCGTATCGCGCCGCCATCGAGGCCTCGCCCGACGCGGCGTTTCTGTATCGCGATCTGGCGCTCGTCGAGCGCAAGGCCGGCCGCGAGGAGACGGCGCTCGAGCTGGCGCGGGCCGCGCTCGTGTACGACACCGACGACGCCCGCGCGCACATCCTCATCGGCGATGTGCTGGCCGAACGCCGCGAGTTCGATGAGGCCCTCGCCGCCTACCGCAGGGCCGCCGCCGTCGAGCCGTCGCCGGCGCTCGAGGCCACGATTGCGCGCGTGCGGGAGCGGGCCCGTGAGGCGGCGCTGCCCGGGCAGTATCGCGCCATCCCCGAGCGTCCGCAGGCGACGCGCGGCGACCTGGCGGCCCTCCTCGGTGTGCGCCTGACGTCGCCGCTCGCGCGCGCGCCGCAGCAGCAGGTGGTCGTGACCGATGTGCGCGGACACTGGGCCGAATCGTGGATTCAGACCGTGGCGCGGACCGGCGCCATGGAGGTGTATCCGAACTACACCTTCCAGCCCGACGCGCCGTTGCGGCGCCTCGGGCTGGCAGACGCCGTGAGCCGCGCGCTCGCCGTGCTGCGGCCGGCGGCCGCCGTGGCCGCCTGGGACGCGTCGGCGCTCTCGGTGAGCGACGTGCCGCCCGACCATCTGGCGTATCCGGCGGTGCGGCGCGCGGTCGCCTCCGGCGTGCTGCGCCTCGACGGCGGCGCGTTCAATCTGCTGCGCCCCGTCACCGGCGCCGAGGTGGTGGACGTCGTGACGCGGCTTGCGGCACTGGCCGGAGCGCGCCGATGAGCGAACCGGTGCTCACGCTGGCCAATCAGCTCACGCTGCTGCGCCTGCTGCTCATTCCGGTGTTCGTGCTGGCGGTGGTCTACGGCCGCTTCGGCTGGGCGCTCGTGGCGTTTGCCGCCGCCGGGCTCACCGACGCCCTCGACGGCCTGGCCGCCCGCCGCGCCAACCAGAAGACGTCGCTCGGCGCGTGGCTCGATCCGGCGGCCGACAAGCTGCTGCTCGTGACCACCTTCATCGTGCTGACGCTGCCGAATCTGGGCCTGCCGAACCGGATCCCGCTCTGGCTCACGATTCTGGTCATCAGCCGCGACGTGGCCATCGTGCTCACCGTGGCGATCGTGAACCTGGCGGTGGGCCCCCGCACGTTCCGGCCCTCGCCGCTCGGCAAGGCCGCCACGGCGCTCTTCATCGTGACCGGCGTGGTCGTCCTCTTCTTCAACTATCTGGGACGCACCTCGCCGGTGGTCGATGCCTTCATCTGGGCGTCGCTCGTCATCACGCTCGCCTCGTCGGTCGACTACGTGCGCCGCATCACCCGCACGGCCCGCCCCGGCGCGCCCGGCCGCTAGAGCCGCGGCTCCCGGCTCGGCCCTAGGGCGGGCGGCGATTCACTGGTAGTATTTCCGGCGGCGCGAAGCCCAACTTCGAGTGCGGGGGACCCATGGAACGTTCACGGACGAGCGTGCGCCTGTCGCTGACGGCAGGCCTGATGGTGGTGGGATTGGCGGCCAGCGTGGCCGCGCAGCGGGCGGCCGCACCGGCCGCGGCTCCGGCGCCGACGCCTGCCGGTCAGTGGCGGACGTACGGCGGCGATCTCGCCAGCACGCGATATTCAGCACTCGAGCAGATCAACGCCTCGAACTTCGGATCGCTGCGTATCGCCTGGCGCTTCCGCACCGATAACTTCGGTCCGCGTCCCGAGATCTCGCTGCAGGCGACGCCGCTCTATGCGAACGGCGCGCTCTACGCGGCCGTGGGCACGCGGCGCTCCGCGGTCAGTCTCGACCCGGCCTCCGGTGAATTGCTGTGGTCGAAGCGCTTCGACGAGCGTCCCCGCACGTTCCCGCGCGGCCTTTCGGGCCGCGGTGTCGCGTACTGGGAATCGGGGGCCGTGAAGCGTGTGTTCATGGTGTCGCCGGGCTACCAGATGCTCTCAATCGACGCCACGACCGGCCAGCTCGATCCGGCCTTCGGCGCCAAGGGCGTGATTGACATGCGCAAGCTGCTCGGCTACTCCGTTGAAGACGTGGAGAAGGCCGAAATCGGCCTGCACTCGGCGCCGATTGTCGCAAACGGCATCATCATCGTGGGCTCCGCCCACCTGGCCGGCGGCGCGCCGCCCACCAAGGAACACATCAAGGGTGTGGTGATGGGCTTCGACGCCCGCACCGGCAAGAAGCTCTGGGGCTTCACGGCCATTCCCGGTCATGGGCAGAAGGGCAACGACACCTGGCTGAACGAGTCGTGGACCTACACCGGCAACGCCGGCTCGTGGGCGCAGATGTCGGCCGATGAGGCGCTGAACCTCGTCTACGTGCCCGTCGAGGCGCCGACCGGCGACTACTACGGCGGCCACCGCCCGGGCGACAACCTGTACTCGAGCGGCATCGTGGCCCTCGACATCAAGACCGGCACGATGAAGTGGGCGTTCCAGACGACGCACCACGACATCTGGGACTGGGACATGCCGAGCGCGCCCATCCTCGCCGACATCACCGTGGACGGCAAGGCCATCAAGGCGGTGGCCGTGCCCACCAAGCAGAACTACCTCTACGTCTTCGATCGCACGAACGGCTCGCCCGTGTGGCCGATCGTCGAGACGGCCGTGCCCAAGGGCGACCTGCCCGGTGAGTGGTACGCGCCGACGCAGCCGATTCCGAGCAAGCCCCCGGCCTTCGGCCGCCAGGGGGTCAAGGAAGAAGACCTGCTCAACTTCACGCCCGAACTGAACGCCAAGGCGAAGGAGTTCGTGAAGGGCTGGCGTATGGGCAGCATGTGGGAGCCGCCGTCCGAACTGAATCCTGCCGCCGGGAAGTTCGGCACGCTTCAGCTTCCAGGCTCGACCGGCGGCCCGAACTGGCAGGGCGGGTCGATCGATCCCGAGTCGAACATCGTCTACATCTACTCGAAGGACGAAGCGACGGCGTTGTCGATGGTGCCGGGAGCGAAACGCTCGAACATGGACTGGATCAACGGCGCTGGCGGCGAAGGCGGCCGCCGGCTGGCGGTCGACAACCTGCCGATCATCGGTCCGCCCTGGGCGACGATCTCGGCCATCGACCTCAACAAGGGCGAGCTCGTGTGGCAGACCGTACATGGTGAAACCGACGACGCCGTGAAGAACCATCCCGCGCTCAAGGGCGTGACGATTCCGCGCACGGGACGCCCCGGCCGCATCGGCGTGCTCACGACCAAGTCGCTCGTGATGGCCGGGGACGCCGGCATGGCGACGCACCCGAACGGGCAGCGCAGCGGCATGTTCCGCGCGTATGACAAGAAGACCGGCAAGGAGCTCGGCGCCGTGCCGCTGCCCGGTCCGCAGACCGGCTCGCCGATGACCTACATGCACGAAGGCAAGCAGTACATCGTGGTGGCGGTGGCCGGCCAGGGCGCGGCCGCCGAACTCATCGGGCTCGCGCTGCCCGACGCGCCGAAGTAACGCCCCTCACATCAACGCTCGACGGGACGTCTTCCACGCGGAGGACGTCCCGTTCGTGTGTACGGGCCACGTGCTGCCGAAGTGACGCATCAGCCACGGATGCGAGCGGCGAGCACCTCGACGGCAACCGTCAGCGCCTTCACCAGGTAGACGGCGCCTACGCCTGCGGCCAGCCAGAGCAGCGGCGCGCGGTGGCGAGGGGACGAAGCCGCGGGGGCGGCGTGCCGGGGCGGCGCCAGGCGCCTGCGGGCCAGGGCTCTGACACGACTGGCGCGCACCGGGGACGGATCGGCGTCGGGCAGCGCCGCCAGACACTCCAGCAGGTCGTTCACGGTTCGACCTCCTGCCAGACCGCGGCACTCTTCGCCACGTCCCGGTCGAGGGCCAGCGCGAGCGCTTCCCGCGCCCGGTGCAGCCGCTGTCGCAGGGCCTGCGGCGTGATGCCGCAGACAACGGCCGCGTCGGCCGGTTCGAGTCCGGCGACACCGACGAGCAGCAGCACCTCGCGCGCCGCCAGCGGCAGCGTCGCGATGGCGCGTTCTAGGCGGCGCTCGAACTCGTGGCCGGCCGTTTCCTCGAACGGCGACGTGCGAGGCGCGTGGTAGGGCCACAGTCCCATCAACCCGGCCGCCGTGGTGTCCTCGAGCAGACGCGAACGCACGTAGCTCACGTGGAGGTTGCGCGCGACGGTGAAGAGCCAGGGACCGAGCCGGGTCTCCGGCTGCAGGCGTTCCGCATGGCGCAGCAGGCGCATCCAGACTTCGTCGAGCAGATCCTCGGCGGCGTCGCGCCGGCGCACCAGTCGGAGCAGGAACGTGAACAGCCGCCGGTTGAACGCGGCGTGGACGGCGTCGAACGCATCGGCGTCGCCGGCCCGCAGGCGCGCCACGAGGGTCAGTTCGAGCGATCGGTCCACGAAGACAGGAACGCACGAACGTGCGGCGCGTGACAGGTGTCACGCCGCGTGACGTCGGGCGTTGAATATATCGACATCACACGCTCGCCTGGAGGCGCCCCATGGACATGCTTCGCAACGCCAGTCTGTTCGCCCGGCTCTCGCTCGCACTCGCCTTCGTCCCGCTCGTCATGGCCGTCGTCTACGCCGTGCGCCCGACCGAACGCCATCTGGCGCTGATGCGGCCGCTGTCGCTCGCCGGCCTCTTCGCCGCGTTGTCGGGCACCGTCCTCGGCCTGATCAACGCGCTGATGCCGCTCTGGCGGCAAGGCTTCGTGGCCGACGCCTACAAGGTCGTCGCCGTCGGCGTCGCCGAATCGCTGGTGTCGGCGTTTGTCGGCTTCGCCTGCCTGACCGCGGCGTGGCTGCTCGTGGCCGTGGGCATGGGCCGCTCAACTGATGGCGTCTGAGTCATCCAGCGGCTCGCCATCGCGCGTCGGGCTGCTTACAGCACTTTCGTGCGGAAGTAGTCGATGGTCTTCGTGAGTCCCTCGCGCAGGTCCACCTTCGGCTCCCAGCCGAGCAGCGTGCGGGCGCGGGTGATGTCGGGGCGGCGCACCTTCGGGTCGTCCTCGGGCAGCGGCTGGTAGATGATGCGGCTCGACGAGCCGGTCATCTCGATGATCGTCTCGGCAATCTGCCTGATCGTCATCTCCGCCGGATTGCCGATGTTGATCGGGCTGTTCTCGGCCGATTCCATCATGCGGATGATGCCGTTCACGAGATCGCTCACGTAGCAGAAGCTGCGCGTCTGGCTGCCGTCGCCGAACACCGTCACGTC
>CADEFD010000073.1 GCA_902826515.1 uncultured Acidobacteriota bacterium
TCGCGATGACGGACCCGACCAACGTCTTCGCGCTCGACGACCTGAAGTTCATGACCGGCTACAACGTCGAGCCGGTGGTCGCGTGGGAGACGGCGGTCCTCGACGCCATCCAGAAGTACTACGGCGCCCCGGGCAGCGGGAACAAGAACACGCAGAAGGTCTCGGAAGTGCCGCAGGGCGAGAGCGCGCTCGACATCGCCACCCGCGCCATGTCCGAGATGCCGCTGCTCGACGCCGACGACGTCGAGGTGCTCGAGGAGCTCGAGGAGATCAGTGCCGAGCTGCTGACCCGGCAGGGCGAAGAAGCGCCGGTCATCAAGCTGGTCAACGTCATCCTGATGTCGGCCATCTCCAAGGGCGCCAGCGACATCCACATCGAGCCCTACGAGAAGGAATACCGCGTCCGCTACCGCGTCGACGGCCTGCTCTACAACGTCATGAGCCCGCCGCTCAAGATGCGCGACGCCATCACCTCGCGCATCAAGATCATGGCCAAGCTCGACATCGCCGAGAAGCGCCTGCCGCAGGACGGCCGCATCAAGATCCGCTTCTCCGACGCCGGCACGCAGCGCGACATCGACTTCCGCGTCTCGTGCCTGCCGACGCTCTTCGGCGAGAAGATCGTCATGCGTCTGCTCGACCGCACGAAGCTCATGCTCGACATGACGAAGCTCGGCTTCGAACCGGAGTCGCTCGTCAAGCTCGAGACCCAGATCGCCAAGCCGTGGGGCATGGTGCTCGTCACCGGCCCGACCGGCAGCGGCAAGACCAACACACTCTATTCGTCCATCTCGCGCATCAACACGATGGACACGAACATCATGACCGCGGAAGACCCGGTCGAGTTCAACCTCGTCGGCGTCAACCAGGTGCAGGTGCGCGAGAGCATCGGCCTCAACTTCGCCGCCGCCCTGCGCAGCTTCCTGCGCCAGGACCCGAACATCATCCTCGTCGGCGAAATCCGCGACTTCGAAACCGCGGAAATCGCCGTGAAGGCCGCGCTCACCGGCCACCTCGTGCTGTCGACGCTGCACACCAACGACGCGCCGAGCACCATCAACCGCCTGATGAACATGGGCATCGAGCCCTTCCTGGTGGCCAGTTCGCTCAACCTCGTGTGCGCGCAGCGGCTCGTGCGCCGCATCTGCACCAACTGCAAGATCGACGACCCGCTGCCGCCGGCGGCGCTCGTCAACGTCGGCTTCACCCCCGAACTGGCCGAGACGGTCGTGCCGAAGAAGGGCAAGGGCTGCGAGAAGTGCAACCAGACCGGCTACAAGGGCCGCGTCGGTCTCTATGAGGTGATGGAGATCGGCGAAGAGCTGCGCGAGCTCATCCTCGTCGGCGCCTCGGCCATCGAGCTCAGGCGCAAGGCGATCGAGGAAGGCATGATCACGCTGCGCGGCAGCGGTCTGCGCAAGATCACCGACGGCGTGACCACGATCGAAGAAGTCGTCCGCGAAACGGTCAAGTAACCCCCAACGGCCCCACGGACTCAGGGACACACACACGATGGCGACGCTGCCAGAACTGCTCAAGACCACGGTGGAGCTCAACGGCTCCGACCTCCACCTTTCCATCCAGTCGGCGCCGGTCGTGCGCGTGCACGGCGAACTGCGCCGGCTCGAACACCCCGAACTGACGCCGTCCGACACCAAGACGCTGGCCTACAGCGTGTTGACCGACGCCCAGAAGAAGCGGTTCGAGGAGACGCAGGAACTGGACTTCTCGTTCGGCATCCGCGGCCTGGCCCGCTTCCGCTGCAACCTCTTCAACCAGCGCGGCGCCGTCGGCGCCGTCTACCGCCTGATTCCCGAGCGCGTCCGTCCGTTCGACGAACTCGGCCTGCCGCCGGTCATCGGCAAGCTGGCCGAACGTCCGCGCGGGCTGGTGCTCGTGACCGGCCCGACCGGCAGCGGCAAGTCGACGACGCTCGCCGCGATGATCGACAAGATCAACACCGAGCGGAAGGGGCACATCCTCACCATCGAGGATCCGATTGAATACCTGCACCAGCACAAGGGGTGCCTGGTCAACCAGCGCGAGGTCCACAGCGACACGCAGAACTTCACCAACGCGCTGCGCGCCGCCCTCCGCGAAGACCCCGACATCGTGCTCGTCGGCGAAATGCGCGACCTCGAAACGGTGGAATCGGCCCTGCGCATCGCCGAAACCGGCCACCTGACCTTCGCCACGCTGCACACGAACTCGGCGTCGTCGACGATCAACCGCATCATCGACGTCTTTCCGGCCCACCAGCAGTCGCAGGTGCGCGTGCAGCTCTCGCTGGTGCTCGAGGGGATCGTCTGTCAGTCGCTCCTGCCGCGCATCAACGGCCAGGGCCGCGTGGTGGCGCTCGAGATTCTGGTGCCGACGCCCGGCATCCGCAATCTCATCCGCGAAGACAAGGTCCACCAGATCTATTCCGCGATGCAGGCCGGGCAGGAGAAGCTCGGTATGCAGACGATGAACCAGTCGCTCGTCACGCTGCACCAGCGCCGCATGATTTCGACCGAGACGGCGATGAACGCCTCGTCGCTGCGCGACGAGCTGACCGAGATGATGAGCCGCGGCGTCGGGGTCGTCGCGGGCGCGGGCATGGGACGCACCGTTCCCGGTGCGCGTCCTCCGCTGACACGGTAATCCCCAGAGGCACGCAGGCTCCCCCAGGAGACGAGGAACATGCCGACTTTCGCATTCTCCGGCCGCACGCGCGGCGGCGAGACCATTACCGGCGAGCGCATCGGTGACACCATCGAATCGGTGACCAACGCGCTGCGCCGCGAACAGATTCTGGTGACCAAGATCGCGGCCGTCGCCGCCAAGGCGGTCGCCCCGCCGAGGAAGGCGCGCGCCCGCACCGTCAACCCGAAGAACCTCGCCGTCTTCACCCGCCAGTTCTCGGTGATGATCGACGCCGGTCTGCCGCTCGTGCAGTGTCTCGACATCCTGGGCAACCAGGAGGAAGACAAGAACTTCGCGGCGGTCATCCTGGCGACGCGTTCCGACGTGGAGGGCGGCGCCTCGCTTGCCGACGCCATGAAGCGGCACCCGAAGACATTCGACCCGCTCTTCACCAACATGATCGCGGCGGGTGAGGCGGGCGGCATCCTCGACACGATTCTGAAGCGCCTGGCGACCTACATCGAGAAGGCCGTCAAGCTGAAGTCGCAGGTCAAGTCGGCGATGATCTACCCGGTCGCCATCGTCACGATCGCCGGTCTCGTCGTGACGGTGATTCTGTGGAAGGTCATTCCGACCTTCGCCACCCTGTTCGCCGGCCTCGGCGCCGAGCTGCCGTTCCTGACCCGCATGGTCATCGCGGCCAGCAATCTGCTCGTGCAGTTCATGCCGTTCATCATCATCACCGTGGGCCTGCTGGCCTACGCCTTCAAGATGTACTACGCGACCGAGGGCGGCCGGCGGGTCGTCGACGGCATCGTGCTGAAGCTGCCGGTGCTCGGCGACATCATGCGGAAGATCGCCGTCGCCCGCTTCTGCCGCACCCTCTCCACGCTCATGACCTCGGGCGTGCCGATTCTCGACGGTCTCGAGATCACGGCCAAGACGGCCGGCAACGCCATCATCGAAGACGCGCTCTTCGAGACGCGGCGCAGCATCGAACGCGGCGAAACCGTGGCCGGGCCGCTCAGGACCACGGGCGTCTTCCCTGGCATGGTGGTGCAGATGATCGGCGTCGGCGAGGCGACCGGCGCGCTCGACACGATGCTGGCCAAGATCGCCGAGTTCTATGAAGAGGAAGTGGACACCGCGGTGGCCGGCCTGCTCACGCTGCTCGAGCCGGTCATGATCGCGTTCCTCGGCATCGTCGTCGGCGGCATCGTGGTCGCCATGTACCTGCCGATCTTCGGCCTCATCAGCCAGCTCACCTAACCGCGAGATGTCGGCGCTCAGGCCGCGGCTGTCGAGACTGGTCGCCGTCCGCCTGGGCGCGGCGACCCTGCTCGCCGTCTTCGCGCTGGCGCTGGCGCTCGTCGGCTCGGGGCTGTGGCCGCTGTCGCGGGCGACCGTGGCCCTGGCCGGCCTGTTCGCCGTCGCCCTCATCGACGCGGCGACGGTGCGGTTCGCGGACCGCTTCGCCATCACGGCCGACCTGCACTTCGCGCTCGACGCGGCGCTCATCTCGGCCTACGTCCATGCCACGGGCGGCGTGGCCTCGGTGTTCACGCCGCTCTACGCGCTGCCGGTCGTCGCCTCGGCCGGCGTCCAGTACCGGCGCGGCAGCGTGCGGGCCGCCACGCTCGCCAGCCTCTGCTTCATCGGCATCGTCTGCTCGCAGTACTGGTGGCCCGACACCGCGAGCGTGCTCGAGGGCCTGCCGACGGCGGATGTCGCCTGGGTCACGGTGGGCATCAACGTCTTCGCGTTCTACGCCGTGGCCTTCCTGGCCGGCCAGCTTGCCGAGAACCTGCGCTGGGCCGACGTGGCGATGGAGGCGGCCTCCGAGAAGATTGCCGACCTCGAGGCCTTCAACCGCAACGTCATCGACCACCTCGCCAACGGCCTCACGACCATGGACGCGAACGGCCGCGTCATGACCTACAACCGCGCCGCGGCCGTCATCACCGGCTGGGACGGCGACGTCACGGGCCAGCCGGCGACCGAGGTCCTGCAACTGCCGGCGTCGTTCTCGACGGCGCTGGCTTCCGACCGGGAAGCCGGGCGGGCCCGCCGCGTCGACTACACCTATCAGCGCGCCGACGGCCGCCCGATCGAACTGGGCGTCAGCGCCGCGCCGCTGCCGCTCGGGGCCGGGCAGCGCGGCTTCATTTTCACCTTCCAGGACGTCACCGACATCAAGGGCCTCGAGCGCACGGCGCAGTTGCGCCAGCGCCTGGCCGCGGTGGGTGAGATGGCCGCCGGCATCGCCCACGAAATCCGCAATCCTCTGGCGTCGATGTCGGGCGCCATCCAGGTGCTGCGCGGCGAGCTGCCGCTCTCGACCGAACAGGCGCAGCTCATGGACATCGTGCTGCGCGAGTCGGATCGGCTGAACGGCACGATCCGGTCCTTCCTCACCTATGCCAGGCCGAGCCCGGTGGCGGTGGCCCGCATCGACGTGCGGCGCGCCGTGGAGGACACCGCGAAGCTGCTGCGCACGAGCCCCGAACTCTCCACGCACCATCACGTGGCGCTGACCGTGCCCGACGAGCCCGTCTGGCTCGACGCCGACGAGAACCAGCTCAAACAGATCATGTGGAACCTGGCGACCAACGGCCTCAAGGCGATGCCGAAGGGCGGCCGGATGGAGCTCTTCGCGGAGGCGGACGACACCTCCGTCTCGATCGGCGTGCGCGACGAGGGCACGGGCATCCCGGCGGAGCAGGTGGACTCGATCTTCGATCCGTTCCGCGGCTCGTTCGGACGCGGCACCGGCCTCGGGCTCGCCATCGTCCACCGCATCGTGACCGACTACAATGGGCGCATCGATGTCGAGTCCACGGTGGGACGCGGCACGACCATCACCGCGCGATTCCCGGCGCCGAACGCCGCCGCGTTACGCGCCGACTAGCGACAGACATCCGTTATGGCCGTACCGCCCGCCCAGAAGCCCCGCATCCTCGTCGTCGACGACGAGCGCTCGCTCCGCGAGATGCTGTCGATCGTGCTCGGCCGCGAGGGCTACGAGGTGACGACGGCGGAGGACGTCGGCTCGGCGATCGAGCAGATCCGCCGCGGTCCGCTGCCCGACCTGCTCATCAGCGACCTGCGCATGCCCGACGGTTCCGGCGTGGACGTGCTGCGCGCGCTCAAGGAACGGAGCCCGTCGTCGGTCGGTCTGCTGCTCACCGCCTTCGCGTCGGCCGACACCGCCGTCGAGGCCATGCGCCTCGGCGCGGTCGACTATCTCACCAAGCCGTTCGACGTCGCGGACCTCAAGCAGCGCGTCGCCCGCTACCTCGAAGCGAAGCGGCTGGCCGAAACCCAGGTCGCGCCGCCCGAGGGCCGCAAGGGCCAGGGTTTCGTGCTGGCCGGACGCAGCCGCCAGATCCTCGACGTCATCAGTCTCGTGGCGCGGGTCGCGCGCACCGACGCGAGCGTGCTCATCACCGGCGAATCCGGGACCGGCAAGGAGTGGACGGCCCGCGAGATCCATCAGCAGTCGACCCGCCAGGTGCAGCCGTTCGTGGCGGTCAACTGCGGCGCATTCACCGAGTCGATTCTGGAGTCGGAGCTCTTCGGCCACATGAAGGGCTCGTTCACCGGCGCCGTCGACACGAAGAAGGGGCTGCTCGAATCGGCCGATCGCGGCACCCTGTTCCTGGACGAAGTGGGGGAGACCAGCCTCGGCATGCAGGTGAAGCTGCTGCGCGTGCTGCAGGAGCGGCGCTTCCGGCGCGTCGGCGGCACCCAGGAACTCGAGGCCGACGTCCGTTTCATCGCCGCCACCAACCGGCATCTCGAAGAGATGGTGAAGAGTGGCGCCTTCCGCGAGGACTTCTTCTTCCGCATCAACGTCATCTCCGTGCGCCTGCCGGCGCTGCGAGAACGCGCGGAGGACATTCCGATTCTTGCCGAGCAGTTCCTGCGCCGCTTCGCCGAGCGCATGGGCCGGCCCGTGCAGACCATCGCGCCGGAGACGATGCGGCTCCTGGTGTCGTACCGCTGGCCCGGCAACGTCCGCGAACTCGAAAACGTCATGGAGCGCGGCGTGGCGCTCGAGCAGACGGCCGAGCTCCTGCCTGACAGCCTGCCGCCACACCTGGCCGAAACATCGGCCTCCGCCTCCGCTCCCGCGGCCGTGGATGCGATTCCCGCCGCCGGCTTCAATCTCGAGACCCACCTGCAGCAGATCGAGCGGATGCACCTCGAGCGCGCGCTCAAGCAGGCGGGCGGCGTGCAGGTCAAAGCCGCGGATTTGCTCGGAATTACCTTCCGGCAGTTCCGTTACCTCGCCAAGAAGTACCAGCTCAAGTAGTGCCCGCCGCTGTCAGTCCTCGCCATCGGGCTGACAGCCTCCGTCAGAGACTCTGCACTCCCCGCCGCCACACCCCCCGCCCCTGAGTTCAGCTAAGTCGTTCATTTCAAAGAGCTTGAGTGGCTGCAACGGCGGCAGCTCCAGGGTTGGCATCGTCGTTGCTATGGTAAGGGCATCGACGCCGCCCCGCAGATGGCGGCATCGGGACCACGAAGACCACGCCTTTCGAACCTGACACGCAACGAACGACACCAGGAGCTGACGACATCATGCGTATTCGCGACACCAAGGGCTTCACCCTCATCGAACTGCTGATCGTGGTGGCCATCATCGGCATCATCGCCGCCATCGCCATCCCCGGCCTGCTCCGCGCCCGCATGGCGGGCAACGAAGCGTCGGCCATCGGCTCGGTGCGCGCCATCAACAGCGCGCAGAGCGCCTTCTCGGCGGCTGGCGTCGGCAGCCCCTACACCGCCACCCTGGCCCGCCTCGCGGCAGGCTGCGCCGGCGGCGCCGGCTTCGTCTCGACCGACATCTCGACCGACCCGTCGGTCAAGAGCGGCTACACCGTGGCCGTGGCGGCCGGCGCGGGTTCGGCGGCGCAGGGCACGGGCTGCGACGGTGCCGCGGGCATCAGCCAGTACGTCGCCTCGGCGGTGCCGGTGACCTTCCAGACGAGCGGCAACCGTTCGTTCGGCAGCACGACCGTCGGCACCATCTTCTGGAACAACACCGCGGTGGCTCCGACCGAAGCGCAGATGGCGCCCGGCGGCGGCGGCACGGCGCTCCAGTAAACCGCGCATCACTCGAGTGCACGGGGCCCGGCCGATGCCGCGCCCCGTGCACGTCTTCGCGTGTCGGGTTCAGGTTCGGGCAAGACAGCCAGCGTTACCCCTGTGAGAAGTACCCACAACTCTCGGAAGGACATCAGGAGCACAGCCATCATGCGCATTCGTGACACCAAGGGCTTCACCCTCATCGAACTGCTGATCGTCGTCGCCATCATCGGCATCATCGCCGCCATCGCCATCCCCGGCCTGCTCCGCGCCCGCATGGCGGGCAACGAAGCGTCGGCCATCGGGTCGGTGCGCGCCATCAACAGCGCCGAGAGCGCGTTCTCGGCGGCCGGGGTCGGCAGTCCCTACTCGGCGACTCTGGCCCGTCTGTCGGCTGGCTGCGCCGGCGGCGCCGGCTTCGTCTCGACCGACATCGCGACCGACCCGTCGGTCAAGAGCGGCTACACGGTGGCGCTGGCGGCTGGCGCGGGTTCGGCGGCGCAGGGCACGGGATGCGACGGTGCCGCGGGCATCAGCGCGTATGTGGCGTCCGCGGTTCCGGTGACCTTCCAGACGAGCGGCAACCGCTCGTTTGCGAGCACGGTCGCCGGCACGATCTTCTGGAACGCGACGGCCGTCGCCCCGACCGAGGCGGAAATGGCGCCTGGTGGTGGCGGCACGGCGCTGCAGTAAGGGCCTGCGTCGGCAGGTGTGACATCACCGCACACGGGGCGCGGATCAGGTTCGACCGCGCCTCGTGTCGTCTTTTCGGGGGCGTTCCCTAATTCCGGGGCGCGCTCGCGTGGTTCGGCAATCGGCCTCGGCCGAGGAGCAGGCAATGCGTATTCGTGACACCAAGGGTTTCACCCTGATTGAACTTCTGATTGTGGTCGCCATCATCGGCATCATCGCGGCGATCGCCATCCCCGGCCTGCTCCGCGCCCGCATGGCGGGCAATGAAGCGTCCGCGATCGGTTCCGTTCGCGCCACCAACAGCGCCGAAGCCGCCTTCTCGGCGGCCGGCGTCGGCAGCCCCTACTCGGCCACGTTGAACCGTCTGGCGCTCGGCTGCGCCGGCGGCGCCGGCTTCGTCTCGACCGACATCTCGACCGACCCGTCGGTCAAGAGCGGCTACACCGTCTCGCTCGCGGCCGGCGCGGGTTCGGCGGCGCAGGGCATGGGCTGCGACGGCGCGGCCGGCATCAGCTCCTACGTGGCCGCCGCGGTTCCGGTGACCTTCCAGACGAGCGGCAACCGCTCGTTCGCCAGCACCGTCGCCGGCACGATCTTCTGGAACAACACGGCCGTGGCCCCGACCGAAGCGCAGATGGCGCCCGGCGGCGGCGGCACCGCGCTGCAGTAAACCGGCCGGACCGTCCGGCTCAGAGCTTGCGGGGACGGCGCGCCTGGCGCGCCGTCCCCGTTCGTCTGTACGGGCGGCGGCGGCGAAACTGGCTACAATACGCGCATGACCGCCAGCAGCAATGCCGCGCCGTCCACGGCGACGCCCGTGATGTGGGTGGCCGCGCTCCTCGGCCTCGGCGCGTCGGCCGAGTCGACGCGCGTGCACTACAAGCTCCTGACCGACCCGTCGTATGCCAGCTTCTGCGACGTGAGCGCGACGGTGAGCTGCACCAACGCCTATTCGAGCGCCTACGGCGCCATCGCCGGGGTGCCCACGGCGCTGCTCGGCGTGTTGTTCTTCGCCGGCGTGCTGCTGGTGCTCGCGCTGACCTCGCGGTCGGCCGCGAGCCGCGCCCACGCCTCCGGCTACGTGCTGCTGATGTCGGCCATCGGCCTGCTGTTCGTCGGCTATCTCGGCTACGCCTCGCTCGTCGTTCTGAAGACCATCTGTCTCCTGTGTGTGACCACCTACGTTGCGGTGGTCGGATTGTTCGTGTCGGCCGTCACGGCCACGAGGGTGTCCATGAGCGCAATGCCCGAGCGACTGGCCGCGGATCTCCGCCGCCTCTTCACCACTCCCGCCGCGATGTCGGCGCTGGTTGCCTTCGTCGCCGCGGCGGCCGTGCTGCTCTGGTCGTTCCCGAGCGACACGGTGATGGCCTCGGCGGCCGAGCCGGGCGCGGCCGAGGAACAGGCCGTCGCCATTCCGCCGCTGCAGCCGGCGCAGCAGGCCGAACTCGAGAAGTTCATCGCCGCCCAGCAGCGCGTGCCGGTGATGGTGGCAAGCGAAGGCGCCGCGGTCGTGCTCGTGAAGTTCAACGACTACATGTGCCCGCCGTGCGGCCAGACGTTCTCCGAGTACAAGCCCGTGCTCGCCAAGTGGGCGAAGGAATACCCGGGCAAGCTGAAGTTCGTCACCAAGGACTACCCGCTCGATCCCGAGTGCAACCAGTTCGCGCCCGGCGGCAGCCATCTGGCCTCGTGCGAAGCGGCCGTGGCCGTGCGGCTGGCCCGTGAGAAGGGCAAGGCGGCGCCGATGGAAGACTGGCTCTTCGCGAACCAGCCCTCGCTCACCCCGGCCTCGGTGAAAACGGCGGTCCAGGCGATTGCCGGCGTGGCCGACTTCGACGCGCGCTATCCGGCGACGCTGCAGCTCGTGAAGGGGGACATCGCTCAGGGTGGCCAGCTCCAGGTGCAGGGCACGCCGACCTTCTTCCTGAACGGCATCCGCCTGCCCGGCCTGCGGGCCTCGTTCCTCGACGCCGCGATCGCCCTCGAGATGAAGCGCGCCGGCGTGACCCTCAAGTAAGTCGCGGGCGCCGCCTGGAACTGCGCGGGGCTGCACGGCACAACCCGCCGCGGAGGGCGCACGGCCGGGGCCGATCGACCGATAGGTAGGAAGGGCCGGCCCGGACCGGCCTCTACTGGCGCCCCATGCTTGCGATCGAGACCGAAGGCCTCACGAAAGATTACCTGGTTGGCTTCTGGCGGCCGCGTCCCTACCGGGCGCTGCACGACCTGACGCTCACCGTCGAACGCGGCGACGTCTTCGGCTTCCTCGGTCCGAACGGGGCGGGGAAGAGCACGGCCATCAAGCTGCTGATGCAGCTCATCTATCCCACGAGCGGCACCGCGCGCATCCTGGGCCGTCCGGTGGGCGATGTCGAGATGCGCCGGCGTATCGGCTTCCTCCCTGAAAACCCGTCCTTCTACGACTACCTCACGGCCGAAGAACTGCTCACCTACTTCGCGAGCCTGTTCGACGTGCCGGCCGGCGAACGGGCCGCGCGTGTCTCGCGCGTGCTCGACGAGGTGGGCATCGGCGCCGAGCGCCGGATGCGCCTGCGCTCGTACTCGAAAGGCATGGTGCAGCGCGTCGGCATCGCGCAGGCCATCATCAACGACCCGGACGTCGTGTTCTTCGACGAGCCGATGTCGGGCCTCGACCCGCTCGGCCGCCGCGACGTGCGGCAGCTGCTGCTGCGGCTCCGCGACCGCGGCTGCACGGTGTTCTTCAGCTCGCACATCCTCTCGGACGCCGAGGCGCTCTGCAGCCGGGTCGCCATCATCGCCCAGGGCCGCCTGGCCGGCGGCGGACGCCTGGCGGACATCGTCGGCGCGGACGTCCTCGGCTGGGAGCTCATCGCCGACGGCATGACGCCGGCGGCCCTCGACCTGCTGCGCCCGCGCACTCGGCAGGTGACCGCGCTGCCCGATGGCCGCTACGCGCTGGATCTGCCGCCGGAGGCGCCCGAGGCCGCCGTGCAGGCGCTGTCGGCCGCTGGCGGCCGCGTGGTGTCGCTGAACCCCCAGCGGCACACGCTCGAGGACTACTTCGTGCAGCACGTGGCCCAGGCCGCCACCCGCGAGGCGGCGCTGTGAACCTCGCGGCGGTGCGCAAGGTGGCCGTGGCGGTGTTCCGCGAGTCGGTGCGCGATCGCGTGCCCTACAGCCTCGTCATCTTCGCGGTCATCCTCATGGCCGCGTCGTTCCTCATGAGCCGGCTGACGGCGGGGCAGGATCTCAAGGTCATCAAGGACCTGGGCCTGGCGACGATGAACGCCATCGGCCTCCTCATCGCGATCTTCATCGGCACCGGCCTCGTGGCGAAGGAAGTGGAGCGCCGCAGCATCTATGCCGTGCTCTCGAAGCCGCTCTCGCGTTCGAGTTTCCTCGTCGGGAAGTACGTCGGCCTCGTGCTCACGCTGACCGTGAACCTGGCGATGATGACGCTGGCGTTCTACGCCATGCTCCAGTACATGCACCTGACGACCGATGACTGGATCAAGCAGGGCTGGCGCGCGCCGGCGCTCGATCCGCGGCTGCTCGTGGCCATCGGTCTCGTCGGCGTGCAGCTGATGCTGACGACGGCGGTGGCGCTCTTCTTCTCCACGTTCTCGACGCCCATGCTCTCGATGCTCCTGACGCTGGCCGTCTGGGTGGCGGGGCAGTTCAGCGGCGACCTGCGCAACTTCCAGGCGGCGGTGGACTCGCCGCTGGCCGCGGCGCTGGCCCGCGGTCTCTACTACGTGCTGCCGAACCTCGACGCCCTCGACGTGAAGAACGAGGTCGTGCACGGCCTCGCCATCCCATGGGCCGCCGTCGGTCTGGGCGTGGCGTCCATTGCCGCCTACATCGGCGTGCTCGTGACGGGCGCCGTGCTCATCTTCAACCGCCGCGATTTCAAGTAGCCCGTGACCATTCGCGCGACTCCCGTGCACGACCGCGTCACGATTGCCCTGCTGGTGGCGCTGCTCATCGCAGCCGTGGGCCTGCAGGCGGTCCGTGAACGCATCGCGCCGCCGCGCGCGGCGGCGGTGCCGACGCTCTGGATGCAATCGCCGGAGGCGGCCCGCCGGCTGATGCTCTCGTTCACGGACCTCGCCGCCGACATCTACTGGATGCGCGCCGTCGTGCACTACGGCGGCGAGCGGCGTTCCACGGCCACCGAGGGCCGCTACGCGCTGCTCTATCCGCTGCTCGACATGACGACCACGCTCGACCCGCATTTCGACGTGGCCGCGCGGCTCGGCGCCATCTTCCTCAGCGAGGGCTATCCGGGAGGGCCGGGCCGTCCCGATCAGGCGCTGGCGCTGCTCGAAAAGGGCATGCGCCACGATCCGGATCGCTGGCAGTACCCGCACGACATCGGCTTCGTGCATTACTGGTGGCTCAAGGACTATCCGGAGGCGGCCCGTCAGTTCGATCGCGCCGCCACGCTGCCGGGCGCGCCGCTCTGGCTGCGCACGATGGCGGCCGTCACGCTCACGAAGGGCGGTGATCGGGAGTCGGCCCGCAAACTCTGGCAGGAACTCCTCGACACGGCGGACGTGGACTGGCTGCGCCAGGCGGCGGACTTCCGCCTGCGTCAGCTCGCCGCGCTCGATGATATCGACGCGCTCACGGCGATCGTGGCCCGCGTGCGGCCGCGCCTGTCCGGCGCCCTCGACTGGAACACCCTGGTGCGCGCGCGTGTCCTTGCCGCCGTGCCCACCGATCCGGCCGGCGTCGCCTACGAACTGGCGGCGGATGGCGCGGTGACGATCGGGCCGACGTCGCCGCTCGGCCCTCTCCCCACGCTGGAGCGCACGCCGTGACGCCCGAGACCTTCTTCCTCGTCGTCGCCGGGCTCTTCGGCCTGCTCGTCGGCTCGTTCCTGAACGTCTGCATCTTCCGGCTGCCGCGCGGCACGTCGATCGTGTGGCCGGCATCGGCCTGCGGAAGCTGCAGACGCGAGCTCCGCTGGTTCGAGAACATCCCGATCGTGAGCTGGGTGGTGCTCGGCGCGAAGTGCGCGCGCTGCAAGGCGCCGATCTCCCTGCAGTACCCGCTCGTCGAAGGCATCACGGCCGTCCTGTTCGTGCTGGTCGTGGCGACCACGCCGGCCGGCCCGCAGCTGGCCGCGCGCCTGCTCTTCGTCTGCGCGCTCATCGTGCTCTTCGGCATCGATCTCGAGCACCAGATCCTGCCGAACAGCATCACGCTGCCGGGCATCGTCATCGGCGTGCTCTTCTCGCTCGCCGGGCCACCCGGCTGGCGCGCGTCGCTTCTCGGCGTGCTGCTCGGCGGTGGCGTGCTGTACGCGATCGCCTGGGGCTACTACGCGGTGCGCCGCGAGGAGGGCCTCGGCATGGGCGACGTGAAGATGCTCGGCATGATCGGCGCGTTCCTCGGCTGGCAGGCCGTGCTGCTCACACTGGTGCTGGCGTCGCTCTCCGGCGCCTTCATCGGCGTGGCGATGATCTCGCTCCAGCGCGGCTCGATGAAATACGCGCTGCCGTTCGGCACCTTCCTCGCCATCGGCGCAGTGGTCGCGATGCTCGCCGGACAACCGATCATCGACTGGTACGTCGGGTTCTACTGATGCCGCCGTTCTCGCCCGCCGGCTACCTGCTGCTCGGCTTCACGGCGTTCGTCGGCTTCCTCGCCGGCCTGCTCGGCTTCGCGCTGCTGCGGGTGCTGTCGGGGGCGCGTGATTCGGGCCGCCGCATGCGGGAGTCCACCGCCGACACGGCGATTCTCTCGGCGGCGCTCGAGGAGGCCGTCGGCAAGCTCCGCCAGCAGGAACGGTCCACGCTGGCCCGCGCCGAAGCATCGGAGCGGCTCAACGCGCAGATTGTCGAAGGGCTGACCTCGGGCCTGCTCGTGGCCGGCGCCGACGGCAAGGTGCGGATGCTCAACCCGGCGGGCCACCGCATCCTCGGCGTGGCGCCGCGGCCGATGCCGGCGGCAGTCGACGACCTGCTCGCGCCCGTGCCGGCCCTGGCCGCGCTCGTGCGCGACGCCGCGGCCGGGCGGCGCACGGTGTCACGCCGGCACATCGCGACCGGCGACACCTCCGGCGGCCCGTCGCATCTCGGTGTGACGCTCTCGCCGTGGACCGGGGGGCCGGGCGAAGGCGGCGTCATTTGTCTGTTCACCGATCTCTCGCGCGTCGTGGCGCTCGAAGAACAGCTCCGCCTGAAGGACGCGCTGGCGCGCCTCGGCGAGCTCACGGCCGGCCTCGCGCACGAGTTCCGCAATGGCCTGGCCACCATCCACGGCTACGCGCGGCTCCTCGACCCGGCGGCGCTGCCGGCGCCGCATGGCGCCTATGCCGAAGGCATCCGCGGCGAGACGCAGACCCTCGGCGACGTGGTGACGAAATTCCTCGAGTTCGCGCGTCCCGAGCGGGTGACGCTGCAGCCGCTGGCGCTGGAACTGGTCGTGCGGCGTGCCGTGCATGATGTCGATGCCGACGGCCGCCACGTGACGGTGGCTGGCGCCTTCGGGCAGGTGGAAGGTGACGACGTGCTGCTGCGCCAGGCCTTCTCGAATCTCGTGCGCAATGCGCTCGAGGCGTGCGAACGCGCCGGGCGCACGCCGGCCGTCGACGTGCGCGGCACCGTGCATGCGGCGGACGGCGTCGTCGAGGTGACCGTGGCCGACAACGGTCCGGGTCTGCCGGAGGCGGATCGCGAGCGGCTGTTCCAGCCCTTCTTCACGACGCGGTCGGATGGCACCGGGCTCGGCCTCGCGCTCGTGCTCAAGTTCATCGTCACGCACAACGGGCAGGTGCGCGCGGCCAACCGGCCAGAGGGCGGCGCGGTCTTCACCGTGATGCTCCCGCTGCGGGTGCCCACGCCGGCCCTCACGCAGTAGCTGCCACGCCGACAGTCCGCGGGCCGTGCAGCTTCTGCGCCGCGACGTGTCGCGCGTCGCCGCTCGCCTCAGAACGTTCGCCGCAATCCGCCGGAAAACGTGCGATCCGTTCGCGCCGTCGGTCTGGCGCGTGCGTTGCACTGCATCCTGATGCCGGCTGACACACGAGCGCCGGCAGGGGAGGCGGGTCGTGCAAACAGCATCCGAGCAGGGGTTCACCGTGATCGAGGCGATCGTGGCGCTCGCCATCATCACGAGCGGCGTCGTGAGTCTGGCCGGACTCGCGCGGCAGGTCACCGACACCGTGGCGCGATCGCGGCGCCATCTGGCCGCCGCGACGTTCGCCGATGCGTTCGTGGCGATTCGCGCCGGAACGCCGCTCGCGGCGACGGCACCCGACTGCCTGAGCCGCGACACCGGTGGCTGCTTCGACACGCTCGACGGCGAGGGCCGTGTGACGGCGGGGCCGGCATCGTTCGTGCGGCGCTGGCGGATTGCGGCCATCGCGGCGGCGCCGGCCCCGGCGTGGAGCCTGACGGTCTGTGTGGTGCCGGCCGACCTGCGCGCCAGCGTCGCGCCGGCGCCGGGCGCCTGTGTCTCGCGCATCGTCACGGAGACAGCGCCATGACGCCGCGCGGCGCACGCGGCGCCACGCTCATCGAACTGCTCGTGGCGCTCACGCTGCTCGGGCTCGCGATGAGTGTCGTCGCCGCGCTCACCATTCCGGTGCTCGCCGCCTTCGAGGCGGAGCCGGCCGCGGCCGACGCCCAGCAGCGGGCGCGCAGCACGCTCCAGGTGCTCATCGACGACGTGCAGCGCGCCGGTACCGGGTTCCTGCACGACACCGAAGCCGGTCCGGGTCTCGGATTGCCGTCGCTGTGGCCGGACGCCGTGCGTACCGGTGCCTGGGCGGTCTCGCCGCGTGCGAACACGCTCACGGCGTGGCACGCGCCCCGGGGCGCCGCGCACGGCCTCACGCGCGTGGCGTTGGCGGCCGGCGCCACGGTGGTGCCGCTCGCGCGCCCCGCCTTCTGTTCCGCGGTCATTCCGACCTGCGGCTTCGCGGCCGGCGACGAGGTGGTGCTGTTCCTGCCGCATGGCCGCTTCGCCGTGGCCACCATCGCGCAGGTGGAGGCGCCGCTCGACCTGCACCTCGCAGCCCCTCTCGCCGACGCGTGGCCGGCAGGCAGCGTCGTGGCGGCGGTGACCGCCCATACCTACGAGGTGCGGCCCGATCCCGCGACGGGACTGGCCCAGATCGTCAGACGCCTCGGCAGCGGTCCGCCCACGCCGGTCGTGGACTTCGTGCGCCGCTTCGAGGTGCAGTGGATCGCGGCTGGAGGCGCGCCGAGCGTGCACCTGGCGCCCGACGGGTCGGAGGAACACGCCACCGGGGCGCCAGCGCCCCCGCCAGCTGGCGTGGTCGTTGATGCGGCGTGGCCGGCGGGCGAGAACTGCGCCTTCTTCCGCGATGCCGCCGGCGGCACGCACTGGCGAGGCGCGGCGGGTGGCGGGGCGCCGGCGCCGCTCGGGGCCGCGGCTCTGGGCGACGGTCCGTGGTGTCCGTCGCCCGCGGCGCCCGTGCGCTGGGACGCGGATCTGGCGCGCATCGACGGCGTGCGGGTGGTCCTCAGTATTGCCGTGGCGGTCGACACGTTGCGGCCGGCGGCGGGGCTCGGCCTGGCCCGGCGTCCGGGCGCGCGGCTCGTGCCCGATCTCGTGCTCGACACCACGGTGCGCGCCGGGCGGCGCAGCGGAGGCCTCTGACATGCGCGACACCCTCTGCACTGACACGCGTGGGTTCGGCTTGCTCACCGTGCTGCTGTGGCTGAGCCTGCTCATGACGACGGCGCTCGGCGTGGCGCTGGCGACCTCGGCCGAACCACCGGCCACGAGCGCGCTGCACGACCGGCTGCGGCTGGCGCGGGCGGCGGAATCGGCGGTGTCGCTGGCCATCGCCGCACTTGCCGCGCAACCCGACTGGTCACTGGTGCCGGGCGCCGGCGTGGCGTCGCCCTTCACCGACGGAGTCCCCGGGCCGCGCGTCGTGGCGGGAATGCCCCTCGACCTGGTGGAAGCCACCCACCAGCGCACGTGCGGACGCACCGCCCCGTGCGACGACGCAGCCACCTCGATGGTCGCGCCGGGCCGGCCGTGGGGCGTGCGCAATCCGCGCTGGCGCCTCGTGGTGCATCTGCCGCTCGCCGACATCGACGCCGTGGCGGCACGCGCGTGTCCGTGTTACCTCATCGCCTGGGTGGCGGATGACCCGGCCGACGACGACGGCGACCCCGCCCGGGATGCTCCGCCCGGCGTACCGGGCCACGGCGTACTGCTGGTGCGCGGGGCGGCCGTGGGCGGGGCCGGCACGCTGGCGGAGGCCGAGGCGCTCGTGGCGCAGCCGTGCCGGCGCTCGAACCTGCCCTGCGGGGGCAGCCGCGTGCAGTCGTGGGGACCCGTGCGTGACATCGCGCCGTGACCCCTGTTCCGGGTGGGGGGTGGGGTCGATAGAACAGACACAGGGATTCTCCATGACTCCACACGCTTCGTGTCGTCTCGTCGTTCCGTGTCTCGCGGTCATGCTGTGCGGGCTGCCCGCGCTGTTGCCGGCCCAGTCTCTTGCCGACGTCGCGCGCACCTCGTCGGCGTCCCGCAAGGACCAGCCGAAAGGCGCCAAGGTCTACACGAACGACAACCTCCGGACGGACATCACGCCGAGCGCGCCCGTCGCACCGGCCGCGACGCCCGACACCGCGCCGGCGGCCGATGGCGCCATGGCCACCACGGCCGACGCCGGCACGACACCGGCCGAGGCCGCGCCCGGCGGTCCGGTGACCGATGCACGCGACCAGCGCTCGAAGGACGAAGCGGCCTGGCGTCAGCGGATGACCTCGGCGCGCGCCGCGGTCGATCGTTCCACGTCGTTCGCCGCGGCGCTGCAGTCCCAGATCAACGCCCTCACGGTCGATTTCATCAATCGCGACGATCCGGCGCAGCGCGCCCAGATCGAACAGCAGCGCGTCAAGGCCGTCGCCGAACTCGAGCGCACGCAGCGCGAGATCGAGGCCAACAAGAAGGCCATTACGGCCATCGAGGACGAAGCCCGCAAGGCCGGCGTTCCCGCCGGCTGGCTGCGCTGATATCGTGAGCGTCGCGTCGGCAGGCGGCGGCGACGCTGACGTGCTCGTCGTCGAGGACCGCGACTCGCTGCGCACGATGCTGCGCCTCGCGCTCGAATCGCAGGGATACCGCGCGCTCGAAGCCCGCGATCAACCCGAGGCCGAGGCCCTGCTCACGCGCCATCAGCCGGCCGTCGTCATCACCGATCTGCGCCTGCCGCATGGGGATGGCCTCGGCGTGCTGCGCGCCGTGAAGGCCGCCGACGCCCACATTCCCGTCGTCGTCATGACGGCGTATGGCGGTGTGCAGGACGCCGTGGCGGCCATGCGCGACGGCGCCCTCGACTTCCTCGCCAAGCCCGTCGACCCCGACCACCTGCTGCTCGTCGTCGGCCGCGCCGTGGCGCAGCAGCGCCTCGTGCGCGACCACGAGCGCCTGCTCCAGGACGCGGCGGAGCGCCGAGGCGCGCCGTCCATCGTCGGCACCGCGCCCGTGCTGGCCAAGGCCACACAGGCGATGCAGCGGGCGGCGGCCGCCGAAATCACCGTGCTCCTCGAAGGGGAGAGCGGCACCGGCAAGGAACTCTTCGCTCGCGCCCTCCATGCGTGGAGCCCGCGCGCCGACGGGCCGTTCATCGCCATCAACTGCGCCGCCATCCCCGAGACGCTGCTCGAGTCGGAACTTTTCGGCTACGAGAAGGGCGCCTTCACCGGCGCCGGCCAGCGCAAGCTCGGGCGCGTGGAACTCGCGCATCGCGGCACGCTCTTCCTCGACGAAATCGGCGAGCTCGCGCCGGCGCTCCAGGCCAAGGTGCTGCGCGTGCTCGAGACACGCGAGTTCGAGCGGCTCGGCGGCACCGCCACGATTCGCGCCGACGTGCGGCTGGTCGCGGCGACCAACCGCGATCTCAAGCGTGAAGTGGCGGAGCGGCGCTTCCGCGAAGACCTGTTCTTTCGCCTGTCAGTCATGCCGATCACGGTGCCGCCGCTGCGCGAGCGCGGCGACGACGTGCTGCTCCTCGCGCATCACTTCGTGGAACGCCAGGCCCAGGCGAGCGGCCGCACGCCGCCGACGCTCGACGACGAGGCCCGCGCTGCGCTCTGCGGGTATCACTGGCCCGGCAACGTGCGCGAACTGCAAAATTGCCTGGAGCGCGCGGCGATTCTCGCTGACGGCGACGTCATCCGCGCCCGTCACCTGCACCTGCGCGACACCGCCGTGCCGGCTGCCGTGACGGCCGTGACGGCCGTGGCCGAGCTCGACCTGCGGGGCACGCTGGCCGACGTGGTCGCCCGCGCGGTCGAAGACGCGGAGCGCCGCAAGATTGCCGCCGCGCTGAGCGAAGCGGCCAATGATCCGGGACGCGCGGCGGATCTGCTCGGGCTGCCGTTCCGCGAGCTGCTCGCGAAGATGCGCGCCCACGGCCTCGGCACGCACTGAGCCGCGCCGGTCCGCCGGCCGTCAGCGGCCGCGGATGCCGAGGGCGGCGAGGGCCGCCCGCAGTTCCTTCGTGGTGACGTCGGCCACCGTGGTGGCACCGGTGGCCTGCACGAGCACGAAATGCAGCCGGCCGTTCACGACCTTCTTGTCGTGAGAGGCGGCCGCGAGGGCGTCGCGCACCGGCACATCGGCCACGCTCGGCAGCGGCCCCAGCCGCGCGATGAGCGCGGTGGCCCGGTCGGCGAGTGTCGTCGGCGTGACGCCGCGGGCTACGCCGAGCGCCAGAGCCGCGCGCATGCCGAGCCCGACGGCCTCGCCGTGGCGGAGTCGCTTGTAGCCAGTGGCTGATTCGAGCGCATGGCCGAGGGTGTGGCCGAAGTTCAGGATGCGGCGCAGGCCGTGTTCATGTTCATCGGCGCTCACGACGTCCGCCTTGATCCGGCAGCACATGCGGATCATCTCCGCGAGCGCGTCGCCCTGCTGCGTGAGCACGGTGTCGAGATCCCGCTCGAGCAGGTCGAGCAGCGCGGGCTCGGCGATGAGGCCGTACTTGATCACCTCGTAGAGCCCGGCGCGGAACTCGCGTCGTGAGAGCGTGCGCAGCGTCTCGGGGTCGACCACGACGAGTGCCGGCGGATAGAAGGCGCCGATGAGGTTCTTGCCGCGCGCGTGGTTCACGCCTGTCTTGCCGCCGATGGCGCTGTCGACCTGCGCCATCACGGTCGTGGGCACGTGCACGAGACGCAGCCCGCGCAGGTAGGTGGCGGCGGCGAAGCCCACCATGTCGCCGAGGACACCGCCGCCGACGGCGACGATCGTCGTGCCGCGATCGGCGCCGAGGTCGAGCAGCCCGTCGTAGACACGCGAGACCGTGGCGAGATGTTTCACGCGTTCGCCGTCGGGCACGAGGGTCGGGGTGACGCGGCCGAAGCGGCGGCCGATGGCGTCCCAGACACGCGGACTCGAAATGACCACGTGACGGCCGGTGATGCCGTGCGCGGCCAGCACGGCCGGCAGACGCGTGGTCGAGCCGGCATCGACCACGATCTGGTAGGCGCCGTTCGTGGCGCGGACGTCAATGGGAGCAGGCGGCATCATGCAGAGGCGCCGGGCGCGCCGGAACGCGGGTGGTAGGATAACACCCGGTGCCCGAGTCCGCCGATTTCCTGGTGATTGGCAGCGGCGTCGCGGGCCTGCGCGCGGCCGCGGCGCTTGCCGCGCATGGGTCGGTGCTCGTGCTCACGAAGGCCGGCGACGCCGGCGAGAGCAACACCGGCTACGCACAGGGCGGCATCGCGGCTGCCGTGGGCGACGACGATTCCCCCACGCTGCATGCGCGCGACACCGAAGCCGCCGGTGATGGCCTGTGCGACGCCGAGGCCGTCCGCGTGCTGGTCACCGATGGCCCGGCCTACGTGCGCGAACTGGCCGCGTGGGGCGCCGCCTTCGATCGCGAGTCCGACGGACGCTTCTCGCTCGGGCGCGAGGGGGCGCACACGGTGCGCCGCGTGCTGCACGCGGCCGATGCGACCGGCCGCGAGATCAGCCGCGTGCTGTGGCAGCACGTCTCGGCGTTGCCGCGCGTGCGGGTCGCCGCTGACGCCCGGGCCGTCCGGTTGCTCGTGGAATCCGGCGTCTGCGTGGGCGCGCGGTATGTCGCCGGCGGCGGCATCGTGGACGCGCGGGCGTCGGCGACCCTGCTTGCGACCGGCGGCGCGGGCCGCGTCTTCCGTGAAACCACCAACCCGCCGGTGGCGACGGGCGACGGCGTGGCCCTCGCGTGGCAGGCGGGCGCCGCGGTGGCCGACATGGAGTTCGTGCAGTTCCATCCCACCGTGATGGCGGTGCCCGGTACGCCGCGCTTCCTCCTCTCGGAAGCGCTGCGCGGTGACGGCGCGTGGCTGCTGAACGTCCACGGCGAACGGTTCATGCGGCGTTACGAACCGGCCGCCGAACTGGCCTCGCGCGACCTCGTCGCCCGCGCGATGGTGAAGGAGGCCGCCCGCACCGGCGCGCCGGTGACGCTTTCGATGCGCCACCTCGATCCCGACTGGGTGCGGCGGCGGTTCCCGACCCTGGCCGCGGCGTGCCGTGAGCGCGGCCTCGATCTCGCCCTCGATGCCGTGCCCGTGTCGCCGGCCGCGCATTACGTCATGGGCGGTGTGGCCACCGATATCGACGGACGCACGTCAGTGCCCGGGCTCTACGCGGCCGGGGAAGTGGCCTGCACCGGCGTCCACGGCGCCAACCGCCTCGCCAGCAACTCCCTGCTCGAAGGGCTCGTGTTCGGCGCCCGGGCCGCCGATGCCATGCGACAGGCTCCACGCGCCGGGGCGATCCGCCGTCCACGGCCCCGCGGACCGATGCCGCGCGGCGTGGCGGGAGCCGTGATTCCCGACGCCGACGCAGTACGCGAGCTGATGTGGCGCGACGTCGGCCTCGTGCGCGATGCCCACGGGCTCATGGGCGCCGTCGCCACGCTCGATGGCTGGCGGCGGGCGCTCCTTGCCGCCGGACGTGATGCCGGTGACCCGGCCGGGGCCCTCGTCACGGTGGCGTGGCTGATGGCGCGCGGCGCGCTGGATCGCACCGAGAGCCGCGGCGGACATGCCCGAGCGGACTTCCCGGCCCGAGACGATCTACACTGGATGGTTCACGTAGCCGAGAGCGCGCATGACCAAGAATCCTGAGAGTGGTAGTGGGCAGGTGACCGAGATCACGCCCCAGTCCGAAGATTTCTCCCGCTGGTACCTCGACGTCGTCCGCAAGGCCGAGCTCGCGGATTATTCGCCCGTGAAGGGGTGCATGGTGATCCGGCCGTACGGGTACGCCATCTGGGAACTCATCCAGCGGCAGCTCGACGATCGCTTCAAGGCGACCGGCCATGTGAACGCCTACTTCCCGCTGTTCATTCCCGAGAGCCTCATCATGAAGGAGGCGGAGCACGTCGAAGGCTTCGCGCCGCAGGTGGCCTGGGTCACGAAGGGCGGAACGGAAGACCTCGAAGAGCGGCTCGTCGTGCGGCCCACGTCCGAGACCATCTTCGGCGTGATGTACCAGAAGTGGATCCAGTCGTGGCGCGACCTGCCGCTGCTCATCAACCAGTGGGCGAACGTCGTGCGCTGGGAGAAGGTCACGCGGCCGTTCCTGCGCACCACCGAGTTCCTCTGGCAGGAAGGCCACACCGCGCACGAAACCGCGGACGAAGCGCAGGAAGAGACGCTGAAGATCCTCGGGATCTACAAGGAGTTCTCGCACAACGTACTCGCCATGCCGGTGGTCGACGGGCAGAAGAGCAGCAGCGAGAAGTTCGCCGGCGCCGAGCGCACCTATTCGATCGAGGCGCTCATGGGCGACGGCCGCGCGCTGCAGGCGGGCACCTCGCACAACCTCGGCCAGAACTTCGCCAAGGCGTTCGAGATCCAGTTCCAGGGCCGCGACAAGACGCTGCAGCACGTGTGGACGACGTCCTGGGGCGTCTCCACGCGCCTCATCGGCGGCGTCATCATGACGCACGGCGACGACAGCGGGCTCATCCTGCCGCCGGCCGTGGCGCCCTGGCAGGTGGTCATCATCCCGATTCCGCGCGGCACGTGGAAAGAGACGGTGCTGCCGGCGTGTCAGGCAATCCGCGACGAGCTGAAGGCGGCGGGGATCCGCGTGAAGCTCGACGACGACGAAAGCCAGACGCCCGGCTGGAAGTACGCCGAGTACGAGATGCGGGGCGTGCCGCTGCGCCTTGAAATCGGTCCGAAGGATCTCGAGAAGCGCTCGGTGTTCTCGGCGCGCCGCGACACCAAGGCGAAGGCGCCGCTGCCGATGGACGGCCTCGCCGGCCACGTGCGCGCGCTGCTCGACGAGATCCAGGCGAACCTGCTGGCCCGCGCCCTGGCGTTCCGCGAGTCGCATACGTCCACCGCGACGACGTGGGCGGAGTTCACCGCGACCATGGAAGGCCGCCCCGGCTTCGTCATCTCGCCCTGGTGCGAGACCGACGAGTGCGAAGCCACGATCAAGGCGGAGACGCAGGCCACCATCCGCAACATCCCGTTCGGCTCCGAGACGCCGAGCGGCTCGTGCGTGAAGTGCGGCAAACCTGCCGTGGTGAACGCCTGGTTCGCCAAGGCGTACTGACGGAGGCGGGGCCCGGGACTCGGGGACCGGGACCCGGGAACGTGTCGGCGCTCGTCGCGCCGACCGCCTTCTCACTAGAAAAACAAAGGGCAGCGCCGATGCGCTGCCCTTTGTCGTTGAGTTCGTTCCCGAGCCCCGAGCCCCGAGCCCCTAGTCCTTGTCTTCCTCGTCCTTGTCGCGGCGCTTCTGGAAGAGCCACGCGACGCCGATGCTCATGCCGTAGAGCACGATCATCGGCGCGGCCACCACGACCTGGCTGACCGGGTCGGGTGACGGCGTCGCGACCGCGGCGACGATGAAGATGATGAGGATGGCGTACTTGATGTGACGGGCGAGGAAACCGGCCGTCACGAGCCCCATCCGCGCCAGCACCATCACCAGCATCGGCATCTGGAAGATGACGCCCATCGCCAGCAGCAGCCACGCGTACATGCCGAAGACCGGCGCGATGCGCGGCATGAAGACGACATTGTCGGTCTGGAAGCTGCCGAAGAAGTCGAAGGCGGCCGGGAACACGATGTAGTGCGAGAAAGCGGCGCCGGCGGTGAAGAGAATCGACGTGCCGAGCACGAACGGCACCGCGAAGCGTTTCTCGTTCGAATACAGCCCCGGCGCGATGAACATCCACACCTGCCACATCACGTACGGGCTGGCGATGAGCAGGCCGAGGATGGCGGCGATCTTGAGCTGGAGGAAGAAGCCTTCGCCGGGCTCGGTGAAGACGAAGTGGCTGCCGGGCGGGAGCGTCGCGACCAGCGGCTTCATCACGAAGTCCTGGGCGCGGGCGGCGAACGCGAAGGCCGCCATGAAGCCGACGAGCAGCGCCACGATGGCGTGCGTCAGCCGCTTGCGCAGCTCGTCGAGATGGTCGAGGAAGCTCATCCGCCCGTCGAGGTCATCCTCCTCGTCGGGCGGCTCCACGCCGCCGCCGTCGTATTGGCCGAGCGCAGGCTTGTCTTCGTCCTGCGACTTCTTGAAAGGAACGAGGGCCACGGGCTAGCTGCCGGCTTCGCTCCGCGACACGGGCTGCCCGTGGGTGCCATCGGCGTCGATGACGGCCGGGGCCGGCTCGACGGCGGCCGTCTTGGCCCGCACCTCGTCCTTTTCCTTCTGCTCCTCGAGCTGGATTTCCTTCTCGAGCGTGTTCTGCAGTTCGGTCGAAGCCTTCTTGAACTCGTTGATGCTCTTGCCGAGCGACTTGCCGAGTTCTGGCAGCTTCCGGGGCCCGAAGATGATGAGGGCGATCACCAGGATGATGACCAGTTCCGGCATGCCAATCGATCCGAACATCGCG
>CADEFD010000074.1 GCA_902826515.1 uncultured Acidobacteriota bacterium
CAGGGAACAACAGCCCGGTTGGCCGCCGCCGGGCTGTTGTGCTGTACGGAGCTACGCGTGCGACGCGACGCTCAGCGGGACGTCGTGTGCGCGCGCGAACGCGGCCCAGGCGGCGCAGGTGCGCGCCTGCATCGTCTCGTGCAGCGGCGCGTTGAGCGGCAGTCCGAGCGCGGCGTAGAAGCGAGCGCGGAAGTGCGGTTCGAGCGCGGCCACCGCGACCACGCCGTCGGCCGCCGCGTAGACGTTGTACGCAGGGTCGGCGCCGCCGAAGCAGCCCTCCGGCCGGGTGAGGCCATACCGTCCGGGCGCCGCAAACGCCGTGAGCGCGTCGCGCAGGCCCACCACGTGACAGGCGCCCGCGGGTTCACGCAGCGCCAGCAGCACGGCGGTAACGGCGTCGGCCGCGCCGGCGAGATCGGCGACGAACGTCGCGGGCAGGTCCGCGCGCAGCAGCCCGGCCTCCGCCTGATACGTCACGTCGTGGCCGGGCACCTCCGGCGCGGCGGTGTCGCCGACGATCGCGACGACGCGCAGGTGCGGGTGCCGCGCGACGAGCGCCGCCGGCGACAACCCGAGGCGCGCGAGGGCACCGGGGCGCTGGCTCGTGATCACGACGTCGGCGCGCGCGAGGAGCGGCTCGAGGGCGTCGCGGCCCGCATCACGCTTGAGATCCAGCGGCACGACCGTGACGCCCGCATGCAGGGCGTCATACCAGGGCCGCGAGTAGGCCGCGAGCGGATCGCCGGCCGGCGGCTCGATCTTCACCGCCGTGGCGCCCTCCGCCACGAGGCGGGCCACCGCCACCGGGCCGGGGACGTTGAGCGCGAACGACAGCAGGGAGACGCCGGAGAGAGCGGGCACGTCCGGCAGTCTACCGAATGTAGACTGCACGCATGCGCCGCCGTCTGCCCGCCGCCCTCTGTGTCGCCCTTGCCGCCGCCGCCGCGTTGGCGCTGACCGCGCGCGCCCAGACCCCGGCGGCGCCCGCGGCGCCGCTCATGCTGACGAATGCGTCGGTCGTGGACGTTGCGACCGGCGACGTGCGCCGCGGCCAGACGATCGTGCTGCGCGATGGCCGCATCGCCTCGATCGGCACGACGCCGCCGCCGTCCGGCACCGCGCCGCCACGTGTCGATCTCGGCGGACGGTACGTCGTGCCCGGACTCATCGACGCCCACGTGCACATCGCGACGCCGGCGGCGATGCGGGCGGCGCTCGAGAGCGGCGTCACCACGGCGCGCAGTGCCGGCGTGTCGCACTTCGAGGATGTGGGCCTCCGCGAGCTCGTGAAGAAGGGCTATCTGCCCGGTCCGGATCTGCTCGCCGCGGGCTACCACGTGCGGCCGCAGCCGGCGCCCGAAGCGTTCCTCGACGCGCCGGATCTCGGGGATCTGATGAAAGGGCTGACGACGCCTGATGCGCTGCGCCGCTTCGTGCGGTTCAACCTGGGCCGCGGCGCCGACTGGATCAAGGTGCTCGCCACGGAACGCGCCGGCACGCCCGACACCGATCCGCGCAAGCAGGTCTACAGTGAAGCGGAGCTCGCGCTGGTCGTGAGCGAGGCCGGGGCGCGCGGCGCGTCGGTGCTCGCGCACGCACACGGCGCCGAAGGCGCGCTGGCGGCGGTGCGCGCCGGCGTGCGCTCGATCGAACACGGCACGTATCTCACGGATGAAACACTCAAGATGATGGTGGCGAAGAACGCCTGGTTCGTGCCGACGGCCGATGTCGTGAACGACCTGGCCGAGGCGGGCGGCGACTACGACAACGCCGGTCTGCAGCGCCGGGGTCAGATGATGAAGCCGGTGCTCGTCGAGACGATTCGCCGGGCTCGCGCTGCCGGCGTGAAGATTGCCACCGGGTCCGACACCGGCTACGGACCGGCCAGCATGGCACGCGTGTCCCGCGAGATCCTGGAGCTCATCGAGGCGGGGCTGCCGGCGCTGGCCGCCCTCCAGGCCGCGACCAGCGTGAATGCGGAGATGCTGCGGCTCGAGACGCAGGTCGGCCACCTGCGGCCCGGCTTCGAGGCCGATCTCGTCGTCGTCGACGGCAATCCGCTCGAACGTCCGCGCACGCTGCTCGATCCGCTGTACGTCGTGAGCAATGGTCGGGTGGCTCTCGACCGCTTGAACTTCGGCCGGTAACCCGTGCGTGAGGCGGGCGACGCCCGCAGAACTGGGAGCGACACTGTGACGATGCGTGTCTCGATGGCGGCGGCGATGATGATGGCCGGGCTCGCGGGCGTGCCCGCGTTCGCGCAGCACGAGGACCACGGGGGCGGGCCGTTGTCCACCAGCCAGATCGGCCTCGTGGATTTCCGCACCTCGTGCAGTCCGGCGGTGAAGGCCGACATGAACCGCGCCGTGGCCCTGCTGCACTCGTTCTGGTTTCCGGAGTCGCGCCGGGAGTTCGAGGCGATTGCCGGCAAGGATCCGCAATGTGCGATCGCGCACTGGGGCATCGCGCTGACACACTGGGGCAATCCCTTCGGCGGGCTGCGCACGCCGCAGACGATCGCCGCCGGCAAGGCCGCGATCGCGACCGCCCAGGCGACCGGCACGCCGACGCGGCGCGAGAAGGGCTACATCGATGCGGCCGCGGGGCTCTTCGCGAGCGATGACGTGACCACGCAGCGCGCGCGCATCGTCGCCTTCGAGCAGGCGATGGGGCAGCTCGCGAAAGACAACCCCGACGACGTCGAAGCGCGGATCTTCTGGGCCCTCGCGGTGGCGCAGACGGCGACGCCCACCGACAAGACCTACGCCGCGAACCTGAAGTCGGCCGAGATCCTCGAGGTGCTGTTCAAGAAGATGCCGGCCCATCCCGGCCTCGCGCACTACATCATCCACGCCTACGACACGCCGCCGCTGGCGCCGCGCGGTCTCGACGCCGCCCGCCGCTATGCGTCGATTGCGCCCGCCGTGCCGCACGCCCTCCACATGCCGTCGCACACCTTCACGCGGGTCGGCGAGTGGAAGGCGTCGGTCGAGACCAACCGCAAGTCGGCCGAGGCGGCCCGCAAGGCCGGCGGGCTGGCGGGAGCCGGCGAAGAACTGCACGCGCTCGACTACCAGACCTACGCCTACATGCAGCTGGCCGACGATGTGGCAGCCAGGACGGCGCGCGACCGCGCGGTGTCGTTCGAGGCCGGCGCCGTCGGCGGCCCGTACGCGTTCGCGCTCGCGGCCATTCCCGCGCGCTTCGCGCTCGAACGCGAGGCCTGGGCGGAGGCGGCGGCGCTCACGGTGCGGCCGGCGCCGTCGGCCCCCTACACGGAAGCCATCACCCACTTCGCGCGCGCGATCGGCGCCGCGAGGGCCGGCACACCTGCCGCGGCCGCGGCCGACATCGATCGCCTGATCGCCATCCAGAAGCTGCTGGTCGCGACGAAGGATCCGTACTGGGCGGAGCAGGTGGACATCCAGCGGCAGGTGGCGCAGGCATGGAAGGTGTTCGCGGAGGGCGACAAGGCGAAGGGCGTCGAGCTGCTGTCGGCGGCCGCGGATGCCGAAGACCTGACTGACAAGTCCGCCGTGTCGCCGGGGCCGATCGCGCCGGCGCGGGAGCTGCTCGGCTTCATGCTGCTCGAGGCCGGACGGGCCCGAGAGGCCCTGGCGGCCTTCCAGAAGACGATGTCCAAGGAGCCCGGGCGTTTCCTCGGTCTGTACGGCGCCGGGCGTGCCGCCGAAGCCGACGGCAACACGGCCGCCGCGGCGGCCTTCTACAAGCAGTTGCTCGCGATGGTGGGGCAGACGCCGGCGGAACGTCCGGCGATCGCGCGGGCCAGACAGATGGCGGCCGCGCGGTAGCGGCGTTCAGCCCCGCAGGGCGGCAATCACGGCCACCGCCATGTCGGCGGTGGTCGCCGTGCCGCCGAGATCCGGCGTGCGCACGCGGCCGTCGGCGAGCACACGTTCGAGAGCGCCGACCATCTCACGGCCGGCGTCGCCTTCACCCAGGTGGTCGAGCATCAGCGCCGCCGCCCAGATCGCGCCGATCGGATTGGCGATGCCGCGACCGGCAATGTCGGGCGCCGAGCCGTGGATCGGCTCGAACATCGACGGGTGCTCGCGCGACGGATTCAGGTTGGCGCCCGGCGCGACGCCGAGCGAGCCCGACACCGCGGCGCCGAGGTCGGTCAGGATGTCGCCGAAGAGGTTCGACGCCACCATCACGTCGAGCGTCTGGGGATGCGTGACCATGCGCGCGGCCAGTGCGTCCACGTGGTACTTGCGGATGGTGAGGGCGGGGAAATCGCGCGCCACGTCATCCACCACTTCGTCCCAGAGCACCATCGAATGCTGGAGCGCGTTCGACTTGGTGGCGCTCGCCAGCAGCTTGCGCGGGCGTGCCATCGCCAGCTCGCACGCGTAGCGCACCACGCGGTCGATGCCGCGACGTGTGAAGAGCCCGGTCTGCTCGGCCACCTCATGTGGCGTGCCGCGGTGCAGACGTCCGCCGAGTCCGGCGTATTCCCCTTCGGAGTTCTCGCGCACGCACACCCAGTCGATGTCGGCGGGTCCACGATCGCGCAGCGGCCCGGGCACGCCTGCCAGCAGCCGCATCGGCCGCAGGTTCACGAACTGCTCGAAGCGCTGCCGGATCGGCAGGATGAGTTCCCACACCGACACGTGATCGGGCACGGTGGGGGCGCCGATGGCGCCGAGGTAGATGGCGTCCGCGGCGCGGAGCTGCTCGAGCCCGTCGGCCGGCATCATGCGGCCTTCGGCGAGGTAGTACTCGCAGCCCCACGGGTGGTCGGTCGTCGTCACGGTGAACCCGTGCCGCGCCGCGACAGCAGCCACGACGGTGAGCGCCGCGGGCGTGACTTCCTTGCCGATGCCGTCGCCGGCGATGACTGCGATCGAGTGGTGCGTCATGGCGGGAGCCCGATCACATACCCGGCGGCGTGAAGCGGCCGTCGGCGGCGGTCCAGCCGCCGTCCACGAAGAGCGTGGCGCCGGTCACGTAGCTGGCGGCATCCGAGAGCAGGAACACGGTGGGGCCCGCCATCTCGTCCGGCCGGGCCCAGCGGTTCATCGGATTTTTCGTGGCGTAGGCCTGATACCAGGCGGCGTTGGCTTTGATCGGCGCGGTGAGCGGGGTTTCCGTCACGCCCGGACCGATGACGTTCACGCGCACGCCGGAGGTCGCCCATTCGGTGGCGGCCGATTTTGCAAGCTGCACGATGCCGGCCTTGGTCATGCCGTACACCGATTGCCCGGGCTCGGTCACGAGCGCGCGAATCGAGCTGAAGAGCACGATGCTGCCCGAACCCTGCGCCGTCATGATCCGGCCGGCCGCGGTGAGCACGTTGAAGTTGCCGCGCAGGTTCACGGCGACCACGCGGTCGAACTCCTCGCCCGTGTACTGCAGCATCGGTTTTCGCACGTTGATGGCCGGCGTGCAGACGAGGCCGTCGAGATGGCCATGCGCGGTCACCAGGCTCGTGAGGGCCGTCGTGACACCCGCCTCGTCGTTGATGTCGATGGCGAGGCCCTCGGCGCGGCCGCCGGCAGCGCGAATGGCGCTCGCCGTCGCCTCCGCGCTCTCGGCCTTCAGATCGCAGCAGATGGTGTGGCCGCCCTGACCGGCCACGCACTCGGCCACCGCGGCGCCGATGCCGCTGCCGGCGCCGATGACCGCCACCACCTTGCCGTCCAGTCGAAACACGTCTGCCTTCACCGGGAGGATCCTCGTACGGAAAACGGGCGCCGCTCAGCGCTTCGGCAGGTCGCGGGCGGCCGGAATGTTCGGGATGCCGGTGGCTTCCGTGGCCGCGCGCACGATGGCCTTCGCCATCACGTCGGCGGCGAGCGCGCCGATCTGCGTGATGTTGGCCTGGCCGGTCCACGTGCCGGTGGCGAGCGAGAACACGGTATCGCCGTCGCCCATGGTGTGAGCGGGAAAGATGGCACGCGCGAAGCCGTCGTCGGCCATGAGCGCCATGCGGTGCACTTCCGACTTGGTCAGCTTCGCGTTGGTGGCCACAAGACCAATGGTGGTGTTCTCACCGGCGCGCGGCGTCTGGCTGGGCCCGCCGCTGCGCAGCAGCACACGCGCGTCGGCGAAGGTGCCATCGGGATTGCGCACGCCGGCCACGACCTTGCCGGTGTCGGGATCGATGATGTCGCCCACGGCGTTCACCGCCACGATGGCGCCGACCACGAGGCCGTTCGGCAGGCGGATCGCGTAGCTGCCGAGCCCGGCCTTCATCGAGCGGTTGCCGCCGCCCGACTTGCCGACGGTGGCGCCGGCGCCGGCTCCCACAGTGCCTTCTTCGACCTTGCCGTTCGTGGCCGCCGCCGCCGCCTTGTAGCCGCAGTCGGCCGTGGGGCGGATCTTCGGATTGCCGCCCACCGGCAGGTCGAACAGGATCGCCGAGGGCACGATCGGCACCTTCGCGATGCGCACGTCCCAGCCGATGTTGTGTTCGTCGAGCCAGCGCACGGTGCCGCTCGCCGCGTCGAGGCCGAAGGCGCTGCCGCCGGCGAGCACCACGGCGTTGACCTTGTCCACCATGTTGCTCGGATCGAGCAGATCGGTTTCGCGCGTGCCCGGCGCGCCGCCGCGCTGCGACACACCGCCCACGGCGCCGTCGCCGTCCACGAGGATCACGGTGCAGCCGGTGGGCCGTTCGCTGAGCGTGATCGAGCCGACCTTCAGGCCGTCCACCGCCGTGATGCCGCGCGGATCGGGACCGGCCGCCGTCTGCGTGCGCGCCGTGACGGCGCCGGCGCAGGCCGTGAGGAGCAGGGCCGCGGGCCAGGCGAAGCGGCGGGTGACGGCAGGACGGGAACGGACGTTCGGCATGGGCGTAAACCTCGGAGCGCGCCCGTGAGGGCCGCGGTCGAGATGTTACGGGATATGGCGGCTGTGAACCAAGCGCCGTGTTGATCCAAGATGAAGGCGTCGTGCCTCTGGATCCTGCTCTCGTCGAACGGATCTCGGCCGTGGTCGATGCCACGGCGGACGAGATCGTGGCCTTCACGTCGGATCTCATCCGCATTCCCACGGTGAACCCGCCCGGTGAGGAATACGAGACCTGCGCGCGTTTCATCGGCGACACCTTGAAGCGTTTCGACTTCGACGTGCAGTACGTGGCCGCCGAGGGGCATCCGGATCACACCGCCGCGCATCCGCGCGTCAACGTGATCGGCCGGCGCGCCGGACGTCATGCGCATCCGCTGGTGCATCTGAACGGGCACTTCGACGTGGTGCCGGCTGGCGATGGCTGGACGGTGGATCCGTTCGGCGGCCTCGTGCGCGACGGCAAGGTCTACGGCCGCGGCGCCTGCGACATGAAGGCCGGGATCGCCGCCGGGCTCTTCGCCGCCGAAGTGCTGCGCCGGGCCGGCATCGAGCTGCCGGGCACGATCGAAGTCAGCGGCACGGTGGACGAAGAAAGCGGCGGGCTGGCCGGCGTGAAGTACCTCGCCGACACGCACTGGATCGCGAAGGACAAGACCGACTTCGTCATCATCCCCGAACCGCTGGATGTGGACCGCGTGTGCATCGGGCATCGCGGCGTCTACTGGTTCGAAGTCGAGGCGCACGGCCGCATCGGCCACGGCAGCATGCCGTTTCTCGGCGCCAGCGCCATCGAAGGCATGAGCCGTTTCCAGGCGCTCGTCGAAGAACAGCTGAAGCCGAAGCTCGCCGGCCGGCTCACCGACGTGCCGGTCGTGCCGCCCGGGGCGCGCCATGCCACCATCAACACCAACGGCATCCAGGGCGGCCAGCCGGTGGACGGCGTGCAGACGCCGTGTGTCGCCGATCACTGCCGCGCCATCTTCGATCGCCGCTTCCTGCTCGAAGAAGGCCTCGAGTTCACGAAGGACGAAATTGCCGCGCTCGTGAACGAAGCACGCCGGCTGGTGCCCGACATCCGCTTCGAAGTGCACGATCGCCTCATCGTGCACCCGACGCGCACGCCCGACGACTCGCCGATCATCCCGGCGCTCACCGGCGCCATTCAGCGCGTGCTCGGCCGTCAGGCGTCGCTCATCGCCAGCCCCGGCACCTACGATCACAAACACGTCGCGAAGATTGCCGGCGTGCCGCACTGCGTGGCCTACGGACCCGGCGAACTCGTGCTCGCGCACCAGCCCGACGAGTACTGCAGCGTCGCCGACCTCGTTGCGGCCACGAAGGTGATTGCGATCGCGTCGCTCGAACTCATGCAGGGCCAGCCCTGATCCCTGGTCCCTGTTCCCTGGGTCCCTGCTATTTCAGTCCGTCCAGATGTGCCGCCCACGCCTCGACGATGGGCGCGAGCGGCCCTTTCGTGGCGGCGTAGGCGCGGGCCCAGGTGCGGGCCTGAGCCTTGTCCGCGGTGATGGTCGAGGTGTCCATGACGGCCGCATGGCGTCGGTAGAGCGTGTAGACGCCGGCGGCGATGGCCGGCCCGTCCTTGGCGCCAGGCCCGGCCAGATGTGTCGTGAGCAGCGGCAGCGCCTTGCCGGCGTCGCCGACGAGCGCGTAAGCGAGCGCCAGGTCGCGCGTCGCGCGTGTATCACCCGCCCTGGCGGTGGTCAGTTGTTCGAGCGAGGTCACCGCGGCCGAGGGCTGGCCCGCCTTCAGCCACGCTTCGCCCGCGAGCCGCGCGAAGACCGGCACCGCGTCCGGCGGCACGCTCATCAGCAGCCCGGCCGCTTCTTTCTCGCGGTTGGCCATGAGCAGGCACACGCCGAGCATGGCGCGCGCGGCGGAGAACCCGCCCTGGATGCGCATCGCCGTCTGGAACTGTGTGGCGGCCTGATCGATCTGTGATTTCGCCAGCAGGTCCATGCCGCGCACGAACGCCGCCACGCCCTGGTCGCCGGCGGCCAGGGCTTCGAGGGCGCCGTCGGTCATCTGGCCGCCGCGCGCCGTCTTGATGGCGGCGAGCACCGGCGGCGTGCGTCCCTGTTCGGCCGCCGTCCAGAGGGCGGCCGTCGTGGCCGCGTCGAAGACGTCGTCCTTCGTCGCCGCCGGCAGTGAGCCGAGAATGGCGGCCGTGAGATCCGCCGGCGCGCCGCTTCCCGTGAGCAGCGCACCGTTGGCGGCGGGACCCGGCGGCAGCACGCGGAAGGGACGGACGAGCGCGCCGCGCGCGGCGCCGGCTTCCGTGAAGCTGACGCGCGCGAGATACGCGCCGGGCGGCACGGCGCTGACGCTCACGCGGCCCTGCGCCACGCGCGTCTCGGGCGACGCGCCGACGACGACCTGCAGCGGCGACGAGACGATTGGCCGGCTCGACTCGTCGCGCAGGATGTCGAGCCGCGCCGTGACCTCGGCGTTCTGCGCGGTGGGCGGGGTGTAGGCTTCGGCGAGCGCGACCAGCATGCCGTTGTGGATGCGAGGCTCCACCTGCGGAGACACGGCGCCGCCTGCCGGCGGTTCGGGCGCCACCAGCAGGTCGCCGAGCGTCAGCGTGTCGCCGTTCAACTGCCACGCCTGGACCTCGCGCTCCAGGCTGCCGGCGCGCTTGTCGCTGTCGGCAAGCGCCACGCGCATGCGGTACGTGCCCGGGTCCAGCGTGATGACGCCGGCATAGGTGGCGCGGGTTTCATCGCCGGCGATCGGCACCAGGTCGCGCGCGTCCTCGCTCGCCGCGACCACCTTGCCCTCTTTCGTCGCGATGACGAGCCCGGTGGCATAGTGCAGCGGATCGTCGGTGGCACGTTCGACCTCGGCCGCCACGACCAGGCGCACCCGCGACGTGCCGGGTTCCTTGTAGGTCCACGTCGAGGCCCGGATCGGCAGCGCCGTCGCCGGCGAGGACGAGCGCAGCGTGCGCTTGAGCGCATCGGCCGGGGAGGCCGGCGGCGGGCCTTCCGGCGACAGGAACGCGCGCCGCGCCTGCAGGCTCACGCCCCTGCGCGCCGTCTTCACTTCGATCTTGTGGCGGCGGCCGTCGCGATCGTTGGTGCCGGGCTCGACGCCGAGCAGGTAATAGCCGGCAAGCGATTGTTCGATGCGGCGGAACGCCGTGTCGGCGCTCGACACCACGCGGTGCAGCGTGCCGCGCGCCATGCCGGCCAGCATCATCAGCCCCTCTTCCTGGAGGCGGCGGTCGTCGGCGGCGGTCGTCGGCCGCTGCGCCTGCGAGGCGTCGAAGAGGGCCACGTCGAGCAGCAGCACGTCGAGCGAGGCGCGCACGTCGGCGGCGATGCCGGCCAGATCGTCGAGCTCGCCGCCGAGCGTCTCGAGCACGAGGCCTTCCGAGATGAGGATGACTGACTTCTGCCCCTCGAGCGCCCCGAGGCTCTGCAGCACGCCGCGGATGGCCGCCACCGAGCGGTCGGTCTGCTGGCGCTGGTCGCCGATGATCTCGCTGGCTTCCTGCTCGACGTCGCGTTCGCAGCGTTCGATGTCGGCCGCCCCGAAGACGCCGGCGCATTCGCGCGCGATGACCTGCGTGATGAGCGTGGCATCGCTGCGGCGGTAGATGGCGAACGCCTCGGTGACGCTGATGTTGAAGCGGCGCGGCTGCGGCGTGACGCGCCCGGCCACGCGCAGCATCGCCTCGCGGAGCTTGCCGCGGTCGGTCGTGAAGTCCACGAGTTCGCCGGGCCCCGGTATGGCGACGAGGCCGACGCGGTCGGTCGGCTGCAGGCGCTCCAGGAACTTCAGCGCGTTCTGCATGACCGGACGCGCGGAGCCGAAGCGGATGTTGCCCTGATCGACGAGCAGCAGGATGGCGCGGCCCTGCGGCCCGCCGCCGCCGTTGGTCGAGATGCCATAGTCGGGCGCCGGGGCGGGCGCCACCACCGGCGCGGGCCCGCGCGGCGCCGTCCCGGCGGCGAAGGCGTCGGTGAGCTTGATGTATTCCGACGAGACGACCGTGCGCGGCTTGCCGTCCACCTCGACCATGAAATCGGCGGCCGTCAGGTCCACCACCTGGCGGCCGTCGCGGTCGAGCACCGTGACGTCGAGCGGCAGCACTTCGACCCCGGCGCGGAACACCGGCGGCTGATCGCCCGGCGCGGCGGGCGGCGGAGTCTGCGCCTGGCCGGCGGGCTGCGGAGCCGCCGCGAATGACTGCACAGCCGCGACGACGGCCACGAGGACGATCGACGAGCGGACTCGGAACATGGCTTCGACCTCGAGCGCGTCGTGCCGCCAGACGCGCGACGGACGGCGGGTGCCCGGCGCCGGGGGCGCGGCCGGTGCGGGCGGGGCCATTGTAAGCCTCCGGGCACGTCGATGCGCGGGCCGGGCGCCTCCGCTATGATCGAGGGCTCATGTCCGTCCGTGACGTCCTCATCGTGGGAGCCGGCCCATCCGGCCTGGCGGCAGCGATCGCCTGCCGTCATCACGGCCTCGACTACGTCGTCCTCGAGCAGGGCGCCCTCGTCGATGCCATCGCGCGGTTCCCGCTCAACATGGTGTTCTTCACCACGCCCGAGCTGCTCGAGATCGGCGGCGTGCCGCTGACGACGCCCTACGAGAAGCCGACGCGCGCCGAAGCCCTGCGCTACTACCGGAAGGTGACCGACACCTTCCAGCTCCAGGTGTCGCTCTTCGAGCAGGTCACTGCGGTCGAGCGCGAAGGGGACGGCGAGGCGGCGGTGTTCGTGGTGACGACGCGCACGCGCCTCGGTGCCGCGAGGGTGCGGCAGGCGCGCGCCGTCGTGCTGGCGATGGGCTACTACGATCGGCCGAACCGTCTCGGCGTGCCGGGCGAAGATCTGCCGCACGTGTCGCACTATTACAGCGAACCGCATCCGTACTACCGCCGTCGCGTCGTGGTCGTGGGCGGCAAGAACTCGGCGTGTGAAGCGGCCCTCGATCTGCATCGCAACGGCGCGCACGTGACGCTCGTGCATCGCGGCGAGACACTCGGCGACTCGGTGAAGTACTGGGTGCGGCCCGACATGGAAAACCGCATCAAGGAAGGATCGGTGGCGGCGCACTTCGCGACGACCATCGCGGCCATCACCGACACGCACGTCGTGGTCGAGACGGCCGGCGCGCGACACGAAATCGCGGCGGATGCCGTGCTGCTCCTGACGGGCTACCGGGCCGATCCGGCGTTCCTGCGCGGTGCCGGCGTGGAGCTCGATCCCGACACGCTCATCCCGCGGCACGATCCGGCCACCTTCGAAACCAACGTGCCGAATCTGTTCGTGGCCGGTGGACAGCTCGCGGGCGTGCGCACCGGCAGCATCTTCATCGAGAACGGCCGCTTCCACGGCGAGCAGGTCGCCAAGACCCTGGCGGAGCGGCTGGGCCCGCGCTGACGGCTCAGTGCGCCGGCTCGACGGCGACCACGCCCTCGAGCGCGCGCGACCGGCCGGCCTCAATCGCCGCGGCCAGCGCCTCGTTCGTCCGGTACGGCACGTCGGGAATCTCACGGGCTTCGATCGCGAAGGTCACGTCCATCACGAACGGATTCGGCGACACGTGCAGCCGGGCGCCGTCGAGGCGGATCGTCCACGGCCCGAGCGACACCGGCTCGCGGGCGCGCGTGCAGAAGGCGAGCGACAGCAGATCGCCGAGCCGCACGTAGACATAGTCGCGCACCAGCGCCTTGAGCTCCCCGCCGGCCCGCGCCAGATGTTCGTCGCGCAGCGCCGTCATCGCCGGGAAGAACGTCTGCCACGCGGCATCAGCGCGGAAGCGGTCGTAGACGGTCACGGCGTGATGCGCCACGAGCGCCGCCGCCCACGGCGCCGCCGCGAGGGCCGCGACGCTCACCGGCCACACGCCCTGACGCACCTCGACGGGGACGTGCAGGAAATCGCGGATCGTGCCGGTGAACGGGTCGACCGTCGGCGAGGCATCGGATGCGCCCCAGCCGCGGTCGTGATGTTCGATGGCGGTCAGGATCTCGCGGCGTCGTTCCGCCTTGCCGAGCGACGGCCACAGTTCCATGAGGCGGCGCGCCAGGGCCGCGTGATTCGGCTGCGTGATGAGATGCAGCACGCCGTCGCCGGGGCGGACGATCATGTCAGGAGGCCCGGAGGCGGCCGTCGCCCACGAGCACGCTCGTGCCGCCCACCTGCACGCGCGTGATGTCGTCGCCGCTCATGGCGAGGCGGATGTGAATACGGCTCGGCCGCCCCATCTTCACGCCCTGCGCGCTCACGATGGCGCCAGCCGCGCCGGCGGGCACGAGGCCATGGCGCACGAGGTAGCAGCCGAGCGGCCCGCTCGCCGAACCGGTGGCCGGATCCTCGGCGCCGGTCGCGCCGACCATGCGGCTGTAGACGGTGGCGCCGTCGGGCCCGGGCTCCGTCGTGAAGACGAAGAGGCCGCGGCGCGTCACGCCGGCGGCTTTGAACACGGCGTCGAGCTCACGGCCGTTCATCTGCACGGCGTCCACGGCCGCCCGCGTCGTGAGTGGCACGTAGAAAAACGCCGAGCCGCACGACACCTCCTGCACCGGCAGGCGCGACACGAGCTGCTCCGGCGTCACGCCGATGGCGGCGGCAAGCGACGCGTTGGCTGTGAGTGAGGGCCCGAACACCGGCCGCTGCTGCGTCATCCACGCGAAACCAAGGCGCGGCCCGTCCCACTCGAGCGCCACCGGCGTCGGCCCGATGCCGAGGCCGAAGACGATGTCGGTCGTGCCGGCGGCGATGCGGCCGTCGTCGGCGAGGGCGCAGGCCGACCCGATGACGGGGTGGCCCGCAAACGGCATTTCCCCGGCCCGGCCGAAGATCCGCAGACGCACGGTGGTGCCGGGCGTCTCGGGCGGAAAGACGAACGTGCACTCCGAGTAGTTCATCTCCCGCGTCATCGCCGCCATCGCTTCGGTGGCCAGGCCCTGCGGTTCCATGAACACGGCGAGCTGATTGCCGGTGTGCGGCGTCGTGGTGAAGACGTCGTAGTGCAGGTAGCGGCGCAGGTTCGGCAGCCGCGAGACGGCGGTGGCGGCGGCGGGCGTCTGCGCGCGGCCAGGCACGGCGCCGGCCGTCAGGGCAACGACGGACGAGGCGCCTGCGGCCAGCACGGCGCGGCGGGTTGGGCGTGGCATCGGCGCGAGTGTAGCGTGATTTCCCGAGCCCCGAGCCCCGAGCCCCGGCCCTAATGCCGCAGCCCGGAGTCCGGCTGGCGCTGCATGAGCAGCTTCATCTCGATGAGCTCGACGAGGGTCTCGCAGCGCGCCAGCACGCCCTCGCGTTCGAGCAGCGCCTGTTTTTCGACCGGCTCGAGCTCGAGATATTGCGACAGCGCGTTCACGAGATCGGGGTCAGCCATGTCGGGCGGCAGCCGGCTGCCGCCTTCGCCCTGCAGCGACGGCGCGAGCAGCGTCTCGAGCCGCCGCCGGGCCTCGGCGAGTTTCGGCCGCGTGTCAGGCGTGGCCTCTTCCTCGATCGGCGTGACGTGGGCGATGCGGTAGAGCACACCGTCGGTGGCCGGCTCTTCCTCGGTGATGCGGAACTTGTCGAGGCCGCGCAGGATCAGGTTGAAGCGGCCGTCGTTCTGCCGTTCGACATGGGTGATGAGGCCGGCGCAGCCGATCGGGAAGATCGGCGGCCGCCCCTCGTACTGTTCATCGTGCCCCGGCACGAGCAGCGAGATGCCGATGATGCGATCCCCTTCGAGCGCCTTCGTGACCATCTGCTTGTAGCGCGGCTCGAAGATGTGCAGCGGCAGGAACACGCCGGGAAAGAGCACCGTCATCGGCAACGGGAAAAGCGGCAGCAGCGGCGGGAGCATCGGCGGCGCGGGCCTAATGTATGGTCCGCGTCTTCTTGTCGAGGTAGTCCATGAGGACGTACTGACCAAGCGACTGCGGCGTCGTGAAATAGGCCTTCCCGCGGCACATCGAGGCCACGCGGCGGACGAACGCGACGAGGTCGTAGTCGCGGGCCAGCATGAAGGTGTTGATGAGGATACCGGCCTTGGCGCAGTTCGAGACTTCGCTGAAGGTCTCGCGGATGACGATCGGGTCGAGGCCGAACGCGTTCTTGTAGACGCGGCCGTCGGGCTGCGTGATGGCCGACGGCTTGCCGTCCGTGATCATGATGATCTGACGCATGTCCTTCCGCTGCCGCTCGAGGATGCGCCGCGCCAGTTTCAGGCCCTCGCGGGTGTTGGTGTAGTACGGGCCGACGCGCACGCGGCCGAGTTCGCGCAGCGGGATCTCCTCGGCCGAGTCGTGGAAGAGCACGACGTGCAGCGTGTCGCCGGGATACTGGGTGCGGATGAGCTGCGAGAGCGCCATCGCCACCTGCTTGGCCGGCGTGAAGCGGTCTTCGCCGTACAGGATCATGCTGTGCGAGCAGTCGAGCATGATGACGGTGGCGCACGAACTCTGGTACTCACCCTGCGCCACCATCAGGTCTTCGTAGCCGATCTGCACCTTCGGGCCGGTCGCGCCGCCGCGATGGGCGCGGGTCACCGCATTGAGCACCGTGGCGCTGGCGTCGAGGTTGAGCGTGTCGCCGAACTCGTACGGCTTGGGCGCGCCGCTCGCGTCGACGCCGGTGGCCATGTCGCGGGTGTCGTGACGGCCGGCACTGGCATGGCCGATTGACCCGAGCAGATCGCGCAGCGCGCGGTAGCCGAGGAAGTCGAGCGCCTTGTCGGTGACCTCGAACTTCGCCTGGCCGGGTTCGCCCTCGCCACTGCCGCCCCCGCCCGCCTTCGCTCGACGCTCACGTTCGGCGTCGAGCTCCGGCGAGGGCGTGATGTAGCCAGCCTCCTGCATGCGCTCCATGATCTGCTGCACCAGGTCGTCGAGCTGCTGCTTGGCCGTCTCCGCCTGCTCGCCGAAGAGCTGTTCGAGGACGTCGTCGGGCAGCAGGCCGCCGTTCAGCAGCGCGTCGAGGATCGCGTCGTGCAGCGCCTGCATCGTGCGATCGCCATCGAGCGAGCCGTCGCCGTACGGCGACTGGAACCCGCTCGAGAGCAGCAGCTCCGAGAGCGCCGACACGAGTTCTTCCATGTCGACCTCGTCGGCCAGGCTGGGCACGTACTTGCCGTATTTGAATTTCATTGGTGCAGGGACCAGGGATTAGGGACCAGGGACTAAGTACCGAGGACGCGGGCGGCCGTGGCACGCCTTTGTCCCTGTTCCCTGGTCCCCGGTCCCTGCTAGTTGTAATACCGCTTTTTCTTCGGCGGCCCGCCCGGCTCGTCGTCTTCGTCGAGGGAGATGGCCGGCGCCTGGCGCACGGTTTGCGGTTTGCGCGACGGTTCGGTGCCGACGTAGCCCCCGGCCTCGGTGCGGCCGATGCGCTTCTGGGCGTAGAGGCCCTCGAGCACGAAGTCCACCGCGGCGGCCACGAGCGGCGCCGGCGCGCCCGGCGGCAACGCGGCGCGTCCGGCCAGATCCATCAGGCCGGGCACCTTCGAGGCTTCCACCACGAGGGCCGAGGCCGGCAGGCCGTCGCCGAGCAGGACCGAGCCGCCGTTCTCGAACCAGTTGACGGTGGCGGTGACGTCGGCATCCACGAAGTAGCCGTCGAACACCTGCGCCACGGCGTTCCTGATGAGCTCCTTCGCCACGGCGTGCGCGCCCTTGAGCTCGCCTTCGTACTCGAGCTCGATCTTGCCGGTGATGGAGGGCATGGCCGAGTAGGCGTCGGTCACACGCGGCACGACCAGCCCTTCACCGGCCACGAGGGCGCGTCGTTCCGCGTTCGACACCACGGTTTCAAGCACACTGATCGGCAGGCGCTGACTCACGCCCGAGCGGCGATCCACCCGGCGGTCGGCGCGCGCCTGGAAGGCGATCTCCTCGACCACTTCGCGCACGTAGGCCGGCACGTCCACGCGCAGGCCGCGTTCCACCCAGGCTTCCTGCGTGGTGACGGCCACGGCATCGGCCCGCGACTCGAGGTAGTGCGTGCGGATTTCGGCGCCGATGCGATCCTTGAGCGGCGTGATGATCTTGCCGCGCGCCGTGTAGTCTTCGGGGTTCGCCGTGAAGACGAGCATCACGTCGAGCGGCAGGCGGACGGGGAAGCCCTTGATCTGGACGTCGCCCTCCTGGAGGATGTTGAAGAGACCCACCTGCACCTTGCCGGCGAGGTCGGGCAGCTCGTTGATGGCGAAGAGGCCGCGGTTGGCGCGCGGCAGCAGGCCGAAGTGCATCGCCAGCTCCGAGCCGAGCTGCAGACCGGAAGCTGCCGCCTTGATCGGATCGATGTCGCCGATGAGGTCGGCGATGGTCGTATCCGGCGTCGCCAGCTTCTCGACGTAGCGGGCCTCGCGCGGCCGCCATTCGAGCGGCATGTCGTCACCTTCCGCGGCCACGAGCGCCTTGCCATGCGCCGAGATCGGCGCCAGCGGATCGTCGTGGATCTCGCTGCCGGGCACGACCGGAATCGCGTCGTCGAGCAGATCGACCAGCGCCCGGATGAGGCGGGTCTTGGCCTGGCCGCGCAGGCCGAGCAGGATGAAGTGGTGTTTCGCCAGGATGGCGTTCACGAGCTGCGGGATGACCGTGTCGTCGTAGCCGACGACCCCCGGGAAGAGGCGGTCGCCGCGCCGCAGTTTGACGATGAGGTTGTCGCGCACTTCGTCGCGTACCGAACGCCGGGCGTAGTCGCCGCGGGCGAGGGCCGATTTGAGTGCGCCGAGCGTGGCAGGACGGGCCGATGCGGGCATAGGTTCTATTATGACGCCGTGACACGTCCGCAGGGTTTTTCGCCGCCGCCGGTCTTCGCCAGCTCGCGACCGCTGGTGTTCGCCCATCGCGGCGGTTCGAAAATCGGCCCGGAGAACACGTGCCTGGCGCTCACGCGGGGCATGGCGGCCGGGGCCGACGGATTCGAGTGCGACGTGCGCCTCGCCGCCGACGGCGTGCCCGTGCTCATCCACGACGCGACGCTCGACCGCACGACCGGCGCCTCGGGGCCTGTACACGCGCACACGTCCGCGGCGCTCGCGACTATCGACGCGACCTGCCGCTTCGAGCCGCCCGACGCGTCGTGGGCGGTGGCGGCGCCCGAAGGGCTGCCCAGGCTCGACGCGATGCTCGCGCGGTTTCCCGAGGCGCGTGTCATCGTCGAGCTCAAGGACGACGATCCGCGGCTGGCGGATGCGGTCGCGCGGGTCGTCCGGGAGGCCGGGGCCCTGGCGCGCGTCTGCGCGGGTTCGTTCCACCAGGCAGTGCTCGATCGGCTGCGGACCGTGGCGCCGGCGATGACGACGAGCGCCTCGCGCCGCGAAGCGCAGTGGACGCTGGCGCGGTCGTGGGTGCGCTGGCCGTTCCCGATGTCGCCGCCGTATCGCGCGTTCCAGGTGCCCGAACGCGCCGGCCGCCTGCACGTCGTGACGCCGGCCTTCGTGCGGCGCGCGCACCGCGAGCGGGCGATGGTGCAGGTCTGGACCGTGGACGCGCCGGAGGACATCCGCCGCCTGCTCGCGATGGGCGTCGACGGCATCATCTCCGACCGCCCCGACTGGGCCGTGCCGGCCCGCGACGCCTTCGTGAATACTGGGGTCAGACCCCCTTCCGGCTAGGCGCTGACTAGTGGCAGCAGCTTCGACGTAAAGTCTGGCCGGGCCTTGAATGGGGTCTGACCCCACTATTCCCCTTCACTCGTAGTCGCTGAGGTCGCCGCCGGGGCGGGCGGCGCGCAGTGCGTTCAGTACGGCCACGAGGTCGATGACTTCCTGCGCGACGGCGCCACTCACCGGCGGCAGCAGGCCCGCGGCGGCGAGGCCCATGCCGACGACGCTCGCCGCCATGCCGCCGATGGCGCTCTGCAGCGCGATGCGGCGCAGGCGTCCGGCGATGTGCAGCAGCTCGTCCACGCGGCGCAGCGACGTATCCATCACGACCGCGCCGGCCGCATCCGCCGTGATCTCGCTCTGGTGGCCGAAGGCGAGACCCACCGTGGCCGTCACGAGCGCAGGCGCGTCGTTGATGCCGTCGCCGATGAAGATCGTGGGCGCCTGCGCCACTTCCGCGCGCGTCAGCGTGACCTTCTCTTCCGGTGTGCACTGCGCGTGGATCTCGGTGATGCCGACCTGGTCGGCGAGATACCGCACCTCGGATTCGCGATCGCCCGACACGATGATGACGCGCGTCAGGTGATGGCGCGGCGCGAGATGGCCGATGAAGGCGCGGCTGTCGGGACGCGGCGCATCGCGGAACCGGTAGGTGGCGGCGAGCGCCCCGTCCACGAGCACGACACACTCGAGGCCCGCCGCGATCGGCGGCAGCGCGGCGCCGAAGCCCGCCGCTTCCGCCTGCCGGCGCCCGAGGATGCGCACCGTGTGGCCGTCGACCACGCCCTCGAGCCCCTGGCCGGGCGGCTCGCGCAGCGCCGTCGCGTCGGCGAGCACGGCATGGTCGCGTGTGGCGGCGTCGAGAATCGGCTTCGCGAGCGGGTGTTTCGAGTAGCGCTCGAGGCTCGCGGCCAGGCGCAGCACCTCGCCGTCGTCCGCGCCCGTCGCGGTCAGGCGGTCGGTGAGCGTGGGCTGCCCGAAGGTGAGCGTGCCGGTCTTGTCGAGCACCATCGTGCGGCAGCGGTCGATGGTCTCGAGGATCGCCGGATCGCGGATGACGATGCTGCGCGTGGCGGCGAGCGAGATCGAGCCGATGATGGCGACCGGGATGGCGATGAGGAGCGGACACGGCGTGGCCACGACCAGCACGGCGAGGAACCGCACCGGATCGCCCGTCCAGAGCCAGGCGCCCAGCGCGATCGCCACGGCGAGCGGCGTGTACCACGCGCCGAGCGTGTCGCCGAGCCGGCGCAGCTGCGGACGCCGCTGTTCGGAGTCGCGCATCACGTGCATGATGCGCGCGTAGCGCGAGTCCACCGCCAGGCGCACGGCGCGGATCGTGAGCGCATGTTCGCCGTTGATGGCGCCCGAGAACACCGTCGACCCCGGTGCCTTCGGCATGAGGAACGGCTCGCCGGTCAGATACGACTCGTCCATCACGCCCTGGCCGTCTTCGACCACGCCGTCCACCGGACAGATTTCGTGCGGGAAGACGACGATGCGGTCGTCGATGCGGACGGCGTCGAGCGTGATGTCCTCGACATGGCCGTCGGTGCGCCGGTGCGCGGCCGAAGGCATCCGTCTGGCGAGTGCCTGCAGCACTGACGAGGCCCGGCCCACGGCGTAGTGTTCGAGCGCTTCGCCGCCCGAGAGCATCAGCACCACGAGGGCGCCGGCGAGGTATTCGCCGAGCAGCACCGAGGTGACGATCGAGATCCCGGCCAGCAGGTCGGCGCCGAACTGGCGCGAGATCGCCTTGCGTGCGAGATCCCAGACGAGTGGCGCGCCGCCGGCGGCGAGCACCACGAAGAGCGGCAGGTCGCGCGTCAGGCCGCCGGCCCCGAACGCCCGCGCCACGAGATGTGCCGCGATCCCCGCCACCGCGAGCACGGCAATGGCCGTCTCCCGGTTCCAGATGGTGGCGAAGGCAGCGGCGCGCATGGGACCCACCTCAGCATGGCACGTCCAGGCCGAGCCGGCGGCGATGGGCGCCGACTGGCCCTATAATCCGTCCACTCGCACGACCAACCTCGGAGGGCACGCGTGGCTGAACGCCTTGTCGGTTCGAACTACACGACGCCTGACCTCGTGGCCAAAGTCACCGGCCGCGCCCGTTATGCGGAAGACTTCCGCGCCGAGGGGATGCTCTTCTGCAAGCTGCTCCTGAGCCCCGTGCCGCATGGACGCGTGCGCCGTGTCGGCCTCGAGAAGGCGCTGGCGCTGCCCGGCGTGCGCGGGGTCATCCGCGCGGCGGATCTGCCCGACCTCGGCGGCGCCGAACGCGCGCTCACCGATGAACCGCTCTATCAGGGCGAGCCGATTCTGGCGCTGGCGGCCATCAGCGAAGACATCGCCGCCGCGGCCGTGGAACTCATCGACCTCGACATCGAGCCGCTGCCGTTCACGACCGATCCGCTCGAGAGCCTGCGGCCCGACGGCCCGGACGCCCGCAGCGACGGCAACGTCTGGGGCGTGGCGCCGCCGCCACAGGCCGGGCAGCCGCCGGCCCGTCCGCCGGTTACACGCCTCAAGTGGACGGCCGACGACTTCGCCGCCGCGCCCGAGGGCGGGCTCCCCATCGGCAAGGCGATGGAGGAATGGAGCTACGGCGATCTCGAGGCCGGCTTCGCCAGTGCCGCCGTCGTGCTCGACGAGACGTTCGTCGTCAACTCGACCGGACACCATCCGCTCGAAACCCGCAGCGCGATGGCCTATTGGCAGAACGACAAGTGTTACCTGCACTGCTCGACGCAGAGTGTCGTGCGCACGGTGGACGGCGTGGCGCGCTGGGTGGGCATCGACCCGTCGAAACTCGTGCTCATCTCGGAGTTCACCGGCGGCGGCTTCGGCAGCAAGGGCGCCGGCGCTGTCTCGATGGCCATTCCCTGCGTGCTCTCGAAGAAGGTGGGTGCGCCGGTGATGATGCGCGTGAGCCGCGAAGAGGAGAGCTACTTCGGCCGCGCCCGCACCAACATGACCGGCCGGGCGAAGATCGGCTTTGCGAAGGACGGCCGCCTCACCGCGCTCGACCTCTTCCTCGTGCAGGACAACGGGCCCTACGGGCCGATGGGCGATCACCGCTCGGCGGGCCTCGCCGCCTCGCTCGTCTACCAGGCGCCGGCGATGCGCTGGCGTGCCGTGAACGTGCTCACCAACACGCCGCCGCGCACGCAGCAGCGCTCGCCCGGGCCGATGCAGGCCAACGGCATCATCGAAGGCATCATCACGAAGGCGGCCGCGCAGCTCGGGGTGGATCAGCTCGCCATCCGCCGGCTGAACGCGCCGACGGGCAAGGCGTCGTACGGCCCGCCGGCCGCTGACGGCACGCGCCGCCACGTCACCGGCGCCTTCGTGCAGGAATCGCTCGATCGCGGCGCGCAGCTCTTCGACTGGCCGGCGCGTGTCGCGCGCGCGGGCCAGCGCCGCGGCTCGAAAGTGCGCGGCGTCGGCGTGGCCGTGGGGCCGCACGGGGCCGGGTCGATCGGCTTCGACGGCCTGATGATCCTGCGGCCCGATGGCCGTTTGCAGGTGCAGAGCGGCGTCGGCAATCTCGGCACTCATTCGGTCATCGACCTCGCGCGTGTGGCGGCCGATGTGCTCGCCATGCCGTGGGACAAGGTGGACGTCGTCTGGGGCAATACGTCCAGGGGCCTGCCGTGGACGTGTATGTCGGTTGGCAGCCAGACGACGCACGCGATGACCCGCGCCAACATGGCCGGCGCCGAAGACATGAAGCGCAAGCTGCAGCAGATCGCCGCGCAGGATCTCGGCGGCGCGCCCGACGACTACGACCTCGGCAACGAACGCGTCTTCCGGACGGGCAACCCGGGTCGCGGCCTCACCTACGCCCAGGCGGCCGCGCGCGCGCTCGCGCTCGGCGGACGGTTCGACGGGCACGAGCTGCCCGACGACATCCACGCGTTCACGAAGACCTCGGCGGCGGGGCTCGTGGGCCTTGGCCTCATGGGCGTGGCGAAAGACACCTATCCGCGCGACGGCGACACCTATGGCTTCGTGGCGGGTTTCGCCGAAGTGGAAGTGGATGTCGAGACCGGCGTCGTGTCGCTCATCGACTTCCTCTCGGTGGGGGATGTGGGCACGGTGGTGAATCCGCGCAGCCTCATCGCCCAGTTGAACGGCGGCTGCTGCCTGGGCATCGCCCACGCGCTCTTCCAGAAGCTGGTCTACGACCCGCACTACGGCGTGTCGCTGGCGCGGCGCTTTCACTACAACAAGCCGCTCACCATCATGGACATCCCCGTGCACCTCAAGGCCGAGGGACTGGGAATCCCGGATCCCGAGACGCCGACCGGCGCCAAAGGTGTGGGCGAGCCGCCGGTGGGCGCCGGCTACGGCGCGGTGCTGAATGCGATTGCGTCCGCGATCGGCGTCGACACGTTCCGGCGCGCGCCGGTGACCTCCGACGTGGTGCTGATGTCGCTCACGCACGGCCGCCGCATGCATCCGCCGCTCCAGGCCCATGTCTGAGCTCTCTTTACGCAGCTCGGCGGTTTGAGGCAGGATCGACGCTTCACGAACAGGACGTGCCGGTCAGGCGGGCGGGTGCCATGGCCCCGGCGTGCGGCACGTCCATGAGGAGGCAGGCATGCGGCGGATGGTGCTGGTGGTGAGTGGTCTGGCCCTTGGTGTGGCCCTGATGAACGTCGGCGTGCGCGCCGAACAGGCGCAGGACGCGGCGGTGATCGACAAGGCGATGAAGGCCGTCGGTCCGGCGTTCGGGGCGCTGCGCAAGGCGGTCGAGGGCGGCATGGCGCCGGAGTCGAAGACGTCGGCCGAGACGTTGTCGAAGGCGATGGCCGAGACCGAAGCGTTCTTCAAGAGCCACGGCAAGGCCGACGGCGTGGAGATGGCGCAGGCCGCGAAGAAGGCCGCTGATGCCATCGCTGCCGGCGCCACCGGCGATGCCGCCAAGACCGCGGCGGGTGAGCTCGGCAAGACCTGCGCGGGTTGCCACGGCAAATACCGCGACAAGGCCGCCGACGGCACCTACACGTTCAAGCCGGGCAACTGACGATCCAGAACAGGGACCAGGGACCAGGGACCAGGGACCAGGGAACGGGCCCGCGCCAAGTGCGTGGGCCCGTTTTTCGTTTTCAGGGCAGTCGCATCGCAGCGGACTGTCGCCGTGCTGTTCCCTGTTCCCCGGTCCCTGTTCCCTGGCGAGCCGATGCGTCGGCCAGTTCCGACGCCTGGGCGAAGAGCGCGTCGTACATGGCGGGCGTCACCCGTCCCGTATGTGTGTTCTGCCGCGACGGGTGGAAGCAGCCCACGAGGGTGAGGCGCTCCGGGCCGCGAGCGCCGGGCGCTGCAAGCTGCGCGACCGCCCTGTGGCCGAAGGCCGGGCGCGGGCGGGGCAGCGGCGTATGCCCGCCGACGAACGCGAGCCAGGCGTCCCACGCGATTTTTCCGAGCGCCACCATCACCCGCAGGTCTGGCAGCGCGGCGATCTCCGCGGCGAGATGCCGGCGGCAGGCGGCCACTTCGTCCGGGGTGGGCTTGTTGGCCGGTGGGGCGCAGCGCGCCGCGGCGCCCACGAAGACACCGTGCAGTTGCAGCCCGTCATCCGCCGTCTGGGAGGTGGCGATGTTGGCGAGCCCCGCCCTGTGGAGCGCCCCCATCAGGAAGTCGCCGGAGCCACCGCGGCCATCCCCCGTGAAGACGCGGCCGGTACGGTTGGCGCCGTGGGCGGCCGGCGCCAGCCCCAGGATGAAGATCCGCGCCGCCGGATCGCCGTAACCCGGGACCGGACGTCCCCAGTACGCGTCGTCCCTGTAGGCGGCCCGCTTCGCGCGGGCGACGCCCGCGCAGTAGGTGCGCAGGCGCGCGCAGTCGGTGCACGTCACGATGGCCTGTCGCGCCAGCCGGAGGGCCCTCGGGCCGATAACCTGCAGTGGTGGTTGTGGCGGCACCTGGGGCCTCGTGGATGGGCCAGCCGGGTTTGAGACTGCCCGGCCGGTGGAAGTAAGATAGTACGATTGTCCTGCCGCGAACTGCACGGTTTGACGAGTCGCGGACGCGCACGAAAGGGTAATGGGAGACATGAGAAACACCGCTCAGACGGATGCCGCGGAGCTCGAGGCCCTCGAAACTCGCGAGTGGCTCGAGTCGCTCGACTACGTCCTGCAGCACGGCGGACCCGCCCGGGTCGGACGCCTGCTCGGCGAGCTCGGGCGCCACGCGCAGCAGAGCGGGGTCAAGCTGCCTTTCACGGCCAACACCCCCTATATCAACACCATCCACGCCGACGAACAGGTGCCCTACCCGGGCAGCCGCGAGATCGAGCGCCGCATCAAGAGCCTGGTCCGCTGGAACGCCATGGCCATGGTCGTGCGCGCCAACCGCGAGGAAGACGGCATCGGCGGCCACATCTCCACCTACGCCTCGGCGGCCACCCTGTATGAGGTGGCCTTCAACCACTTCTTCCGCGGCCGCGACGGCCACGAGGGCGACTTCATCTTCTTCCAGGGCCACGCCTCGCCCGGCATCTACGCCCGCGCGTTCCTCGAAGGCCGCCTCTCGGAAGACCAGCTCCGCAACTTCCGCCGCGAACTGGCGGAGAAGGGCGGGCTCTCGAGTTATCCGCACCCGTGGCTGATGCCCGACTTCTGGGAAGTGCCCACGGTGTCGATGGGCCTCGGCCCGATCATGGCCATCTACCAGGCGCGCTTCAATCGCTACCTGGAAGACCGC
>CADEFD010000075.1 GCA_902826515.1 uncultured Acidobacteriota bacterium
CGGGCCGCCCGAGCAGCACGCGCGCCATGGCGACGCGCATCTTCCAGCCGCCCGAAAGCGCGCCGACGTCGCCGTCGATGCGGTCGTCCTCGAAACCGAGCCCGTGCAGGATCTCGCGCGCCTGCGCCTCGAGCGCGTAGCCGCCGAGATGGTCGTATTCCTCCTGCACTTCGCCGAAGCGCTCGAGGACCTTCTCCATGTCGTCGGCCTGGTCCGGATCGGCCATCGCCTGGTTGAGCGCCTCGAGTTCGTGGTGCAGGTCGCCCACGCGGCCGCTGCCGGCAATGGCTTCGTCGAGCACCGAGCGGCCCGACATCTCGCCGACGTCCTGGCGGAAGTAGCCCACCGAGAGCTTCTTCGGCACCGAGACGTCGCCTTCGTCGGGCGCTTCCTCGCCGACGATCATGCGGAACAGGGTGGTCTTGCCGGCGCCGTTCGGCCCCACGAGGCCCACCTTCTCGCCGGGATTCAGCTGGAAGGAGGCGTCGACGAAGAGGACCTGTCTGCCGTACTGCTTGCCGATGCGTGCAAAGGAAATCATGGGCGGGAACCTCTATGGTATCCCGCCCGGCGCCGGGGCCCGGTGGTCAGTCGAGATCGCGGAGTTCGTCGTCCACCTGCGCCAGCGCGCCGGCATCGGCAGCACCCGCCACGGCCACGGCCGGCGTCGCGCCGGAGCCGCGCACGGCCTGGGCCACCTTCCAGCCGATACCGGCGGCCGAGGCCAGGCCGAGCAGCCCGGGCACGAGCCACGCAAGCCAGCCCACACCTTCAGCCGGCGGCGCGCCAAGGATCTCCTTGCCGTACTGGCGGACCAGATCGGACTTCACGGCCGCCACGGTCTCACCCGCCGTCAGACGGTCCGCGATGGCCTCGCGCAATTCGCCGGCATTGGGCGACGTGCAGTCGGCGAGCAGTTTGCCCGGGCAGAACGGACTCATGAGCTGTCGCGAAAGGTCGGACGCCGCCTGGCGGGCCGGCGTCTGGGCGTCAGCGGTCTCCCGTCCGGCCACGAGCAACGCCACGGCGAACACGAGGTGGAGCACGATGCGGCGGGTCATGGCTACTGCCCCTTCGAAGTCGGCGCCTTCTTCGGCCACGGGTCGGCGAAGCGCGGATCGCTGATGAACGCGTGGTCGGTCAAACTCTCGAGAAACGCCACCAGGTCGGCGCGCTCCTGGTCGGTGAGCTCGAACCCCTTCACGAACTCGCTCTTGAGCGGACTGGCGCTGCCGACACCCTTGTGCGGCCCGTCGGCCACGGTCCGTCCGCCCGCTTCATAGTGTTTGATGACCTCGGCGAGTGTCGCGATACTGCCGTCGTGCATGTAGGGCGCCGTCAGCGCGATGTTGCGCAGCGACGGCGCCTTGAAGCGGCCCATGTCCTCGGGGTCGTCCGTGATGGCATGCACGCCGGTGTTCGGCGTGGGGTAGGTGCCCTGGCCGCCGAGGTTGTAGAGCCCGGTGTTGTGGAACTCGATCTCGAGGAAGCCCTTGCCCACGTAGTCGTTCGTCTCGGTGAAGTTGAAGCCGCCGTGGCAGTGGAAACACTCGGTCTTCTCCGAGAAGAACAGGTCTTCCCCGCGCATCGCGGCCGGCGAGAGCGCCTTCGGGTCCGCACTCGTGCGGTAGAGGTCGTAGGCCGAGCGGCCCGAGAGCAACGTGCGTTCGAACGAGGCGATGGCGCGCGTGACGCTGGCAAGCGAGATGGGTGCCGGATCGCCGGGGAACGCGGCAGCGAACATCGCCGGGTAGCGGGGCTCGGCGGCCAGCCGGGCGAGCATCTGGTCTTCGCGCCCCGAGAGCCCGAGTTCCACCGGGTCTTCGCCGAACATCGGCACGAGCGCCTGCGCTTCGAGCCGCCGCACCGTGGGATTCGCCCAGGTGAAGACCGGCGCATAGGCCACGTTGTGGAGCGCCATCGAACTGCGCGGCGTGATGTCGCCGGTGACGCCTTTCGACAGCGCCTTGCCGTCGGTGAAGGCGAGCCGCTGCTCGTGGCAGCTGCCGCACGAGAACGTGCCGTCCACGGACAGGCGCGTGTCGTAGAAGAGGTACCGCCCCAGTTCTACCTTGGCCGGCGTCATCGGGTTGTCGGCGGGCACCTTGGGCCGCGGGAAACCGGGCGGCAGGTCCCACACGTACGACGCGCCGCCATCGGTGGCGCGTACGGCCACCTTCACGCCGCCAAGGTTGCGCACCCACGCCACGAGCTGCCAGCGTGCCGTATCCGAGAGCCCTGTGGCAGCCGGCATGCCGCTGGCCGGAATGCCGTTGGCGATCACCCAGTAGATTTCGCCGTCGGTGTGCGTGCGCAGGTCGGAACGCGTGAGATCGGCCGGCGCCGGACGTCCGGCCGCCGGCGCCGGACCGCCCGTGCCGGCGCGGCCATGACACCCGGCGCATCGCGCCTCGTACGACGTCTGGCCCGCGGCCAGGTCGGCGTCCGACAGATCGAGCGGACTCGTGAGCATGCGCGCCTGCGCCGGCGCATGATGCACGTGTTCCTGCCGCCCCGCGACGTGGGCGGCGAACACGCCGCCCCAGAGCACCGCGGCGGCAACGAGCGCGGACCGGACCCGCAGGCGAGACACGGCTACCGGGCCAGCGTCGCGGCGGGCTTCACGCGGAAGACCTGCTGCGTGCCGGCCGACTTGTCGGCAATCGCCAGCCCGAGCTGTCCGAAGAGCCCGTGGCACTCGGGGTCACTGCCACCCGACATGCAGCCGAGGGCGGTCTTGTCGGTGTTGGTGTCCACGTTGCTGCCGGCGAAGAGTGCGAGGAAGTCGAGTTCAACCACGTCGCGCGCCGCCGAGAAGCCCGGCAGGTCCACCGTCACCACGTTGCGGTTGCCGCACGACACGGGCACCGTCGAGGGACTGCCGGCCGGCGAGCAGGCCGTGCTGCCGAGGTGCAGCAGCCAGCCGCGCGGCTGCCCGGTGCTCCTGATGTCCATGCGCATGAACTTGTAGCCGGCGTTCCAGCTCCAGAACAGGCGGCTCAGGTTGAGCGGCGAGGGCTGCAGTGTCTGGTCGCGGTGGTTCTTCTCGAACGGCAGGCCCACCTCGAAACGCACGCCCGTGTACTGCCCCGCGGGCGCCGAGCCTTCGATGAGGTCGCGCGTCTGCTCGGTGCCGTTGGCGCAGCCGCCGGTGGCGTTCTCGAAGTCGAGCAGCGCCACGTCGTCGAGCTGCCACAGCCCGTCCTGCGTGAGCGCCACGGGCACTTCGCCGCCGTCGGCTTTCACGAGGCGCAGGCGCGAGACGTAGAACCGCGCGTCGATGATGCTCACCGTGGACTTCGTCGTGCCCACGCCGCTGATGTTCGCCCCGCACGTCACGGGTGCACCCGCCGCCGTCATCGCGAAGCGGATCGTCACGGGTGACGGTGCCTGCGCGGCAGCCGGCGCCGCGAGGGCGAACGAGAACAGCAGGGCGAGCGACGAACGGGTCATGGAGCCTCCAGGTGCTTACTTGATGCGATAGACGAGGAAGTGCTGGCGCGGCAGGAAGTCGTGGGCGCGGTCGAGGACGTAGCCGGCCTGTGCCAGTTCGCCCGTGATCTGCTCGGGCGTGAAGCGGAAGTGATCGGGCGGGCCGCCGTCGCCGCCGCCCTTGCGGAAGTCCACGATGGCGAGCCGGCCGCCCGGCGTGAGCTTCGCCTTGAGGGCCGCGAAGTAGGCCGGCCGGTTGCCGATGTGATGGTAGGTGTCGATGACGAGCACGACATCGACCGGCTCGGGCAGGTTGGGACTGGTCGTGGACGCCAGCACCGCGGTGATGTTCTTCAGGCCTTCGGCCGCCGCGCGCTTCGTGAGGTGCTCGACCATCTTCGGCTCGAGGTCCACGGCGAAGACCTTCGGCGCCGCGGCCGCACGGGCCAGGCGCACGCTGAAGTAGCCGGTGCCGGCGCCGACGTCGGCCACCTTCTGTCCCGGTTTGAGCGCCAGCGCCTCGATGACACGGGCCGGCATCTGCCAGGCGTCGCGCGCTGGATCGTCGAACGACTTCGCGTAGCGTTCGGGATCGTCGAACTTGTGGTCCATGTGATCCATGGCGCCCGGCTTCTGGCCCCCGTGCTGCTGCGCGGCGGCCGGATCGGCCAACAGGGAGGCGGTCACACACAGACTGGCGAACTGAAGGCGCATCATGGTCATCTCCTATCGTGCGGCCGTGGCGGCCGTCCCGGCTGCGACGAGGTGTCGCACGCGGATCACACTCGTTCCCTGGGCCCCGCTGACCCAGGCCACCACTACACCCCGGGCAAGCGGCGCCATCACCGGATACTGCGTGGGGCCGGCCGCCGCCAGGCGCGCTGGCGTCCCGAGACGCAACGCACCATCGCCGGCCGCGGTGCCGTCGGACCAGGCCGCCGTCCGCACGCCGCCCACGATTTCGTCCCACGCGACGAACACGTGGCCGGTGCCGTCCACCGCCACCTGGGGGTGGGACGGCTTGGGCGAACCAAGCGTGGTCACACGCTGGCGGGCGCCGAAGGCCGACGCGGACGCCGGCTTCGAGGCGTAGAAGAGCGCGCCCACCGGCTCGTCGCCGGGAATCACCGTGGGCCAGATGGCGTGGACGCGGTCGGCGGCGTCCACGGCGAGCGCCGGGCCGTCGTCGGGACAGCCGTTGATCGACCAGCCGTCGGCGCTGATACGCGGCGGCGCCGCCGCGGCGCCGGGTGTGCCGAGGAGCACGAACGCCATGTCACGCATGTTGCCGTCGTAGACGTGCCGCCAGGTGGCCAGCACGCCTTTCGCCGTGGGCGCGAGCGCGGTCTTGCAGCAGTAACAGACGCCCGGCGCCAGCCTCTGCTCGGGCGTGGCGCGATCGCCATACGTCGCATAGTGCAGACGGGACTTCATCGCCATCGCCACGCCGTCGAGGGCGGCCGCTTCGTGGCTGCCGTGGCCCGCCGCCGCGCCGCCCGCCTTCGCGCCGGCATCCGCCGGCGCTTCGGCGAGGCCGCGATGATCGAGCCACACGACGTGCGCCAGGCCCTCTGCGTCGATGGTGAGGGCGTGCCAGCCCCGATCGCCGGCGGCCCCGGGCGCCTGCAGCGACACCGGCGCCGCGAACGTCTGCCCGAAGTTGCGGCTGCGCGCGATCTTGATCTCGGTGCCCTGGTCTTTCGCGTTCCACGCGACGACGACCTGCGGCACACTGGCGCCGGCCGGCAGGTGCAGCGCAACACGCGGCGGAATCTCGCCGCTGACGCGGCCATCGCCGTCCACCGTGTTGACGCGCACGGGCGTGCCGAACGTCTGCCCTTCGTCACGGCTGGTGGCGACGTAGATGTCCCACTTCCCCTGCACGGCCGCCCCCCACGTCACCGCCACGAAGCGGCCGGCCGCGGCCACCCACGGCGCTGCGTTGGTGTGGCCCGGCACGGCGAGCGTGACCTGATCACGCTGCGACGCCACCGGCGCGGGCGCCGGCATCTGCCCTTGCGCCACGGCGATGCCCATCACCACCACGGCGGCACACGCCGCCGCCATCCGCATCCACTTGGTCATGACACTCCCTCATCACACACGACACACCACGCGGAGCACGCGCGCGCGGCTCCGCCGTCTTCCCTGCGCGAGTGATCTCAGGATCGAGGAGGTGGTGCGTCGGGCGGGGTGGCGAGCGTGCGCGAGACGACATCCCGCGGACGCGGGCGCGCGGCGGGCGAGAGGTGCGGGCTGAGGTGCGCGACGGGCTCGACGACGGCCGCCTGGAACAGCACTGCGGCCAGCGCGGCGCCCGGCGCCTGGCAGGTGCCGCTCATGGCGCACGAGGACGCGGGCGGCGCGGCATCGTGCATCGGGCAGGCCGCGTCGTCTGCCGGCGCCGACTCCCGCGCGGCATGCGCGTGCGCCGCGCAGCAGTCGCGCGGCACGAGCGCACTGAAGGCGAGCGCGTGGCAGACGAGCCACGCGACGGCACCGGCGCGCAGATGACGGCGAACCGCGGTCATGACCGTAGGTCAGCGTGGCGGGACGCCGCGGCCGGATCGACGGCCGGCGCCCCCGGCCCGCCCTAGCTCATGATCTCGAGTTCGGGGTCGAAGACGACCTTGCCGTCGATGAGCACGTTGTACTTGTAGATGCCCGGTTCGGCCTTGACGCGCACCACGTCGCGCGTGCGGCGCTCGAACGGACTGGTCGACTCGCCCTTGAGCGGGTTGCGCTTCTCCCAGCCCACGGAGACCTTGCCGCCCGCGCCGCTGGCGTTGACGATGGTCCATTCGACGTAGTCGCCCGGGCGGACGGTCAGGCGTTCCGGCGACGTGCTGACCACCGGCATCTTGCCTCTGGCGGGCGGCGGGAAGACGAAGATCGTCGCGTAGCGCACTCTGGGTCGAGACATGGTGAACGGCTCCTTGCCGAAGAACGGCGGGACAACGATACACCAGCGGCGCCCGGGGCGAGGCCGGTGTCACCGCGCCGGCTGGGGGCTGACCAGCCGCTCGAAGGCCGGGTGGCCGCGCAGCGACGCCAGTTCCTGCGCCTCGCGGGCGTCAGACCTGGCCCGGCCCCTCGCGAGCGCCCTGGTCAACGCGTCGATGGCCGGTTCGGTGCGGCCGGCCAGCGCGTAGACGTGTGACGCCAGCCACCAGACGCCGGGCGCCTCCGGGGTGAGCCGCGTCGCCTCGGCCGCGTAGGCGAGCGCCGCCGGGACACGGCCGGTCTTCACCGTGTAGACGGCCAGTTCGGCAAGGTTCTGCGCGTCGGCGGGATTGACCTGGCGGGCCGCTTCCGCCAGCTCGACCGCCCGCTGATACGCCGCGAGCGCCTCGTCCTGCCGCCCGAGCTGCGCCAGCAGGTCGCCGAGGTTGCGGTGCGTGGGCGCCGAGTTGGGCCGCAACGCGATGGCACGCCGGTAGGCCTCGACCGCCTTGGCGTATTCGCGGCGCTCGTAGTAGAGCGTGCCCATGTTCGACAGCGTCTGCGACGCCGGCGTGATGGCGGTGGCGCGTTCGTAGGACTCCAGCGCCTCGGGGATGCGCTTCAGGCGATGCAGCACCGTGCCGAGGCCCTGGTGCCCGATCACGTTGTCGGGATTGAGCGTGATGAGCTGCCGGTAGGCGGCTTCGGCCTCGGCGAGCCGGCCCCGGGCGAAGAGCGCCCGGCCCATGTCGCTGAGCGCCTGCCAGTTGTTCGGGCGGATGGTCAGCGCCTTGCGCCATTCGGCCACAGCTTCATCGGTGCGATCGAGCGCGGCGAGGGCCTTGCCGAGGTAGCGGCGCGCCTCGTCGTCGTTCGGGCGGATGGCGAGCGCCCGCTGCAGTTCCTGCACGGCCTCGCCGTAGCGGCCGCTGTTCGTGAGCGTGATGCCGAGCGCGAGGCGCACGGCGGCGACGTCCGGCGCCAGCGCCAGCGCGGTCGCCGAGGCCTGCTGCGCCTGCGGCACCCAGCGCGGATCGCGCGTCGTGTTGTAGAGCTCCCAGTAGGTTTCGCTGAGCGCGACGTGCGCATCGACGAACCGGGCATCGAGCCGCAGCGCTTCCCGAAAGGCCACCTCGGCGAGCTGGAGGTTACCCGGCGTGTCGCGCCGTTCGAGCAGCGCGCGGCCGCGCCAGTAGGCATCGAGCGCGTTGACGTTCGAGGTCGGCGGCGTCTCGAGGCGCGTCTCGTCGTCGGCCGACATCTGCACGCTGAGCGCGCTCACGAGCGCGCTGGCCAGCCGGGCCTGGATGGCGAACACGTCGCGGGCCGGCCCCTCGGCCGCTTCGCTCCAGGCGACGCGTCCGTCGGGCCAGACGAGGCTGATCGCGATGTTGAGCTTGTCGTCCTGCCGCTGCACGGTGCCGTCCACGAGCAGCGTGGCGCCGAGATCGCGGGCGATCGCACTTGGCGTCGAGAAGCGGGCGCGCGACTCGGCCACCATCGCGCGCGAGAGCGTCGTGACCGACGGGAACGAGGCGAGGCTCGTGACGAGGCTGTCGGCGACCCCGGCCGCGAGATAGTCGCTCGACGCGTCGCCGGTGTTGTTGGCGAGCGGCAGCACGGCAATCACCGGATTGCGCACGTCGAGGCGCACCGGCCGCAGCCACCACCACGCCGCCCCGCCGGCGACGGCCAGGAGGACGACGGCCGCGGCGGCCCACACTTTCCACGGCGGCGGCGGCGGCGGCAGCGGCGGCGCCAGCAGCGAGCGGAGTTCGTCGGCCACGACGCGGGCGCGCGGCGGACGCAGCGCCGGATCGGCGGCGAGCAGCCGCGCCACCAGGCGATCGAGCGCCGGCGAGACACCGGGGCGCAGCGACGAGACGCGGCGGGCGATGCGGTCGATGGCCGCAAGCGCCAGCGTGAACGGTTCACGCTCGGGGAACGGGCGCTTGCCCGTGAGCATCTCGAAGAGCACGACGCCGAGCGCGTAGAGGTCGGCGCGTTCGTCCACCGCCTTGCCGGTCCACTGCTCGGGCGGCACGTAGCCGGGCGTGCCCATGAACCCCTCGTCGCCGTCCTTCCCCGCCGGCTGGTCGTGGCCCACGGGGCGGAAGCGGGCGATGCCGAAGTCGAGGATCTTCACGACGCCGCCGGGCGCCAGCATGATGTTCGACGGCTTGAGATCGCGGTGCAGCACCCGCGCGCCGTGCGCAACGGCGAGGGCGTCGGCGATCTGCACGGCGATCGTGACGGCGAGCGGTTCGGGCAGCGGGCCCTTGGCGAGCCGCGCGGCGAGCGTCTCCCCTTCGACCAGTTCGAAGACGATGGCGATGTTGCCGTCGTGTTCGATGACGTCGTGGACGGCGGCGATGGCCGGATGTGTGAGAGCGGCGGCGGCGCGGGCTTCGTCGAGCAGCTGGGCGCGGCCGCCGGAGGTGCCGGCCTGGGCGCCGGAGACGGTCTTGAGCGCGACGTGACGGCCGAGGCGCGTGTCTTCCGCGAGCACGACGGTGCCCATGCCGCCCTGCCCGAGTTCACGCAGGACCCGATACGGGCCGATGGTCGTGCCGATCACCGCGGGGGCACCTCGGGCGATGTGGAGAGGGACGGTCCGCCGCGGGGGCGGGAGCACGCCGGCGGCACGCCGCCGGCGCGTCCGGGCGCGGACCTACTGCATCGACGACTTCGCCGCGAGCGCCTTGGTGATGGCGGCCACGGTGTAGTCGGCGCGGAAGGCGACGATCTTCTTCGCCAGATCCGTCGACTTGGCGCGGTCGGCGATCGACACGCCGTCGATCGTCGCCTTGCCGGCCTTCACGCGGGCGTCGTAGCGCACCGAGTTCGGGTCGTCGATGAACATGTTGAGCGTGATGACCGGATCGTCGTGCATGCCGTCGCTCTTGCGATCCTTCGGCAGCGCGCCCTGATCCTCGAAGTGTTTGGTGACCACGTTGTAGGTGTAGTACTCGGGGATGTGCAGGGCCACGGCCTTGCCGGCCCACTTCTTCGTGAGCGCGTCGGCCACGGTCTGCTGGCCCTTCTGGTTGCCGCCGCTGTCGCCGATGAACACCACCGTCTTGAAGCCGTGCGCCTGCAGGCTCTCGGCGATATCGGTGAGCAGCATCTGGAACGTCTCTTCACGCGCCGTGATGGTGCCGGGGCTCGTCATGTGGCCGGTCTTCGGCTCGATGCCGCCTTCGGGCACGAACTTCACGATCGGCGCGCAGAGAGCGTTCCCGAGCTTGCGGGCGATGGCCTCGCAGTTGGCGTGCAGCACGTAGTTGTGCTTGCCGGTGACGAGCCAGGGCCCGTTCGGTTCCATCCCGCCGGTCGAGACGATGACGGTGGTCTTGCCCGCCTTGAGGGCGTCGCGGACGTCCATCCACGTCATTTCTTCGAGCCACACGGTCGACGCGGCCGGCAGCGGGTTCGGCGCCTCGGCGCAGTTGTAGGGGTTGTCGCGGCAGTCGCCGCCGCCCATCGAGCGCGGGTCCGGCGCGCGGCGCTGTCCCTGCTGAGCCGACGTGAAGGCTCCGGCCGCCACGACCACGGTCGCGAGAGCGAACATCAACTTCTTCATGCGCTGTACTCCTCTGGATCGAACTGCGGGATGTCGGCCCCCGGCCGGCCACGGCGGAACGGCGGGGTGGGCGGCCGCGTGGGCCGCCCCGGGGCGGCCCGGCGACGGTCCCTATTCTGCGTCAAGTCGCGAAGCCGTGGGGACAGGTCCCGTACGCAATCCGTAAGGGGTCTGACCCCGGCGTCAGGGCTGGCGGACGGGCGCGGTCACCTTCAGGGTGGCGCCGCCGTCGGTCGTGAGCGTGAGCTGCACGGTATCCCCGGCCGCGAGCGGCCGGGTCAGGCCCACCAGGCGCAGGTGCGGCGCGCTGGCCGCGGCCGCCGTGCCACCGTAGGCCGGCACGGGGAACTCGGCGATGACCGCCGGCTCGGCGCCGCCAGTCGCGGCGGCGCGCAGTTCCACCTTCGGCGCGACATCGGCCGTGGCCCCCGTGATGTAGATCTCGTACATCGTCGGGTTCGACACCTCGACGTAGGCCGAGGCGGTGGTGGCGCCGGCCGCGGGGACAGCCACCCACGCAGAAACGGCCGACGGCGCCGGCTGGGCGGCGTGACCGGCCGGCCACGCAGACAGAACCAGCGCAAGGGCACAAAGCAGCGAACGCATTGCGACGAGTCTACCGCTCCCGCGGCGCGCGGCCAAGCGCCGGGCGGCAGGCGCGGGCGCCGGTCAGGCGGCGGTCGCCGCCGTGTCGTCCACCACGTCGGGCAGCCACGTGGGCTGGCGGCGGATGAGCGCGCCGGCGGTGTCGGCGTCGAGCGGCTTCGCGAAGCGGTACCCCTGCGCGTAGCCGCAGCCGAGCCCGCGCAGCTGCGCGTGCTGGGCGCTCGTCTCGATGCCCTCGGCGGTCACGGTCAGGCCGAGCTGCGCCGCCAGCGAGACGACGGCGGCAAGGATGGCCGGATGGCGCCGCTCGCCGGCGACGAACGACCGATCGAGCTTGATGCCGGCAATCGGCAGTTCGTGCAGCCACGACAGCGACGAGTAGCCGGTGCCGAAGTCGTCGAGCACCACGCGCAGACCGGCGGCGCGGAACTTCCGCAGTGTCTCGGCGGCGCGATCGATGTCGCCGATGGCCGCCGACTCGGTGATCTCGACGACGATGTCCTCCGGCCCCAGCCCGGCGGCGCGGATCGCCGAGAGCAGCGTCTCGAGCACGTCGGGTTCGGCAAACTGCGAGCTGGCGAAGTTCACGTTCACCCACAGATGCCGGCTGTCGGGCCCCGACGCGCGCCACGCCTTGAGCTGCGCGCAGACGTCTTCGACGAACTGGCGGCCCACCGGCACGATGAGGCCGCTTTCCTCGAGCGTCGGCACGAAGACCGCCGGCGACACCAGGCGGCCGTCACCGCGCTGCCAGCGCATCAGCGCCTCGAAGCCGACGAGGCGGCCCGACGCCAGGTCCACGATCGGCTGGTAGTGCGGCAGGAACTCGTGGTTCTCCAGACCGAGGCGCAGCGCCGCGTCGAGCTGCAGCCGCTCGAGCACCTGCTGCCGCATGCCGGTCTCGAACACTTCGATGCGGCCGCGGCCGCCCACGCGGGCGCGCGTCATCGCGGTGTCGGCGTCGCGCAGCAGATCGTCGGGGGTAGCCCCCGGGGCCGCGAGGGCGATGCCGATGCTCGCCGTGATGAACAGTTCCTGCTCGCGGATGACGAACGGCCGCGCCAGCACGCGCTGCAGGCGCTCGGCGACGCGCGTTGCATCGACGGCGTCGCGCACCTGATGCAGCACGAGCACGAACTCGTCGCCGCCGAGGCGGGCCAGCGTGTGCGCCTGGGCGATGTCGGCCGGACGCGCCACGGCGTCGGTGAGCCGCAGCGACGACTCGAGACGCTGGGCGACGGCGCGCAGGAGCTCGTCGGCGTGGCTCTGCCCGTGTCCGTCGGCGACGAGCTGGTGGCCGTCGAGGTCGAGCAGCAGGACGGCGCACAGTCCGGCGGGTGACGCCTCGACCGGGCTGAGCACGTGTTCGAGCCGGTCGTGCAGCAGCATGCGGTTCGGCAGGCCGGTGAGCTGGTCCACGACCTTGTTGGCGGTGATGTCCGACAGCGACCCGGCCATGCGCACCGGGGTGTTCTGGCGGTCGCGCACCGCCATGCCGCGCGCCAGCACCCAGCGGAAGTTGCCCGCCGCGTGGCGCAGGCGGTGTTCGTTCTCGAAGTGCGGGGCACGGCCGCGCAGGTGCGCGTCGAGGTCATGGCGCAGGCGCGGCAGATCCTCGGCATGCACGCGATCGAACCATTCCTCGGGGCGCGTGTCGATCTCGGCCTCGTCGCAGCCGACGATGCTCTTCCAGCGCGCCGAGAGGTGCAGGCAGCCGGCCGCCATGTCCCAGTCCCACAACCCGTCGTTGGCGCCGCGGGCCGCCAGCGCATATCGCTCTTCGCTCGCGCGCAGCCGGTCCTCCGCGTCCTTGCGCGCGATGTGCGCGCGCAGGCGGGCCACCGCCACCGGGAAATCCACGGGCTTGGTCACGTAGTCGTTGGCGCCGAGGTCGAGCGCCGCCACGATGTCTTCGCTGCCGTCCTTGGCCGTCACCATCAGCACCGGCAGCTCGGCAGCGGTCCAGCGTTCGCGCACCTTCTGCAGCACCTCGAGCCCGCTCATGCCCGGCATCTGCACGTCGAGCAGCACCGCCGCCCACGGCTCGCGGTCGATCGCCTCGAGCGCTTCGGCGCCGGAGGCGGCGACCCCCACCGAGTAGCCCCGCCGTTCGAGGCGCCGCGACAGCATGTCGCGGTTCACGGCTTCGTCATCCACCAGCAGCACACGTGAGGCAGTCATGGCGTCGTCCTCGCCCCGAGCAGGGCGTGTATCTTCTCGAGCAGGCGTTTCAGATCGATGGGCTTGGTTTCAAACTCGTTGCAGCCGGCATCGAGGCACTTCTGACGGTCGGCCACCATCGCGTGCGCGGTGAGGGCGATGACGGGGATCGCCACCGTGGCGGCGGCGCCCTTCAGGCGGCGCGTCGCTTCCCAGCCGTCGATCTTCGGCAGGCTGATGTCCATCAGCACCAGATCCGGCTGCGCGCTGGTCGCCATGTCCACGGCCTGCAGGCCGTCGGTCGCGATGAGCACCTGGAACCCCTGGCGCAGCAGCCGGCGCGACAACATGTCGGCGTTGGCTTCGTTGTCTTCGACGAGCAGCAGCCGCGTGCTCATGCCGCGTCCCCCGTGTGCACGAGCCGCGTCGCGGCCTCGGCATCGGCGTCGGCGACGCCGGCGAGCGGCACCCACACCGTGAAGGTCGAGCCCGCGCCGAACGTGCTTTCGACGGCGACGCGGCCGCCGAGCAGCCCGCAGAGGCGGCGGCAGAGCGCCAGCCCCAGCCCGGTGCCGCCGAAGCGGCGCGTGGTCGACTCGTCCACCTGCGCGAAGTCCTGGAAGAGGCGCGCCAGCATCTCGCCGGGAATGCCGATGCCGGAGTCGCGCACCGCGAAGACCACGCCGGGCCGGCCGTCGGCCTCGGCCGCCTCCACACCGAGCGTGACGTGGCCCCGTTCGGTGAACTTGACGGCGTTGGCGAGGAGGTTGCGCAGCACCTGCAGGAGCTTCACGCGATCGGTCTGGATCACGTGGACGCCCGCGCCGATCGTGACATCGAGCGTCAGGCCCTTCTGTGTGGCGGCCGTCCGCACGGCGGCGACGGCTTCGGCGGCAAACGCCCGCACCTCCACCGCGTCGATCTCGACGCGCACCATGCCGGCCTCGATGCGGGCGATGTCGAGCATGGCGTTGATGACCTGCAGCAGGTGGCGGCCCGAGCCGTGGATGCGCTGGAGGTCCTCGCGCATGTCGGCCGGCGCTTCTTCCGCCAGCATCTCGCTGTAGCCGAGGATGGCGTTGAGCGGCGTGCGCAGCTCGTGGCTCATGTTGGCGAGGAACGCACTCTTGGCGCGGCTGGCGGCTTCGGCGCCTTCCTTCGCCAGGCGCAGGTCTTCGCTGCGGCGCGTGTCGGTCACGTCGCGCACGATGGCCACGACGGTGCCTTCGCCGATGGCGGCCAGCCGCATCTCGTGCACGGCGGGCCGACGATCGTCGCTCGTGTGTTCCACGGTCACGACGGCGCCCGGCTCGCGGGCAGCCACCATCGCGCGGTCGAAGGCCGCCTGCTCGCCGGCGCGGAAGAAGTCGCGCAGCGCCTGGCCGACCAGGCCGCCGGTGGGCACGGCAAAGGCGCGCGTCGCCCGGCCGCGGCACGACGTGATGCGGCCGTCGCCGTCGACGTGCAGAATGAGATCCGGGAACGCCTGAACGAGGCCGCGCAGCTCGGCATTGGCCTGGAGCAGCTCGTGGGAGCTGATCTCCATCGCCGTCTCGACGAGGTTGCGGTCGATCTCGGCTTCGAGATAACTCTGATCGACCGCCTCGAGGAAGGCCGGCCACGGCGCCGCCGTGAGGTCGACGCCGTCGAGATACCGTCGCAGTTGCCGCTGGAGGAGTGCGTGCACGGGTGTCTCAGTTCTCCGACAACGTCGTGATGGTCATGGTCTGGTTGTGCAGGCGGCAGGCCGCTCCAGGCGTGAACGGCGAGATTTCGCCGTAGGAATAGAAGCCGGTCATCGCCGCCTGCGGGCCGATGACGTGGCGCACGGCCTCGACCTCTTCTTCCGTGCGCTGCTTCAGCACGAGCTTGCGGCCGACGCAGCTGATGAGCAGCGCGAATTCCGCGGTGGCATCGTGCGTGGCCGTCTGGCAGATGCGCGCCGCCCCGGTGGCGCCGTCGATCAGGCGATCGAAGTTCGCCTTCATGAGGCGCGCCTGGGCGCCCTCGGCGATGTCGCCGGCGAAGGTCATCGACTGCTGCGCCTCGTCCACCGACAGCACGGTGCGCACCACCGGGTCCTGGCCCCGAACACGAATCGCGAGCGGGAAGAGGAGGGCCGAGGCGGGCAGCGCCGCGGCATGCACCCCGAGGTACTTCGTGTAGATGCCGAGCGCCGACTGCCCGTCGAGCTCGTAGAGCACGTTGCCGCGGGCCCGGGTGACGGTGCGTTCGGGTCCGAACGGATCCCAGCCGCCGAGCGACGCGCAGCCGACGCGCAGACGCGTGCCGTAGAGCCCGACGGCGGCGGCGATGCCGCTGCTCACCTCAGGCCCGGCCACGACCCACGTACGCGCGAAGGCGGTGCCGTCGCCGGCAAGGCCCCCGGTCACGATGACATCCGGGCCGACGCCGGCCGCGAGTCCGGCGGCGAGCTGGCTGCCGTTCACGCACAGGCCGTCGGAGAGCACGAAGACGTGCGTGAGGCCCGGCGCGGCGAGGTCCTGCGCGAGGCGGCGGCCGGCCAGGAAGCTGTCGCCTTCCCCCTCGATCGCCGTGGCGGCAAGGTGGGCGCGGGTGCCGGCGAAATCGAGCGCGGTCGCGACCACCGTCTCGTCACGCACGGACGTGCCGGCAATCTCGCCGGAGGTCGAGCAGCCGAAGACGATCGCCTCCGCGTACCGGGCCCGCAGCGGTGCCAGCACCGCCGGGTCGGTGAGGGCGCGGCCCTCGCCGAAGACGAGCACCAGACCGGCGGCCGGCGACGCCGCGCCGTCGCCGGCACTCCAGCCCGCGTCGCGCGTCCACTGCTGCTGTGACACCTTCATCGTGGGATACCTTCCGGGAGGCCGTCGCATTCCGCCGGCAGGCGCACCGTGAACGTCGATCCCGCCCCGAGCGTCGCCTGCGCCGTGATGACGCCGCCCATCAGGCGGCAGAGCCGCTGGCTGATCGCCAGCCCGAGCCCGGTGCCGCCGTAGCGTCGCGTCATCGACGCGTCGGCCTGGGTGAATTCGCGGAACAGGCGGCCGATCTGTTCTTCGCTCATGCCGATGCCGGTGTCGGCGACCCGGATCTCGATCCAGCCGGGCACCGGCCGGGCCACCTCGACGCGCACCTCGCCACGTTCGGTGAACTTGGTGGCGTTGCCCACCAGGTTGAGCAGCACCTGGTGGACCTTCGTGCGGTCCGACCACATCGTGCCGGCCGCCGCGAGGCCGTGCACGGACAAGCTGTTGCCACGCGCCGCAGCGAGCGGCTGCGACGTCGCGACCACGCCGCTGATGAGGTCCGCGAGGTCGAACACCTCGGGGTCGAGCTGCATGTGACCGGCTTCGATCTTCGAGAGGTCGAGGACGTCGTTGATGAGCGCCAGCAGGTGGCGGCCGGCCGAGAGGATCTTGCCGATGTCGCCCACGCAGCCGGTCTCGCCGGCCGTCTCGGCGTCTTCCTTGAGCATCTCGCTGTAGCCGATGATGGCGTTGAGCGGCGTGCGCAGTTCGTGGCTCATGTTGGCGAGGAACGCGCTCTTGGCGACGCTCGCCTGTTCGGCGGCGGCCATCGCCCGCGTGAGCTCGACTTCCGTGCGCGTGCGCTCGGCGATCTCGCGGGTCAGCGCCTCGGTGCGCGAGGCCACGCGCTCTTCGAGTTCGCTCTGCGCGGCGAGCAGGCGGCGCTGCGCGCTGGCCAGTTCGGCGAGGAGCTGCGAATTGCGGAGCGTGTGTTCGATGTGGCTGCCCATCAGCCGCAGGAACGGCCCGGCGGCGGCCGTGGGCGCCTCGCGGATGTGCGACGTCTTCCGCGTGTCGGAGGTCGACGCCGCGAGACACATCGGCGGGCCGTCGAGCGAGAGGCGGAACGGCACCACGACCATCTGCCGCTCGGCGGGGGCGGCGGCGTCCGCGAGGCCCAGGTCCTCGGCCAGTTCGCGCAGCGCCGGCGACAGCGTGCCGAGCGCGGCGACGATCGGCGAGGCCACGCCGCCAAGCGCGGCGTCGAGCGCGGCCGCCGGGCGGGTCACGAGATGCGCACGTCCGCCCGGAGACGCCGGCACCTCGATGCCGGGGCCCACCGCCATCGCCACCTGGTCTACCGCGAACAGGCGGCGGAAAAGGCCGGCGGCATCCTGCAGGATGGCGGCGACCGGCGCCTGGCTGTCCCACCGCAGCGTGAACTGGCTGAGCAGCTCGACGCGCATCAACTGCCGGTCGAGCGCACTCTGCGACCGATGGAGCTGGTGCTCGGTGCGGATGAGCAGCTTGATCTGCTCGTGCAGATCGTGATGCTCGGCCGGCAGCGGAAGGGTGGCCATGGCAGTCGGACCGCTCAGGCCGCCGCGCGTTCGTACAGGGCGCAGAGCGCCACGGTGTAGTTGTGGTAATACGGCCGGCCCGCAATCGGCGCGATCTCGCCGTAGGTGTGGAAGCCGACCCACGGCGTGGACGGCCCGAGGACCTGACGCAGCGGCGCCACGATTTCGTCGGCGGCGCTGCCGCCCCAGAGGATGCGGCCGCGGCCGGCGCAGTCGAACTGCAGCACCAGATCGGGCGCGCGGTCGTGCGTGGCGCGCAGCTTCGCCGCGCACTCGCGGGAGCTGACACGGATACGCTCCGGGTCGCGGCGCGTGAGCTGGATGCCGCGGCCTTCGGTCAGCCCCCCGCCCGGGAAGAACAGCGCGCCGGTCGGCTTGTCGAGCTGCATCGGCGTGCGGATGACGAACGGGTCGTAGTCGGCGTGGTCGCGCAGCCGTTCACCGACGCACAGGTGCACGATGCCCTCGGCGTTCAGGTCTTCGCTGTCGTCGCCGAGGTATTCCTTGAAGAGATTCCACGCCGGCTGGCCGTCGATCTCGTGGATCCAGCCGTCGGCCGACTTCGTCACCGCGCGTTCCCCGCCCACCGGACTGCAGCCGTGGCTGACGGCTACTTCCACGTCGGCGTCGCCCGAGATGAGCAGCGCCGCGAGGCCGCCGCTGACGGCGCGGCCATCGCAGTACTGGTAGGTCTGTTCGAAGGTCATCGCGTCGGCGGCAGCGCCGCCGATGACCGGCATCGGCACCCGCAGGCTCTCGTGCAGCGCCTGCAGGAGCTGGGTGCAGTTGCCCTGCAGCCCGTCGGGCAGCACGCAGAGGCAGCGCGCGTCGGTCGCGGTGTCGTTCACGAGCGCGGCGAGCCGGCGGCCGGCGCCGGCCGGGTCGGCGCCGTAATCGTCGATGAGAAAGGTCTGGAAGCGGATGCGATCGGAGGCCACGACCATCACCGCGGCGGCGGCATACGTCTCGTTCGAGTCGCTCTGCGCGATGACGCCTTCACCCGAGCAGCCGACGAGCGGCACGCCGGGCAGCGCGCCCTGCACCGCCGCGAGGAGCGCCGAGTGATCGTGATCGGCCGAGGCGAAGACGAGCGCCACGGACGGCGTCCGTCCGGCGAGCGGCGCCAGGGCGAGCGCGGCGGCTTCGACGCCGGCGGCCGTCGAATCGACGTGATGACTTGTGCCGACGTGGGCAATGGTGGACATCTGGACACGCGCTCCCTGACCGGGGGGCCCGGGATTCCGGTACGCCCCTCAGGGAAATCGGCTGCCGCGCGTGTGACTTGACGGCCTTGCTAGCGCCGGCGGCGCACCGGGCCGGCGAGCAGCGCGTCGACCGTGTGCGCGACACCCCCCACGACGACGACCCGCGTGCGGCGCAGGTCGGTGATGGCGGCGAGCGGATTGCCGTCCACCACCACGAGATCCGCCAGCTTTCCGGCTTCGATCGTGCCCAGGTCGGCGCCGAGGCCCATGGCCTCGGCCGGCACGGCCGTCGCCGCGCGGATCGCCTCGGCCGGCGTGAGGCCGCCGCGCACGTAATGTTCGAGCTCCGAGAGCAGGGCCACGCCGTAGGGATTGATCGGCGAGTCGGTGCCGGCGATGACCTTGCCTCCGCCAGCCACGACCGCCGCGACGAAGCGCTCCTGCGGGGTGACGAGCGCCTCGCGCGCGGCCTGCGTGGCGGCGGACGGCGGCGCGGCGACAAGGGCCTTGCCCGCGGCAGCGACGCTCGGCGGGAACAGCCGGGTGACGCGTGCGTCGCTCACCCACCACGGATCGCGCGCGGTGAGCACCTGGAAGCCGCCCTGGATGGTGATGGTGGGCGTGATCGTCATCCCCGAGGCCGTCAGCAGCTGCACGACATCGGCGTACGACCGGCGCAGTTCGCTCATCTTCGGGGAGTAGCCGCGGCGGCTCGTGCCGCGCACGTGTTCGACGCCATCGGCGCCGTAGGCGACGGCGGGATAGATCTCGTGCGAGGTCACGGGCATCCCGGCGCGGTGCGCGCCCTCGATGATGCGCTGCTGCAGCAGGTCAGGCAGCCGCACGTAGGTCTTGATGAAGTCGAAGCCGAGCTGCTGCGCGCGCGCGAGCTGCAGGTCCACGAGGCCGCCGCCGTCGAGCGCGACGCCGCCCGGATAGTAGACGCGCGAGCCGTCGAGGGGTTCACCTGTGGTCAGCACCCGCGGGCCGACCCGCGCGCCCGAGAGCACCGCCTCGCGCTCCTCCTGCCCTTCGAAGGCGTTGGTGGCCGGGTTGCGCACCGTGGTCACGCCGAACGACAGCCAGATGCGGCCCTGCGCTTCGCCGAACGCCTTCACGAGATGTGTGTGGCTTTCGATGAGCCCGGGCAGCACGGTGGCGTTCGACGCGTCGATGACCGTGCCGCGATGCTGGTCGTCGCGATGCGGCGCGACGCTCACGATGCGGGCGCCCTCGACGACGACGTCCATCGCCGTCTCGAGGCCGGCGCCGGCCCGCGCGGTGAAGAGACGCCCGGCGTGGATGGTGGTCGTGCCGGGCGGCGGCGCCGCCGTCCACGAGAACCGCGGTGCGACGTCGCGCGTGCGGCCGTCCACCAGATCGACGAGGCGGAAACGGTCGGCGGCCTGGTAGAGCAGGCGCCGCGAATCGGTGGTCCACGACGGCGAACTCGCCAGGTCGGTCGACACGCGCCGCGGCGGCCCGCTCGCGACGCCGTCGCGGCCCACGGGATACGTCGTGAGGAATCCATCGACGATGGCGGCCATCTCGCGGCCGTTCGGCGCCCACACGGGGCCGAGGTTCTCGCGCATGCCGACCGACTTGTGCGGAATCGGATCCATCCAGCGATCCGGCGCGAAGGCGGCGCGGCCATCGGGCGTGGTGTCGGGCTCGACCGCCACCCACAGCACCTGGTTCGTGCCCTCGCGGAATCGCGTCGAGTACGGCTTGAGCGCCGACATCACGACGGCCTTGCCGTCGGGCGACCACGAGGGACGTCCGGGCTCGAAGATCCGCCCGTGCACCTGACGTTGCTCGCGGTTTGCGACCTGCACGACGCGCAACTGCGAGTCGCTGTCGAGATACGCGAGCCGCGAGCCGTCGGGCGACCACGCCGCCGTCGTGCCGTCGGCGGCGATCCGGCGGTCGGTCGCGGCGGCGAGATCGTGCACCCAGAGCGCCACGGCGCCGTCGCGGTCGGACGAATACGCGAGCGAGCGGCCGTCAGGCGCCCACACGGGATTGGTCTCGATGAAGACGTCGTTGGTCACGCGCCGCGGCTCCGGCGACGGCTCGGCCGTGGCGACCAGCCAGAGATCGCCGAGCGCCGCAAACGCGATCGTCGAGCCGTCGGGGGAAATGGCCGGATGCATCAGGCCGCGCACGGGCTGCGGGCCCTCGGGCGCGAAGTTGCGGCGGGCCGGCGTGAACGGCGCGCGCGTGAAGGCGACCTCAGCCGCAAACGGCACGGTGCGGGCGGCGCTGCCGCGGGCGCGGCGCTTGACGACGCCGTCGGCGGTGTAGAGCCACTCGCCCGCCGACATCCACTGCGGGCGGAACGGGAACACGTCTTCGCCGGCGTCGGCCACGTTCACGCCACCCGCCATGAGGCGCGTGGCCGCGGCGTCCACGGCCACGTAGGCGATGGTCTTCCCGTCCGGCGCCCACGACGGCATGTAGAGCACGCCGGCATCCGCAGCGAGCGCGCGCTCCACGCCCGACTCGACCTGCCGCGCGTAGATGCCGCGCGGCTCGCGATCCGAGACGAACGCGATCTCCCGGCCGTCCGGCGACCACGCGGGCATCGACTCGTTGGCCGTCCCGTTCGTCACACGGCGGACGTCGCCGGAGGCGACGACGAGCTGCCAGATGTCGTAGCTGCCGCCGCGATCGGAGCTGAACGCGATCCGCGCGCCGTCGGGCGACCAGTGCGGCTCGCGATCGTCGAACGGGCCCGACGTCAGCTGCCGGAGGTCGCTGCCATCGGCGTTCATCGTCCAGATGTTCCAGGTGTCGCGGTGGTACGCCTGGAACGCAATCCGGCGGCCGTCGGGCGACCACGCCGGGGCATGTGCGTCGTAGCCGTCGGCGAGCACGCGCCGGGCGGGTCCGCCCTCGACCGGCAGCGTCCACAACGCGCCGAGCAGGTCGACGACGACCGTGCGGCCGTCGGGCGAGAGCGCCGCGGCCATCGACGTGCCTTCGCGCAGCGTGAGCCGCACGTCGCGTCCCTGCGGCTGGGCCGCCAGCAGTCCCGCCGTGGCCGCCACCGCCGCCAGCCATCCCGAGATCGTTCCGCGCATGCCGCCTCCAAAGCGCCGCTCCGGCCGGCGTGCCGGAATTCTAGTGCCTGGCGTCGTAGACTTACCGACGAGAGCTGGTGTGACGTCGATGACTCTTCCGGATGTGTGGCACTCGATGGGCCCGCGTGGGCTGATGTGGTGGCAGTGGCTGGCGCTGCCGCTGCTGGTCGTGGGGGCGTGGGCCGCCGGGCGCGTGGTGGGCGCGGTGTTGCGGGGCGTGCTGTTGCGGGTGGCGCGGCGCACGGCGTCGATCTGGGACGAGCGCTGGCTCGAGCGCATCGGTCCGGCCTTGACGTCGTTGTGCGCCACGGTGGTAGCCGCGGTCGCGCTGCCCTTCCTGGAACTGCCGCCGGCCGACGCCCGGCTCGGCGTGAATGTGCTCACGGCGCTCGGGGTGGTCGCCGTCTTCTGGATGGTCTGGCGCTCGGTCGACACGCTCATCGAGATGATCGTGGAGCGGTCGTGGGCGGCCGGCGATCCGTCGGCGCGATCGATGCTGCTCGTCGGCGGCAATCTGCTCAAGGCGGCGGTGATGGTGACCGGCGCGGTCACGACTGCCGCCACGTTCGGGTACCCCGTCACCACGGTCGTGGCCGGCCTCGGCATCGGCGGCATCGCGTTCGCGTTCGGCGCGCAGAAGACCGTCGAGCACCTGTTCGGCTCGATCGCGCTCGCCACTGATCAGCCGTGCCGCGTCGGCGACACGGTGAAGGTGGACGACGTCATCGGCACCGTGGAACACATCGGTGCGCGCTCGACGCGCATCCGCACGCCCGACCGCACGCTCGTCACCATCCCGAACGGGCGCCTGGCAGACTCGCGCATCGAGTCGTACGCGCTGCGCGATCGCATCCGCCTCGGCACCACGATCACGCTCGGTTACGGGGCGAGCGCGGCGCAGGTCCGTCAGGTCGTCACCGGCATCGAGGACCTGCTGCGGGCGCATCCGCTCGTGTGGCAGGACGTGGTCGTGGCGCGGCTCGCGAACCTCGGTCCGGCCACGATCGACATCGAGATCCTCTGCTGGTTCGCCACGACCGATTACGATGCCTTCCGCATCGCGCGGGAAGACGTGCTGCTCGCCGTCATGGGTGTCGTCGAAGCCAGCGGCGCCCACTTCGCGCAGCTGCTGCCCCCCGTCCCCTCTGCATAGTGGGGTCAGACCCCATTCTGGCCCGGGGCAGACTCCTGGCAGAACCTGCCACCAAAGTCTGGGCGGAGCTGGAATGGGGTCTGACCCCAGTATTCAGCGGCGGCTGAACAGGAACTCCTGCACCTTGCCGTCGGGCGTGCGGTACATGAGCGTCGTGGCGGGCGTCGCCCCGACCAACAGCGAGAGTGTCGAGACCTCCATGCCGCCGCGTTCGCGGATCGCGCCGGGCTGCACCTCGCGCACCTCGCCGGCGTCCACGAGCGACGTCGACATCACCGCCAGGCGCGCCGGCGTCAGGAAGGCGCAGTATTCGTCGCCGAGGAGCGCGCGGTTCACTTCGCCCTTGCGGATCTGCGCGAGCAGGTCGAGCGCCACCTCGCGCGCCGGCGGGCCGCTGACCATCGGCGCGTCGGCCACCGGCATGAGCTTCGCGAGCACCGCGCTCTCGATGGTGTCGAGCACGCCGCCGGCCCAGTCGGCATTCGCCATCACCACCACCGCCGAGCGCGACGACGGCACCATGGCGTTGCGCGCGCCGAAGCCGCTCACGGCGCCACCGTGCTGCAGCACGAGCGCCGGGCCGCGGTCGCGGATGGACTGGCCGCAGCCGTAACCGCTCGTGCGGCCGTCGGTGAGCCGCCGCGGCGTGGTCATCACCGCCCACGACTCCGGTGAGAGGACCTTGCCGTCCATGAGCGCGAGGTCCCACGTCAGCAGATCGCCGGGCGTGGACCAGATGCCGCCGGCCGCGCCGATCCAGCCCGTGCCCTCGGGCACGGCCGGTTCGACGTCCCCGAGACCGAGCGGCGTGTAGCCCTCGGCCATGCCGGCGCCGCCGCGCGCCGGTTCGTAGCGCGTGTGCGCGAGGCCGAGCGGCGTGAACAGCCGGCGTTCGAGCTGCGTCGCGAACGGCTCGCGCCCGGCCCGCTCGGCAATCGCGCCGAGCAGCAGATAGCCGGTGTTGCTGTAGGAGTAGCGGGCGCGCGGTTCGAAGTCGAGCGGACGCGAAGCGAAGTCGCGCACGATGTCGAGGCTCGGGCGCGGCGCCGCCATCGGCCGGTCCACGAAGTCGAGCGGGTAGTAGTCGCGATAGCCCGACACCATGCCGCCGATGTCGGCCAGCGTGATCTCGCTGGCACGGGTGAGGCCCGGCTCGTAGCGCCCGACCGTGTCCGCGAACGACAGCTTCTGCTCCTGCGCGAGCTGCAGTGCGACCGCGCACGTGAACTGCTTCGTGACCGAACCCACCGCGAACAGCGTGTCGGTTGCAACCGGCGTCTTGTCGGCCACGCGCGCCAGCCCGTAGCCCTTGGCGAAGATCACCTGGCCGTTCTGCATCACGCCCACGGTGACGCCGACGGCGTGCTGCGCGGCTACGGTGGCGCTGATGAAGGCGTCGAGGTCGGTGACCGAGAGCGACGCCAGCACCGGCGCCGGCGCCGCAGCCGGCTCGACCGACTGTGGCGGCGCCTGGCCGGCACGTCCGCAGGCCGCCGTCAGGAGCAGGAAGATGAACGCGGCGGCGCGGCGGATGGTCATGGTGGCGGCATCATACCCAACCACCCGAGTCCGCGGCGGGCCGCGATCAGAGCGGCGTGACCACGTCTGGGACCGGCAGCCGCCCCCGCAGCCGGCCGATGAGACCCGCCAGCCCCATCTGCTGCATCTGGTCGAACAGTGAATACGCCACCGGCGTGACCACGAGCGTCACGAGCAGCACGAGTGTCTGTCCGCCGATGACCACCCAGCCGATGGCGTGATTCGTGGCCGCACCAACGCCCTGCGAGACCACGAGCGGCACCATGCCGGCCACGAAGGCCAGCGTGGTCATCAGGATCGGCCGCAGCCGGTCGCGGCTCGCCTGGATGACGGCATCGTGCGTGTTCATGCCGCCGTCGCGCAGCTGGTTCGCGTGATCGATCTGCAGGATCGAGTTCTTCTTCACGACGCCGAACAGCACCAGCAGGCCGAGTCCCGAGAAGATATTGAGCGACTGCTGGAAGATGATGAGCGACAGCAGGGCGAACGGCAGCGTCAGCGGCAGCGACAGCAGGATCGTGACCGGGTGCAGCCACGATTCGAACTGCGCCGCCAGGATGAGGTACATGAACACGAACGACAGGCCGATCGCCGTGAGGAACGCGGAGGCGGTGCGATTGAGCTCGCGCGAACGGCCGGCGAAGTCGGCGCGGTATTCGGGACCGAACTCGAGCGACGCGGCCGCTGCCGCGATCTGTTCCTGCGCCGTGCCCTGCGACGTGCCCGGCAGCATGTTGGCGGTCAGCGTGACCTGACGCTGCCGGCCCATGCGATTGATGGTGGCCGGCGCATCGCCGCGCGCGAAGGTGGCGATGTTGTCGAGCGAGACGATGCCGAGGCGCGATGACGGCACCGGCAGCGCCGCCAGCGCCGCCTCGGTGTTGCGATTCGACTCCTGCGCCCGCAGATGCACTTCGTACTGCTCACCGGCTTCGTTGTAGGTGGTCACCTGGTCGCCAGCCA